>CAIWHP010000153.1 GCA_903912445.1 uncultured Lentisphaerota bacterium
CCCCGCGAGCCACTGCCATAACATTTCCGCGGGGCTGGAAGCCCCGCCCACAAAAGAAAGCCATGGCTGCTTTGTAGGCCGGGTCTCCGACCTGGCGAACCCGAACTGAACATCCAACATCGAACGCCGAACCCGGCTTCGCCAAGAGGCGGCGCCGGGGAAAGCACCAAAGGAAAGCAAAATGAAAAACGCAAAAACCAGCCTGCTGTTTGCCCTGCTGTTGCTCGCGCTGCCGCTGCGGGCGGCGGAGAACCATGTGTTCGCCTGCGCGGATTACACCGGCGGGAAAGTTTTCCTCGTTGGCGCGGATGGCGCGGTGACATGGGAACACCCGGCATCGCACTGCAATGATTTCTGGGTATTGGCAAACGGAAACCTGCTCTTCACCACCGGACACGGCGTGCTGGAAGTGACGCGCGAGAAGAAGGTCGTGTTCAAATATGAATCAAAGAGCGAAATCTACGCCTGCCAGCGGCTGCCCAATGGCAACACATTCGTCGGCGAGTGTAATGCGGGGCGCCTGCTGCATGTGGATCCCTCCGGAAAAATCGTCAGCGAAATCAAGCTGCTGCCGGAGGGCAAGGATGGCGGCCACGGCTACATCCGCAATGCGCGCGAGCTGCCCAACGGCAACTATCTGGTGGCGCACTACGGCGAGCAGATCGTGCGGGAATACGATGCGCAAGGGAAGCGCCTCCGCGAATTCAAGGCGCCCAGTTCGCCGCACAGCGCCATCCGCCTGCCGAATGGCAATACACTGATCACGCTGGCCGACAAGCTCAAGGAGCCGGGCCTGATCGAATACGACGCCGCGGGGAAAGCGGTCTGGCAGCTCTCGAACAAGGATCTGCCCGGCGCGCCGCTCAAGTTCGTCGCCGGCGTGCACCGCCTGGCGAACGGCAACACGGTGCTGTGCAACTGGCTCGGCCACGGCAACCTGGGCAAGGCGCCGCACCTGCTCGAGGTCACGCCGGAGAAGAAAGTCGTCTGGAGCTACGCCAACCACAAGGACATGAAGACCATCGCTTCCGTGATCCTGCTCGACGCCCCCGCCGACCCGCTCAAGGGCGAGGTGCAGCACTAACCGGGCGCACTTCAGCACCGGCTTGGAAGTTGCAGGCCGGGTCTCCGACCCGGCGCACCCAACCAAAGCGAACATCAAACACCGCACAGTGAACGCCTAACCTCGACGTGCCGGCGCTAACCGCCGACAATACAACCCCATCCCCGGCGTTATTGAACCAATGAAAACCCCGAGCAACATCTTTTCCTTCGCGGCATATTCCAAGCCTTGGAAAAACAGCCTGTCCCTTTTGCCCATGTTTGGAAGAGCCCTGCTGGCGGCGCTGCTGTTGGCGGGCGTGGCGGAGGCGAAGGAGAAGCGCGCCCGTCTGCGCACCGGCGAGTCGGCCTATCGGTATGTGGACGCGCCGGCCAACTACGAAAAGCGCGACACGTGGCTCGCGACGATGAAGGCGACGCGCGAGGCCCTGCTCAAGGCGAACGCGCCGGTCGCAACGGCTGCGCTCATCTGGGAAAAGCTGGAGCGCGATTTTCCGCTGGAAAGCGACTGGATGCTGCAGGACCTGGGCACGAACCGCGTGGAGTGGTTCGGCATGGAGGGCGCGCGGGTCATCGAGCAGGAGCTGTTCAGGGAGGCGCTGGAGGAACTCGGCGGCGCTGCGCCGCTGCGCCAGGACGTCGAAGCGCTGTTCGCCAAGCACCCGCCGCGCAGCGACCCGCGCTGGCTGGCGCTCTACGACAAGGTCTGCGAGCAGCGCCGCGCGCAGCGGCTCAAGACCGTCCGCGCCCAGGCGCCGCGCCTCGTGTTCGTGAAGCACTTCAACATGGGCGGCTCGCACTACGCCTACACCGAGGGCCAGAGCGACGCGCAGGCCGAGCGCAATTTCTTCCCCGGCACGGAGCTGTGCCTGCTGGAAATGCAGGGCGGGCGCGCGGTGGTGACGACGCTGCTCGATGACGACGAGGGCGTGATCCGCGACCCGAACATCTCGTGGGACGGGAAGCGGATCCTGTTTGCGTGGAAGAAATCGAACTGGCTCGACGACTATCACCTCTACGAGATGGACGTGGCGACGCGCGCGGTGCGCCAGCTCACGTTCGGCCTCGGCTGCGCGGACTACGAGGGTGCCTACCTGCCGGATGGCACCATCGTCTTCAACTCGACGCGCCCGGTGCAAACCGTGGACTGCTTCACGACCGAGGTCAGCAACCTCTACACCTGCGATGCGAACGGCCGCTGCATGCGGCGGCTGGGCTTCGACCAGGTGCATGTGAATTTTCCGCAGGTGCTCGACGACGGCCGCGTGACCTACACGCGCTGGGAATATCAGGATCGCGGCCAGGTCTTCGTGCAGGGGCTGTTCCAGATGAATCCCGACGGCACCGCGCAGACGGAGTTCTACGGCAACAACTCGTGGTTCCCCACCAGCCTGTTGCACGCGCGCGGCATCCCCGGCACGCGCAAGGTCGCCGCGATCGCGTCGGGCCACCACAGCTCGCAGGCGGGCAAGCTGGTCATCGTGGACCCGGACAAGGGCCGGCAGGAAAATTCCGGCGTGCAGCTGATCGCGCCGGTGCGCGAGACGCCCGCCGTCAAGGTGGACTCGTTCGGCCAGAGCGGCCCGCTCTGGATGTATCCCTATCCGCTCAACGAACAGGAGTTTCTCGTCACCTTCGCGCCGCAGGGGCGGAAGCTGCCGAACGAGCGGTTCGACGGACACTTCGGCATCTTCTGGATGGATGCCGACGGCCGCCGCGAGTTGCTCGCCGCCGATCCCGGCCTCTCCTGCTGCCAGTCCGTGCCGCTCGCCGCGCGCACGCCGCCGCGCCTGCGCCCCAGCCTCGTGGACTACCGCAAGGATTCCGGCACCTACTACATGCAGAACGTCTATGAAGGCCCCGGGCTGCAGGACGTGCCGCACGGCGCGGCCAAGGCGTTGCGCATCGTCGCGATCGATTACCGCGCCGCGATCATCGGCGCGAATCACAACGGCGGCGAAGCCGGTGGCGCGTTGATTTCCACCCCGCCCGCCATCGGCAACGGTACGTGGGACCCCAAGCGCGTGCTCGGTACCGTGCCGATCCAGCCCGACGGCTCCGCGATGTTCACGGTGCCCGCGCGCACGCCGGTCTATTTCCAGGTGCTCGACGCCAGCAACTGCGTCATCCAGACCATGCGCTCGTGGTCCACGCTCCAGCCCGGCGAGACGTTCGCGTGCGTCGGCTGCCACGAGCAAAAAAACGCCGCGCCGCCCGCTGTCTGGAACAAATCCGCCGCCTACTCCGCGGGCGCGCAGCCGCTGGAGAGTTTCCAGGGTTTGGAAGCGCGCGGCTTCAGCTTCCTCAAGGACGTGCAGCCGATCCTCGACGCGCACTGCGTCAAATGCCACGACGGCGGCGCCACCGAGCGCGGCAAGAAACTGCCCGACCTGACTGGCAAGCCTGTTGTGGATACTGCGGCCAAGCGGACGTGGACCGCATCCTATATCACGTTGACCCATGCCAAGCTGGAAGAGCGCAACAAGAAACCGGGTCCGCCCTATCGCGGCGAAACCAACGCGCTGGTCAACTGGGTCCACCCACAGTCCGCTCCGCCGGTACAGCCGCCCTACGCCTGCGGTTCGGCGCGCAGCAGGCTGATCTCCATGCTCGCCGCCGGTCACGGCGATCCCAAGCTGAGTCGCGCCGAACTGGATCGCATCGCCTGCTGGATTGACCTCGCGGTCCCGTTCTGTGGCGATTATATCGAGGCCCATGCGTGGACCGATGCGGAGAAGGAGCGCTACGCCCGCTTCCTCGCCAAGCGCAGCGCGCTCGCCGACCTGGATACGCGCAACGTCGGCGAATTTCTCGCCGCAAAGAACACCTCCTTGTGGGCGGGGCTTTCCCGCCCCGCGAGCCAAGCGCAACCTAACGCGGGGTTGGAAACCCCGTCCACAGTAAGCATTGCGGTGCTCGACGCCAGCGGCAAAACCCTCGCCACGCAAACCGGTCCCGCCACGCCCGCGCAGCCGTTCACGCTCGACGTGAAGCGCGAGTTCCAGCCCGCCGACCGCATCAAAATTTCCGCGGGCACCAACGCCACCATCCTCGCGGTGAACCTCGACCCGGCGCTCGGCGAGGTTTGCGTCTGTGCCACCAACGGCGTCTTTGAATTTGTCATCCCCGACCCGACGCAGCGTGTCTATCCGCCTGCCGCCTTCGCCGGCCGCGCGCACAAGTTTTCCGCGCGGCCGCCCGCGCCGGCCGAGCTCGATGCCTACCGCAACCTCGCGCGCAACCCCTACGACGTGCGCGGAACGGCCACCGCGTTCCCGCATGCCTCCGCAACCAATGAATATCGCCATATGGCGCAGTTCGCGGCGCGCTGCGCCATTGATGGCTTCGCCGACAACCGCAAGCATGGTCTGTGGCCCTTCCAATCGTGGGGACCGGAGAAGACCGGCGTCATGAGCTGGCAGTTGGACTTCGGCCGCAAGGTGCAGGTGGACAAAGTCGTCATCACCCTGCGCGCAGACTTCCCGCACGACCACGTCTGGACCAGGGGCGAACTCGTCTTCGGTGATGGGAAGAAAATGAACGTCGAGTTCCAGCTCACCGCCGAGCCGCAGGTCTTCCACCTGCCGCGGCACGTCGAGACCGACAGCATCCGCCTGGAAAAACTCAAACAGGACGAACCCCTCGGCTGGTGCGCCATCAGCGAATTCGAAGCCTGGGGCCGCGACCCGCTCCCCATCCCCGCCGGCGCCGCCACGCCGTGAGGCGCAGCCATTTTCCCAGCCATGGAAGGATGGACGCCATGGACAAGGTGGACAGTCCACAACGTCCCTGCTGTCCATTCAGTCCACGGGGCCGCGCTTCAGGTCGGCTCGATGGTCAGGGTGGCGGCGGGGTCGCAGCCGGGGAGGCGGGGTAGGGGCCGCGGATTTCCCGCAAGCTTGACTGGGGCCTCTGCCCCCCTATGCTGCGCGCGATGATGAGCAACAACAGGCCAGCGCTTTTGCTTGGGTTGTTCCGCGGGCTGCGGCCGCTGCGGTTGCAGCAGCTGCGGATTCCGCCCGAGTTGCGCGTCGCCGTGCTTGCGCCGCACCCGGATGACTTCGACGCCATTGCCGTCACGCTGCGCCACTTTCGCGACAACGGCAATTCCCTCCACCTGGCCGTGGCTACCGGCGGGGCGAGCGGGGTCGAGTCCGGTTTCCTCGGCGCCATCGATGATGCGGCCAAGGCCGGGCTCCGCGAGGCGGAGCAGCGCGCGAGCTGCCGGCTGTTCGGCCTGCCGGAGAACAACCTGAGCTTCCTGCATCTCGCCGAGGACGCCGCTGGACAGCCCACGGACAGCACGGAAAACTTTGTCGTAGTCCGCGACTGGCTCGTGGAGCAGCGCCCCGACCTCGTCTTCCTGCCGCATGGCAACGACACGAATGCGGGCCATCGTCGCATCTATGCGTTCTTCCGCCGCAGCGCGGAAGCCGGGCAGCTGACGCTGGTCGCCTGTCTGAATCGCGACCCCAAGACCCTTGCCATGCGCGACGATCTGATCACGCCATTTGGCCCGGCAGAGGCTGCGTGGAAAGGGGAGTTGCTGCGCTGCCACCAGTCGCAGCACCAGCGCAACTTGCATACGCGCGGCCACGGCTTCGACGACCGCATCCTGAACGTCAACCGCCAGTTCGCCGCCGCACTCGGCTGCGGCGCGGAATTCGCGGAGACGTTCGAGCTGGAAGGGCGAATTCCGGGCTTGCCGCCGGCGGCGGCGCGGCCCTAATGTTGCGGCGCAATGAGGCGGCCATGAAAAAATGGATGATGGGATTGTTGCTGGCGACGCTCGTGGTCCGCGCGGACGATGCGGCGTCGCGGCAGGCGATCTTCGCCGGGACGACGCGCGAGGTGGATGTCGGCGGGCAGGTGCTGCTGTTCTGCAACACCGATGAGCTTTTCCAAAACGCTATGCTGCGGGTGCAGTCGTTCGTCCATGCGCTCCTTGCGGATGCGCCGGGCACCACGAATGCGGCGCAGATCGAAGCCACGCTGGGGCGCGTGGATGGTTTCCTCGACAACATCGGGCTGCGCGCCGTCCGGGGCGTGGCCTACAGCGCGGCGCCGCGTGCCGATGGCCTCAACAACCTCAAGCTGTTCGTCCACCGCACGCCGGCGACCGGTGCGCTGTGGCGCGTGGTCGGCACCGCGCCGCATCCGCTCAAGGGCGTGACGCTGCTGCCACGCGATACGGTCCTCGCCAACGTCCAGAATATCGACCTCGCCGCCCTGTGGCAGCTCGTCCGCAGCGGCGTCCGGCAGCTCGGTGGCGGGGAGGCGCTGACGGCCATGGACCAGGGCCTGGACGGCGTCCGCACCAACAGCGGCGTGAACGTGGGCGCGCTGCTCGGGGCGCTCGGCGACGAGTTTCTGGTTTCGGTCCAGCTTTCGTCGGTGTCGAACGTGATGGTCACTACCGGCGGCCAGCTGCAGGTGTATCCGCGGCCCTCGGCGCTGCTCGGGTTCGCGTTGCGCGACGCGGCGGCCGTGCGCCAGCAGTGCGCGGCGCTGGCCCAGCGCGGCCTGCTGCGCCCGTTGCCGCCGGTGGAAGGCGCGCCCGCTTATGCGCTGATGCAGCTCGCCGCGGACAACGCGCCGTTCCCGCTCGCGCCGGTCTGCGTGGTGCGCGATGACTTCCTGCTGTTTGTGTCGCAGCTGGATATTGCCGCCGCGGCCTGCGCGGCGGCGCGGACCGGCAACGGCCTGGCCGCGACACCGGAGTTTCGCAAGGCGTTTGCCGAACTGCCCACCGCCGCCCTCAACGGACTGGCCTATCTGCATCCGAAATTCAGCCGCACGCTGCAGCAGTTCCAGGCCGGCGCCATGGGCGCCGTGAAGGGCGCGGACCAGGGCGGCGCCGCCACGCGCGCTTTGATGGAATTGTTCCCGCCGGGCCAGCTGGCGCTGGTCCGGATCGCCAAGTCCAACGGCATGGCGCTGCAGGCCGTGGCGAGCTTTGGCGGACGCGACACGCTGGCGAGCCTGGCGGTGATGCCGGCCGCCGTGCTGGCGGCCATCGCGCTGCCGGCGGCCAACAAGGGGCGGCAGGCCGCACAGCGTGCCGCCTGCCTCAACAACCTGCGGCAGCTGGATATCGCAAAGGAACAGTGGGCGATCGACAAGGATAAGCGCGCCGGCGACGTGCCGACGCCGGCCGACTTGGCGCCCTATCTGAAGACAGCGCCGGTCTGTCCGCTGGGCGGTCGCTACAGCCTCGGCCCCCTCGGCCGGCCGCCGCGGTGCAGCATCCCCGACCACTCGCTCGCGCCGCCGCCCCAGCAGAAGCGCAAAACATCAACCCCGGAGCCCTGACATGTCGAGTACCTTTGGAACCATCTTGCGGGTCACAACGTTTGGCGAGAGCCACGGCGGCGCCGTCGGCGCGGTCGTGGATGGCTGCCCGCCGCTGCTCGCGCTGACCGAGGCCGACATCCAGCCGCAGCTTGACCGCCGCCGGCCCGGCCAGAGCGCGCTGACCACGCCGCGTGGCGAACTCGACGTGGTCCGGATCCTGTCCGGCACGGAGAATGGCGTCACGTTCGGCACCCCCATCGCGCTTGTCGTCGCCAACCGCGACACGAAGCCCGGCGACTACGCGGACATGTCGAACGTGCCGCGGCCGTCGCATGCGGACTTTACCTATCAGATGAAATACGGCGTCCGCGCGGCCAGCGGCGGCGGGCGCTCCAGCGCGCGCGAGACCATCGGCCGCGTCGCCGCGGGCGCGATCGCGGAGAAGTGGCTGCGGCTCAAGGCCGGTGTCGAGATAGTCGCCTGGGTCAGTGGCGTGGGCGCGGTGGCCGCGCCGGACCTGACCGGCGCCGCGCTGACCCGCCTGGCCGTGGATGCCAACGCCGTCCGCTGTCCGGATGCGGCGACGGCCAAGCAGATGGAAACGGAAATCCTCGCGGCGCGCGATGCCCAGGATTCGGTCGGCGGCATCGTTACCTGCGTCTGCCGCGGCGTGCCGCCGGGGTGGGGCGAGCCGGTGTTCCACAAGCTGGAAGCGATGCTCGCGCAGGCGATGCTCTCGCTGCCGGCGACGAAGGGTTTTGAGATCGGCTCCGGCTTCGCCGGCACCTGCCTGCGCGGCAGCGCGCACAACGACGCGTTTGTGCAGAAGCCCGGCGGGCTGGGCACGAAGACCAACCACAGCGGCGGCATCCAGGGCGGCATCAGCAATGGCGAGCCGATCATCTTCCGCGTCGCCTTCAAGCCGCCCGCGACCATCAGCCAGCCGCAGCAGACCGCCGACTTCGCCGGCCACCCGATCACGCTTGAGGCGAAGGGCCGCCATGATCCGTGCGTGGTGCCGCGCGCCGTGCCGATCGTCGAGGCCATGGCCGCGCTCGTCCTCGCCGACGCCGCGCTCCAGCAGCAGGCGCGGAGCTGAAGCGGGAATAAGCGAATCCGACGGATCGGTTCGATCCGTCGGATTTTTTGCGTCTATTCCAAGGCTTGGAAAGGTTGAGGCAAAAGTTTTCCAAGCTTTGGGAAAAGCACCTGTCCCCGTTTCCAACCATTGGAAAACAAACCGCGCACTGGTCGTGGCGTGGCGCGCTATCAGTGGCTGCAGCAGCGGAAGTGGCCGACGATCTTGAAACTGAACAGCACATCTGCGACCTGCGTGCCGGCGCCGGTGTTGTGGACGACCAAGGGGCGACCGGTGCGCGTTTTGCTCATGGCGACGAGGCCGATGTGCGGCAGGCCGTTGGCGAGCCGCCAGCTCACGACATCGCCGGGGAGATAGTCGGCGGGCTTGTCGGTGATGGCGACGGCTTGGCCGGCGCGCGTGAAATAGGTCTCCAGATTCAGTACGCGCCGGTGATCGATGTTCGGGTCGGGCTTTTTCAGTTTCCACTGCTGCGGGTAGGCGGCAAAGTGCTTCCGCATGTCGTCGTGGACCAGCGCCTGCAGATCCATGCCCGCGGCACGGAAGGCGCGCACGATCACATCGGCGCAGACGCCGCGCTCGCGCGGTACGTCGCCGCCGGGATAGGCGAGGCGCGTGTAGGCCGGATCGTAGTGCGTCGTCACGCCGACCTGCGCCAGCGCGGCCCTGGCGAGGACGAGCCGATTGGACTCTGAGGGGTCCGCGGAAGCACGGACAGGCAGCAGGGCCAGGGCGATGAGGAGGCAGCAGCGGAACATGGGGCTCAACCCAGGAGCGGGAGGATTTGCTGGACCGTGGCGTGAAGCGCGCCGGACTTGGCGCTGACGACCGCGGCGGCGCGGGTGCCGAGCGCCTGCGCCGCGGCCGGATCCTGCAGCAGCCGCGCGGCGGCGGCGCGCAGGCCGGCGGCATCGGCCACCTGCACGAGCGCCTGCGCGGCGCGGAAGTCGGGGACGATGCTTTCGAAATTCTCCATGTTCGGGCCGACGATCACCGGCTTGGCACAGGCGGCGGGCTCGATGATGTTCTGCCCGCCGTGCTGCGTCAGGCTCTTGCCGACGAAGATCACGTTGGCGACCTCGTAGAAGTTGCGCAGCTCTCCGGTCGTATCCACGAGCAACACGTCGGGGTGCTCCAGCTTTTGCATGGCGGAACGGCAGACGACCGAGAGCTGGCGGGTCTCGATCTCGCGCAACACCTCGGTGCGGCGCTCGGCGTGGCGCGGGACGAGCACGAGCGCGAGCTCCGGCACGAGCGGGCGCAGGGCGCTGAGCGTATCGAGCAGCACGGCTTCCTCGCCGTCCCACGTCGAGCCGCCGAGCAGGAGCGGGCGCGTGGCGGCGAAGCCGGCCGCCGCGAGCGCGGCGCGCGCCTTGTCCGCGCCGCCATCGCCGGCGGGCGCGAGATCGTATTTGGCGCTGCCCATCACGTGCACGCGCCCGGCGGGCGCGCCCAGCGCGATCAGCCGGTCGGCGTCGGGCTGGCCTTGGGCATAGAACGCGCTGAACTGCGGCAGGAGCTGGCGGGTCAGGAAGCGCAGCAGGCGGTAGCCGCCGAACGAGTGGGCGGAGATGCGCGCGTTGATCATCGCCACCGGCACGCCCTGCTTGCGGGCGGTGCGGATCAGGTTGGGCCACATTTCGTTTTCGATCAGCAGCAGCGCCCGCGGACGGATCAGGCGGACGACACGGCGGCTGACCGGCGGCACGTCGAGCGGGAAATAGATCAGCGGGATCGCCGGGTCGAGCTGCTTCTGGGCGACGGCGTGGCCGGTGGAGGTCGTCGTGCTCAGGACGAAGCGCAGGTCCGGCCGGGCGGCGCGCAGCTCGTGGATCAGCCGCAGGGCGACGCCGACCTCGCCGACGCTGACCGCATGGATCCAGACGCGGCCGCCCTCGGCGAGCCGCGCGCGGGTCTCCGGCGCATAGCGGCCGAAGCGCTGGAGAAAATTCCGGGCGTAGCCGCCGCGCCGCGCCATGCGCCAGAGAAAACGCGGCAGCATCAGCGCAAAGCCGAGGACAAAACCAAGGTTATAAAGCCACCAGATCATGGATCCTGAAAAATCGCGCGCAGCGAAGCGCGGCGCGCGGGAGGCAGGACAATTGACGAGCGGGCCGGTTCTGTCGAGCAAAAATTCTTGGCGCGGCCGCCGCCGGCAGGTCCGTCACGGCCCCATTCAGTTGCCGGGCATATACATGCGGGGCAGCATGCCGCTGACCGCCTCGCGGGAGGGACCCTGCGGCTGGGTGTGGTGCGGAGGGCCCGGCAGGGGGAAGGCACGGGGGTAATAGATCGACGGTTGGACGAGGTAGTAATCGGGATATTGCATCCTGCGCGTGTCGTTCATCAGCACCCGTTGCTCGGCGGCCTGCACGCGTTGCTCCAGGGTGGCGATGCGCTGTTCTTGGGCCGCGCGCGCCTGCTCGGCCTCGAAACGTTTGAGCGCGGGCAGATAGTATTCGGCAACCGCCACGTCGGGATACTTCTTCATGAACTCGCGCCAGCGGGCCACCTGCGCGCCGGCGGACGCCTGGGCGAAGTCGGGATCGGCCCGCAAGCGCTTGAGCGCTGTTTCGCCTTCGGCCTTGAGTTGGGCGCGCTGCTCGGCCATGCGCGCCGCCTGCTCCACGCGCGCTTTTTCCGCCGCCGCCTGCTTCGCGCGGAGCTGTTCGGGCGAGATGAGCTCGAAGTCCACGACCTTGCCGTTCTGCAGCTGGATATGGCCGCGGTCGTAGTAGAGCGTCTCTTCCTTGCCGGCCCGGATGAAACCCGTCGGCGCACCCAGCTCGGCGACCACGCTCATGCGCGTATCGCCAGGCTGCATGGCTGCCGCCGCGCCGCCCCACAGCAGCGCCGCCAGCAGTCCGGCTTGTAGCTTTGCGTTCATGACGTGCTCACCGCTGCGGGCAATATACCCCTTGGACCGCCGGCTGTTAAGCCCTATTCAGGCGCGGGGATGTGCCAGGTCGTAGACGGCCTTGAGGCGCTCGATCGAGACGTGCGTATAGATCTGCGTCGTGGAGAGGCTGGCGTGGCCGAGCAGCTCCTGCACGCTGCGCAGGTCCGCGCCCGCGTCGAGCAGGTGCGTCGCGAAGCTGTGGCGCAGCGCGTGCGGCGAGAGGTGCGGGCTGAGCCCGACCAGCAGCGCGTATTTTTTCAGCATCCGCTCGATGGAGCGCACGGTCAGGCTGCCGCCGTGCTTGTTGAGGAACAGCGCGCTGCCGCCGCGCCGGCCGAGCGCCAGCAGCCAGGTCTCCCGGGCCGCGAGCGCCGTCTTGAGCGCGCGCGCCGCGGGGTTGCCCATCGGGCAGAGCCGCTCCTTCTTGCCCTTGCCGCGCACCTTGACCACCCCGGAGAGATAGTCGACCCGGTCGACGGCCAGGCCGGTCAGCTCGCTGACGCGCATGCCGGTGCTGTAGAGCAGCTCGAGGATCGCGGCGTCGCGTTGCCGCGCATAATCGTCGAAGGCCTTGAGGCGCGGATGGTCGGCCGCGCCGGCCGCGGGCTCGGCCTTGTGCGGCGCGTCGAGCAGCCGGCCGACGTCCACGATGCCGAGCACCTGCGGCAGGCGCTTGGGCAGCTTGGGCGAGGGCACGCCGGTGAAGGGGTTGACGTCGGTCAAGCCCTCCCGCAGCAGGAAGCGGTAGAACGAGCGCAGGCTGGAGAGCTTGCGGTTGGTCGTCGTCGCCTTTTTTCCGTCCCTCTGGAACCCGGCGAGGAAGCGGCGCGCGGCATAGCGGTCGGTCTCGCGCCACGCGAACGGCGGCTGCGCCTCTGCGCCCCACGTCTGGGCCGCGAACTGGAGGATGTCCAGGCGGTAGTTACGCAGCGTGTGCACGGAGGCGTCGCGCTCGCCTTGCAGATAGCGCAGGAACTGCTCCAGCTTGGGATCCGCCGGCGCCGGGGCAGTCGTTCTCTTTTCGTCAGCCATGAGCTTGTCGCCGCCTTCCAGCCGCACCGCCGGGCCGCCAGCCCGCGGAGCGCGCTGTCGGGAGTATAGCGCCTCGGCCCGGCTTTGTGTGAAGGTAATCGTGCCGCTGTCCCGCGGCTGAGCCCGGCGCGGCGCCACAACGCTGCCGCGGGCAATAGGATTTAGCCTTAGTATTTTTTCGGGCGGGAGCCCTATGCCCCGATTTCTGAGCCGATGCTAGGGATACGGTCGTGTATGGCGCGATGCGCCTTGAGGTCGAAGGGAGCGCGAGTTGAAAACTCTGTTGAAGATAGCGTTGATAGTCACGGCGGTCATCCTTGGCGGTTTTGCCAGCCTGTACTATGTTGCCCCGCACAATCTGCTGGGCCATGCCGCCTCCCCGTGGGGCCTTTTTGATCTTGCCTGTGGTTCCCTCGGCGGACTGTTTCTCGGGGGCATGCTCGTCACGCTCCGCGGTTAAGCCTTGAAGCCTGCCGCTGGCCGCTGGCCCGCGCTGACCGCCGGCGGCAACTTCTGCCCAACCGGCCCACCGCAAGCAGTTCCACGCCTGACAGCTCCCGGGCCAAGGTCTTTTCACTGGCGCAGGTGGCAGCGCGTGCCCGGGCTCCGCACCGTTATGCGCCGCCCCGCGCGTGTCCCGACGCCGTCGTTACGCGGGCCAACGGCCCGTGCAGACCCCCGGCGCTGAGGTTGTTCAGCTACAGACTTCGGGAGCCATGGATGGCGGTGTGCCCGGTCCGGAGTTGGAGCGCAAATCAGACGTGAGAAAAACAGGCGTCACCACCCTGTGCGGACGGCGGAAACCACGCCGGTGGAAACAGGCTAATGCGGCCGGCCGCACGGCAACCTTGCTATCGTAACATA
>CAIWHP010000154.1 GCA_903912445.1 uncultured Lentisphaerota bacterium
CGCAAAATCGCCGTTGCTGCCGATCCGCTTCTGACCCGCCGCGAGCACGGTGCCCTTGCCGGTGACCAGCAGGCTGGGCAGCCGGTAGAAAGCCTGGTCGTGGTTGGCGAAGAGCGGAACCGCGGCCTCGCCCGGGGCTTCAGGCACCTGCGCAGAGGCCACACCCGCGGCAAGGATCATCCCGGCTAACAGGCGGCAGCTCTTGATGGCTTTTATCATTTAGTGTTATCCGGTTTGCGTGAATAGATCCAGCGGTCGGCGAAGGCCTTGTTGCGCGCGTTGTCCGGCGAGGGGCCTTGCCAGCGGATATACAGGTGTTGCTTGATCAGCCGCGGCCGGTCGCCGGCGAGGACCGCGGTGACGAAAGCGGGAGCGATGTTCGTCGCGCCCTCGGAATGGATGAAGTCCACCAGCATTTCTTGCGCTGCGCGCGGCAGCGCATCGAACGACCGCGCGGGCTGCTGCCGCGCCACGAGCTGGCGCGCCTCGGCCAGCGCGCGGTCGAGGTCGGTGCGCAGCTGCTGCACCGCGTCGGCTTTCGGCCAGCCCGCCGCGAACCACGCCTTGTCGGCCACCGCCTGCCGCCACGCGATCCGCCGGCCCAGCGACGTCGAGTAGGGATAGAAGCGCCCGTCCTTGGCGAGGCCGAACCCCTGCGGATTCGCGCCCTGCTGGATGTAGGCGACGAATTCGTCCGTGATGGTAAACGGCTCCGCGGCCTGTGCGGCGCAGGCGAGGAGCAGCAGCCCGAGGAATAAACAGGCCCTTTTCATGGCGTGCCGCCTTTCCCTGCAGCCGGGGTCGCCGACCCCGGGAGCAACTTCAAGACGAGCGGCGCGCTGCGCTGGATTTCCTGCTTTGCGTTCTCGACCTCAAAAATACATTCAAAGTCGCCCGCGGCATCCTCCAGCTCCGGCGAAAACTCGTAAGGAAAGATGCCATCGGTCAACTCGTGCCACGCGCCCTGGCCCTGCCGCCAGCGCAGCTTGGCGGCGATGGTGTTGGCGGCGGAAGCATCGGCATAGACGAACGCCGAGGTCAGGCCGCGCCCCGCCGTCAGCAGCATAGCGCGCACGGTGCCGAAGGGCGCCGCCGCCGTGGCGAAGCTTTGCGGGCCGAGCGCCGGCGCGGTCGTGTCGTAAAGCCGCGCCTGCAGCTTCGTCTGCACACGCGCCTCCGGGAACACCAGGGCGACCAGGCCCTTGGCCGGCACGGTGACGGCGAATTTCCCGTCGCGGCTGGTCAGCGATTCAGCCGCCGCATGGCCGCGCCAGACGCGCACGCTCCGCGCGCCCCCCAACGCGACCAGCGCGGGGTTGAGCTGCACCGTGGCGGTTTCTTCGCGGAACGACTGGCTCCAGAGCGCGAGATAGAATTTTCCGTTGCCATGGCCGGCCAGCCAGTCGAACTGACGGTTGTCGCAGGCGACGAGCCCGCGCGGCAGCCAGAGCCGCATGCCGTCGTCGCCGCAGAAGCGGCCCGGCCGCGCGCCATAGACGCGGACGCGGAAATTGCTGCCGGCGGTGCTCTCCGCCGGGAAATCGATCACGCCGCCGGAGCGCTCGAAGGCATCGCTGACGAGGAAGTCGACCAGCGCCCCGGCGAAGTCCCAGGCGTGGCCGGGATTGACCGTGGCAAAATTCCAGTCCCACGGCGGACCCTCGACGGCGTCGGGCCGCTCGCCGACCAGCGAGACGAGCGAGCGGTTGTCGCCGGGGTAATTGCCGAAGCGGCCGGTCATGCCCCAATGCGCCACGTCGCGCAGGAAGGTGTCCTGCGCCAGCCCGGCCGTCCGCAGCAGCGCGCCGTGTACATTCATCCAATATTCAATCGGGTAGGCGGGCGAAGGCAGGCCGAGGCGCGCGACGCGCCAGGCGGGCACGGTCTGCTCCGGCGCCGCGACCGGCTCCGGCGGCGCAAACCCCCACTGGTTGCGATGCCGGCCGATCGAATGCGGATGGACCGGCGCGCGGCCGCCGGCGTCCACGGTCACGTTGCTCGCCGGCGGCACCGGAGAAAGGTTCAGCAGCGCGACCTGGTGATAGGCCGCCTCGGCCGCGCCGCGCGCATAGCGGAGGTCGTGCGTCGCGTCGCCCAGCTCGAGCAGATCGAACAGCGCGGCCTCGCTCAGCGGTCCGCCGCGCGTACAGAGCGTTGTGCCCAGCTGCCCGGCCTCGGCGAGCGCGGCGCGGTCGCCGGTGAGCCGCCAGCGCGCGAGCGCATCGGCGAGGCTGTTGCGCACCGGGCCGGCCTGCTCCGCCAGCGCCGCGACGGCCGGCACGCGCCGCTGCAGGAGCTCGTGCAGGCCCAGCAGCTGCGCGTAGCCGATATAGGGCCCGCCCACGGCGCGCTGCGCCGAGCCGACCATGTGCATGTTCGCGGCCTCGTAGGGCGCGAAGACGTTGTATTTGCGCGACAGCGCGAACTCGACCGCCGGCCGCGCGCGGCGGCGGAAGAAATCCTCGTCATCGGTGACGACCGCCGCGCCGAGGCCGTAGAGCGGCGAGAAGGGCTTGAAGACGCCCGCCGTGTCGGTGAAGTAGTCGTAGTATTTCTGCTCGGCGTGCCAGCACGCGTGGTTGTGGCCGTCGCGGTCGGCGAGGAAATCCATGACCCGCTCAAGCGCGGCGTTCAGGGAGCCGGGGCCGGAGTTGTCGCGCTGGTCGCGCACGCCGCCGATGTCGCGCGCGAAGTGGCGGGTGGTTTCCTTCCAGTCGCCCGCGCGGACGACGCAGCGCCACGCGAAGCGATAGGCCGCGCCGGCGTCGCGCCGTGACTCCGCGCCGCCCAGCAGCGGCGCGAAGAGCAGCGGCTGCAGCTTGCCCTCCGCGTGCTGCAGCATCAGGCCGAAGCGCGCATTCAGGCCGGTCGGCAGGCGGAACGGCGACTCGGCGGGCTCGACGACGAGCGCGATGTTGCCCGCCGCGGTCGCGACGTGCGCGCGCGGCAGGCGCAGGTCGGCCTCACCCATCACAAAGTTGAACTGGCGGTGGCCGCGCGCCGCGCACTCCTGCGGCACCGCGCGCGTCTTGGAAAACTCTGCCGCCGGCGCGCCCGTGAACGCGACACTCCAGAAGGCCGTGCGGCGCGGCGTCAATGTGAAGGTCAGGGCCGGGTCGCCCGCGCCGGGAGGCAGCCGCAGCTCGGCGGCGAATTCGAAATCCGGCTGGGGCGCGAAGGTCCAGCGGATGACGCCCTCCGCTTCCGACGCGCCCGCCGCGTGCAGCGCGGTGTTTTCGCCGACCATGAACGGCCGGCTCGTCTGGCGCGCCTTCGCGCCGGTGATGGCCTTGATGCCGGGGTAGCTCCAGGTCCAGTTGCCGCGCGCATCCGCTGTGACCTTACCCTCCACGCCCGAGGCCTGGAGCCAGGCGTTCGCGGATGCCGGCGTCTCGCGGTTATGCGCCCAGCGCACCGCGTTGCGCGGCGCGACGGGATGATTGGGCTGGCTGGGGTTGCGGGAATAGCCGGGATCCTTGGCGCTGTGCAGCACGACGAAGTCCGGCGCGAGCCGCTGCTCCGGCATCCCGGCGACGCGGATGAGCACCGCGTGGTCGGCCGTCAACGCGAGCCGGTAGGTCGCGTTCGTCAGCTCCGCGCGCAGGCCGACGCTTGCCGCGACGGCCAGCACCCCTGCCATGCCGATAAGTTTCATGGCTGATTTGTAGCACGCACGCGGTTTTTTTCCAAAGCCTTGTCCGCCTGCGTCGGAAGTTCCGTGGAGGAGCAGGCAACAACCGCCCTGCTCACTCCTTGAACACGCCGAATTCCCAGAGGGTCGGCGCGAAGCTCGCCGCGAGGATGTGGAGGCGCACCCAGCGGGCGGTGACGGGCGCGAAGGTGGCGCTGAAATCCTTGCCGGCCTTCCCGCCGCTGAACGCCGTCTGCCAGGCGCCCTCGGCGGTGGCCTTGTATTCGACGGCGAACTTTTCGATGCGCGGCGCCATTTCCTTGATCGCCACGCGGCGGAAAGTTTCCGGCTGCTCCAGGTCCACCTCCAGCCAGCACTCGCGCGTCGCATCGCCGGTGGCCCAGCGCGTCGCGTCGTCATCGTCCACGGCCTTGTCGGCGCCGTAGTTGGTGTCGTTGCCATGGACATTGCTGGCGCGCGCCGGCTTGTGTGCGGTCAGCGGCAGTACGCTCTGCTGGACCTTGAGCGGCGGCGGCGTGACGGGCGCGAGGTGCGCGCTGAACTCCGCGATCGCGGGACAGGCCCGCGCGTCCTCGATGACCAGCCGCAGCTTCTGCGCCGTCGTCTTCGCGAGCGGGTGCAGGTTGCGCTGGCCGAGCGTTGTGCCCCGCGCGAGCATCTGCCAGGCCCCGGCGACTTCCGCATCCACGTGGTAGCTCTTCACGCGCTCGCCGAGCGCGATGGCCTCCTGCACGTTGACGACGTTGAACTCCATCGGCGCGCCAAAATCGAGCTCCAGCCAGCCGGCCTTTGTCGCGTCGTCGGTGGCCCAATAGGAAGCGAGGTTGCCGTCGGCCGCCTGCCCGGCGCTGAAGTCTGCACCGCGCGCGGCGCTGGCACCCAGGGAGCGGGGTGTAATTCTGCCGCCCTGCAGCGCGCGGATGGCAGCGCCGAACTCCTTGAGACGCGCCACGTCGGGATCGGCCAACAGCCCGCGCCGGTCGGGCGGGACGTTGAGCAGCAGCGAGCTGTTGCGGCCGACGGATGCGAAATAGATCTCGATCAGCTTCGCCAGCGGCTTCACCTTGGCGTCCTCGTGGGCGTGGTAGAACCAGCCGGGCCGGATGGAGACATCGCACTCGGCCGGATGCCACTTCGGCGCGCTGCCGCGCTGCGCGCTCTTCTCGCCGAGCCGCGCGACGCCGCTCTCGTTGCCCACCCAGCGGATGTCCGGCCCGCAGATGGCGATCAGCGCCTGCGGCATGAGCTTGCGGATCGTTGCGTAGTAGCGCGGCCAGTCATAGACCTGCTTCTTGCCGTTCGGCCCCTCGCCACAGGCGCCGTCGAACCACATCTCGTCCACCGGGCCGTAGTTTGTCAGCAACTCGGTCAGCTGGCCGACAAAGTGATCGTTGTAGGCGTCGCCGCCGTACTGCGGATGGTTGCGGTCCCACGGCGAGAGGTAGAGCCCGACCTTCAGGCCCTCGGCGTGGCAGGCCTCGACGAACTCGCGGACCACGTCGCCCTGTCCGTTTTTCCAGGGCGAGTTGCGGACGCAGTGTTCGGTCAGCTTCGTCGGCCAGAGGCAGAAGCCGTCGTGGTGCTTCGCCGTCAGGATCAGCAGCTTGAAGCCCGCGGCCTTGGCAGTGCGCGCCCACTGGCGGCAATCCAGCGCGGTGGGGTTGAAGCTCTTTTCCTCTTCCTTGCCCGTGCCCCATTCGCGGTCGCTGAACGTGTTGATGCCGAAGTGCAGGAACATCGTCAGCTCCATCCGCTGCCACGCCAGCTGCTCCGGCGTCGGCACCGGCGGGAACGGCGCGGGTGGATTTTCGGCGTGCGCGAGCAGCGCTGCGCCCAGCACGAAGGCGGCGAGTAATTTCATGCGGCGCATACTAGCGGTCCACCTGCGCCGGCTCAAGCAGCGGAGTTTTCCAAGGCTTGGAAAACAAAATCCGGTTTTTCCCAGAGCTTGGAAACAGCAGCTCAAAGCGCCCTCTTCTTGGCGGTCCTCGTGTCCCGTGCGCGAACCCTCTGCCGCTCCGCTTCCGTGAAATCCGTGCCTTTCCGTGGCTTGTCCTCTTCGCTGCTCTTCCGTGCTTATCCGTGAGCATCCGTGGCTGCTTTCTCTTCTTCCTCTGTGAACTCCTCCTGCCTCTGCGACCTCTGTGGTGAACGCCTTTCTGCCCTGTTTTGAAGGTGGGTTTGCGCTGGAGGCCGGGCGGGGGTTGTGCGAAGCTGCCGGGCTATGAACCCTATGTCAGTACGCTTGTTTTTATTGGGCCTGACCTGCTTGTTGGCAGGCGCGGGCCAGGCGCAGTCGCTCGCCCCGGCGGTGGGCGCCGCGGATCTCGATCCGGCGGCGTTTGCGCAGTGGGTCGGCGGCGCGGAGTCGCCGGTGGTCGTGATGGATCATGGGAAGGACGCCGGGCCGGCGTTCGTGCTCTGCTCCGACAAAACCACGCCGAGCCATGTCGGTGTGAAATTCGGCGACTCGAAGTCGGCCGGACCGCGCCATCTGCGGATCGGCTTCTCCGCGCCGGTCGCGGTCGGCAGCGTGCTCGTCCGCGGCGGCGGCCGGCTCAGCGTGCTCAAGCCGGACGCGCCCGGCCGCGGCGATCTCGCCGACGAGGCCCAGTGGCTGCCGGCCGAACGGCTGCGCGGCCGGGAGGTCACGCGCGCCGAGGCGGGACGCGACGACTTCGCGCTCTGGGTGCTGCCGCCCCATACCAAGACGCGGGCGCTGCGGTTCACACATGTCGCGGAAGCGACGGAGAAAACGTACGCGGGCTGGCTCGGCGGCTTCGGCGTGCTGCGCGAGCGGCTTGCGAACCTGGCGCCACAGGCGGTGGTGGTGACGTGCGCCAATCAGCAGCGTGCCGCGCTCCTCGTCAACGAGCACCACGAGCAGTGGCAGACCTGGGACAATGTCGAAGAGGCCGGCATGCTGCCGGTCGCGGAGCGACCCGCGTGGGTCACGCTGGTGTGGGACCAGCCGGTGACGCTGGCCGGGCTCAACGCGCTCTGGGCCGGTTTTGGCGCGGCGACGGCGCAGGCCTACACCGGCCCCGCCGACCGCCATCCGCGCGAGGCGGGCGCCGCCGATTGGCGCACGCTCCGCAGCTTCGACAAGATCGACACCAAGTACACGAGTGCGCTCGGCGCGAACTGGCTCGGCTTCGGCCAGCCGGTGACGACGCGCGCGGTGCGCCTGCAGCTGACGCGCGTGACCTCCGAAAGCCATCCGCACCTGAAGAACCGGACGCAGGAGGGCCGCCGCGTCTGGCTCGGCGAACTGCTCGCGTTCGCGCCGCTCGGCGAGCAGCCGCTGGCGGCCGCCAGCCTGCCGGCCGCTGCGGCGACGGAGCACCCGCCGATCGCCGTCCGCTTCACGCTCAAGGAGGCGGGCTTCGTCACGCTCGTCATCGAGGATGCCGCCGGGCGGCGCATCCGCAACCTGGTCAGCGAGACGCCGTTTCCCGCCGGCGACAACATCGCATGGTGGGACGGCACCGACGACCTCGGGCGCGACGGCGAGGCGGCGAAGCACGGCGTCTATCATGTGCCGGGCGCTTTCGTCGCGCCGGGCGCCTACCGCGTGCGCGGCCTGTTCGGCAAGGACGTTTCCTTGCGCTACGAATTTCCGGTCTACACGGCGGGCCGCCCGGCGTGGAACACCGAGGACCACACCGGCGCGTGGCTCGCGAACCACACGCCGCCGAGCAGCGCGCTGTTCGTGCCGGCGGCGCGCGCGCCGGGCGGCCAGCCGCGGGTCTACCTCGGCAGCTACGTCAGCGAAGGCACGCACGGGCTCGCGTGGGTGGACCTCGACGGCAAAAAGCTCGGCGGCGAGAACTGGGTCGGCGGCCACTGGACCGGCGCGCCGTTCCTCACGCGCGACGACGGCCCGCGCGCCGCTGAAAATATTTTCGCATACGCCGGCTCCGTCTGGCGCACGGAGAAAGGCAGCACGGAGGCGGAGTTGCGGCTGACGGCGCTGACGGGCGATGGCGACAAAGCGGTGGTGAAGCATCACTGGCCGCTGCCCGCGACCGCGGCAAAGGGCGATGCCGGCATCGAGGCCGAGATGGGCGGCCTCGCCGCGCGCGACGGCGTGCTGGTCGTCAGCCTGCGCCGCCTGAACAAGCTGCTGTTCGCCGACGCCAAAACCGGCGCGGTGCTCGGCGAGGCGCCGCTGGCGGACCCGCGCGGGCTGGCCTTCGACGGCGCCGGCCACCTGCTCGCGCTCGCGGGCGACAAGCTGCTGCGTTTCAAGGCCGGCACGACGCTGCCGCTCGCGGCGCCGGAGACCGTGGTCGCCAACCTCGAAGACCCGCAGCAGCTCGCCTTTGCTGAGGCCGGCAACCTCTGCATCTCCGATCGCGGCCGCAGCCATCAGGTGAAAATCTTTTCGGCGCAGGGGAAACTGCTCCGCGCCATCGGCCGCGCCGGCGTACCGCAGGCCGGGCCCTACGACCCGCAACACATGAACCATCCGAACGGCCTGACGGTGGACAGCCGCCAGCGGCTCTGGGTCGCGGAGACCGACAACCAGCCCAAGCGCGTCAGCGTCTGGTCGCTCGACGGGCAATTGCTCAACGCCTTCTACGGCCCGAGCGAATACGGCGGCGGCGGCGCGCTGGACCCGCAGGACCCGACGCGGTTCCATTACGCCGGCATGACCTTCAAGCTCGACTGGGAGCGCGGCACCAGCCAGCTCACCAACGTCTATTACCGGCCCGGCCCCGGCGCGCTGCAGCTCGCGTTCCGCTCCGGCCCGCCGCAGACGGCGCTCTACCGCAACGGCCGCCGCTACTTCGCCAACTGCTACAACAGCAATCCGACCGGTGGGCACGGCACGGGGTTCCTGTTCATCGAGCGTGACGGCGTCGCCGTGCCCTGTGCCGCGATGGGCCGCGCCGGCGATTGGCCGCTGCTCAAGGAGGCCGCCTTCGCCGCGCGCTGGCCCGCGGGCCTGAAGCCGGACGGCGAGCGCGCCAAGAATGCGGCGCTCTTCGCGTGGAGCGACCTCGACGGCGACGGCCTCGCGCAGCCGGCCGAGGTCACGCTCGTCAAGGCGGTGAGCGGCGGCGTGACGGTGATGCCCGATCTCGCGTTCGTCATCGCGCGCGTCGAGGGCGACACGCAGCGCTATGCGCCGGCGAAGTTCACGGACGCCGGCGTGCCAGTGCTCGACCTCGCCACCGGCGAAAAGCTCGCGACCGGCGCGCAGCCGCCGAAGAGCAGCGGCGGCGACCAGGCGCTCGCGGCCCCCGACGGCTGGACGGTCGTCACGCTCGGCCTGGCGCCGTTCTCGCCCTATTCGCTGTGCGGCGCGTTCCGCGGCGAGGCGCGCTGGTCCTACCCGAGCCTCTGGCCCGGCCTGCACGCCTCGCACGAGGCGGCCGTGCCGGACTTCCCCGGCGAGCTGATCGGCACCACGCGCCTGCTGGGCGGCTTTGTCGCCCCGCGCGGCAGCGATGCCGGCCCGCTCTGGTGCGTCAACGGCAACATGGGGCCGATGTACCTGTTCACCGCCGACGGCCTCTTCGTGCGCACGCTCTTCCGCGATATACGCCAGGGCAAGCCGTGGGCGATGCCGCAGGCCGTGCGCAACATGGCGCTCGACGACATCACGCCGCACGACGAGAACTTCTGGCCCAGCATCGCGCAGACGCCCGACGGCCGCATCTACCTCGTCGATGGCGGGCGCAGCAGCCTCGTCCGCGTGGACGGGCTCGACACGCTCCGCCGCCTGCCCGCTGCCGAACTGAAGGTCAGCGAGGCGGACCTCAAGCGCGCGCAGGCCTGGCAGCTGCACAGCGAAGCCGCGCGGCAGCAGAGGTTCGGCGCGGAAACGCTGCGCGTCGTCCTGCGCACCGCCGCGCCTGCGATGGATGGCGATCTCAAGGACTGGGCGGGCGCGCAGTGGGCCCCGATCGACAAGCGCGGCGTCAAGGCGTGGTTCAACAGCAACAGCAAGCCCTACGACGTGACCGCCGCGCTCGCGGTCGCAGGCGGCCGGCTCTGTGCCGCGTTCCGCACCGGCGATCCGAAGCTGCTCGAGAACACCGGCGCGGTGCCCAACGCCCCGTTCAAGACCGGCGGCGCGCTGGACCTGATGCTCGGCGCCGACCCCAAGGCCGCCGCGCGCCGTTCCGCGCCCGTGCCCGGCGATCTGCGGCTGCTGGTGACGCTGGTGAAGGGCAAGCCGCTGGCGCTGCTCTATCGCGCCAGCGTGCCCGGCACCGCCGCGGCCGCCCGCGTGCCGTTCAGCTCGCCGTGGCGCACCATCTTCTTCGACCGCGTCGAGGACGTGAGCGCGCAGCTGCAGTTCGCTGGCCGCGATGGAAATTTTGAATTCTCGATCCCGCTCGCGGCGCTCGGCCTCAAGGCGGAGGCGGGGCAGAAGCTGCGCGGCGACCTCGGCGTGCTGCGCGGCAGCGCGGGCGAAACCGTTCAACGCGTCTACTGGAGCAACAAGGCCACCGGCATCACCGCCGATGTGCCCAGCGAAGCCCAGCTCACGCCGCAGCTCTGGGGCGTGCTCGACTTCGCGCCCTGAGTTTCGAAGGCGTGATAACAACGACAACCGTCTGTTGCGCCGGGTCGGTGACCCGGTCTACAACTGAAAGCACAGCGTTTTGCGGGCGTTTTTGTAGTCCGCGCGACCTCACGCGGCGTCTGTGACGACCTAGGGAAACCCGCGCCGGTGCGGCTGGACGCAAGCCGGACGCTGTGCTAAACACCATCGCGAAATCGTCGCCTTGCTGGCGGCAACAATAGAACGAGGTACAGAATCCATGAGCATGCACATGTCCCGACGCCGGTTTATCCAGGCCAGTCTGGCCGCGCCACTGCTGCTCTCGTCGTTCCGTTTCGCGCGGGCGGATGCGCCCGGGATCAAAATCTCGGCGTTTGCGGATGAAATTTCGCCCGACCTGGACGAGCAGATACGCGTCTGCAAGGGGCTGGGCATCGGGCATATCGAGCTGCGCGCGGCCGCCGGCAAGAATGTCCTGGATTTCGACGCGGCCCTGCGGAAAACCGTCCGCGAAAAATTGCAGGCCGGCGGCATGGGCGTCATTTCCATCGGCAGCCCGATCGGCAAGGTGAAGCTGAACGAGCCGTGGCCGGCGCATTTCGACCGCTTCAAGGTGGCGGTGGAGATGGCCGAGTATTTCAGCGCGCCGCTGATCCGCCTCTTCAGCTACTACCCCGCCAAGGGCGAGGCTTTCCCCGCGGGCCGTGACGAGGTGCTGCGCCGGATGCAGTTAAAGGCGGACTATGTGAAGGATCATCCGGTGACGCTCGTGCACGAGAACGAAAAAGGCATCTACGGCGAAGGGGGGCCGGCCTGCCTCGCCATCCTGAAGGCGGTCAACTCGCCGAAGCTGCGCTGCGCCTTCGACTTTGCCAACTTCGTCCAAGCCGGCGACGACAACCTGAAAAATTGGGAACTGCTCAAGCCTTACGTGGTGCATTTCCACATCAAGGACTACAAGCGGGACACGAAGAAAGTCGTCCCCGCCGGCCAGGGCGATGGCAACCTGCAGCCGATTTTGGAAGACGCCTATCGCGCGGGCTACCGCGGCTTCTTCTCCCTCGAACCGCATCTGAAGGTGGCCGGCCACTCAGCGGGCGAAACCGGCGCGGACCTTTTCAAAGTGGCGACGAACGCGCTCCGCGAAGTCTGCCGCAAGGGCAACATCCCGCTGGCGTAGCCGGCGCGGGGGCCCGTCCGGGCTTGATCATTGATGGGGAAAGCCGCCGCTCCTCCCCGCATCATGGGCCGGGCTGGAACGCCAGCGCGATGTCCTTGATCCAGAGCTTGCCGGCCACGGCCTTCTTGAAGATCAAGCCGGCGGCCGCGACCGAGAGGTTCAGCCGGATCAGGTCGGGCTGCTCGCCCTGCTTCAGGAGGAATGGGATTTCGCAGGAGACCCAGTCATTGGTGCCTGTGACGACGTTGGCGAGCCCCTTCGAGAAGAACTCGCCGCGCCCGGGGAACCGGCACCACATTTCGAGATACGCCCGGCCCGTCAGTCCTTCGCTCTTCAGCTTGGCGCGGTAGCTCACCGTGCCGGCCTCGACGCCGGGCGCGGGCACCTCAAACAACCGGAACGTCTGCGGCTTGTCGCAGGTGGTCTGCCAGGCGTCGCCGGCCACGTCCACGTCCTGCGAGAGCGTGGGGGTGTCGGTGGTGAACAACTTCAGGGTTGTGCTCATGGGCGTTGCTCCTTTCAGCCTTTCTGCTCAACCGGATCAGCTTCAAGTTTACGCCGCGCCTCACTCAAACGCGAGGCCGGCCTGCTTGCCGACCTCGAAGATGTGGTCGCGCGCGCCGGCGTAGTCCTCCGGCTTTGCCAGGTGCTCCAGCATCAGCGTCGGCGGTTCCGGCAGCTGCGCGATGCGCTTGAGGTAGGTGGCGTAGTCGAGCACGCCCTTGCCCGGCGCGACCTCGCGGAAGTGGACATTCATCTCCACGTCCCACGTCAGGTCCTTGGCGTGGCAGCTCGCAATCCACGGGCCGAGCTTGTCAAAACACTCGTTGAGCAGCGCGGTATTGCGGAAGAATTTCTCCGGCGAGTTCACCGCGTTGCAGGGGTCGAGATGCACGCCAAAACCCGGACGGTCCACGGCCTTGATCATCCGCAGATAGCAGTCGGCGGTGTCCGGCATCGCCCAGCCCATCATCTCGTAGGTGAACTTCGCGCGCTTGGGCTTCACGGCGTCGATGATCTTGCGCGCGTTCTCCACGGCGGCATCAAAGAACTTGTCCGTGAGGTTGTCCGCGTGCGGCCCGAACCACGAGGTCGGATGGAACGAGCCGGCGATGTCCACGCAGCAGCGCGCGCCCAGCGCCTCGGCGAGCGCGAGGCCCTCGGTGACGTTCGCCAGATTCTTGGCGCGCTTCTCCGTATCGGCATCCATCAGGTTGCACCAGCGGCCGACCTCGGCGGGGACCACGTCGTGCTTGGCGAACGCCTGCTCGAACGCGCGGATGCGGTCGGTCTCGGTGAGCGCGAGCTTCGGGCAGAAGGCGGCGCGATAGCCCAGCTTCCGGTGCGCCAGCACATAGGCCTCGGGATCGTCGGCCTTGGCATAGGCCGGCCCGCCGAGCCGGATTTTCGCCGGCGCGGCCGCCGCGCCCCAGCCCCGCAGCGTACCCGCCGCCACCGCGGCACCGAACGCCCCGCGCACGAACTCACGCCGGCTCAGCAGATTTTGTTTCATGCCCGCTTTTTCTCACGAACGGCTGCCGGTTGCAATCCCGCGCTGGGGAAGGGGAACAGTCCCACCAGCACGCCCGGCCAACGCTCGTGCCCGCGGGACAAACTCCCTGGAGGCGTTTCGCGTGGAGGACGGAACGGCGGAGCCGGGCGCGGCCCGCCTTGCGTAGAGCGGGGGGCGAGGCTATAGTCCGCCCCACCAAAACGGAAATGGAAAGGGACGCGATGCAAATTCCAGCTACGCAGCAGGCGGTGCAACTGGTCGGGCCGGATCAGCTGCAGCTGAACACGGCCAAGCCGGTGCATCAGCCCGGGCCGCACCAGATCCTGTGCCGCGTCGAGGTCTGCGGCCTGTGCTTCTCCGACCTCAAGCTGCTCAAGCAGTTCTCCGCCCACGTGCGCAAATCCCCGGTGCTGGCCGGCATCGACCCGGCCGCGCTCCCGCAGATCGCCGCCTACGTCCCGAACGAGGCGCCGACCGTGCCGGGCCACGAGGCCGTCGTCACCGTCGTCGCCGCCGGCCCGGGCGTGCAGCAGTGCAAGGTCGGCGCGCGCTACCTGGTGCAGACCGACTACCGCTGGCTGCGCACGGCCAGCTCCAACGCGGCGTTCGGCTACAACTTCGAGGGTGCGCTCCAGGAATTCGTGTTGCTCGACGAGCGCGTCTATGTGGCGCCCAACGGCCAGTCCATGATGATCGAGATCACCAGCGACAAGCCCTCCTCCGCGCTCGCGCTCTGCGAGCCGTGGGCGTGCGTCGAGGATGCCTACGTGGTGACCGAGCGCACGACGCTCAAGCCCGGCGGGCGGTTGCTGATCGTCGCCGACGCCAAGCCCGATGCGTGCGTGATCGGCAAGCTGCTCAAGCACGTCGAACCGGCACAGTTCGCCTGCGTCAGCGCGTTCCCGCCGCCGCCCGCGCTCGCGCAGCAGCCGGAAAAATTCGCCGACCTCGCCGCCGTCCCGGAAAACGCGTTCGACGACGTGCTCTATTTTGGCGCGAACCCGGAAACCGTGGAAAAACTTTTTGCCAAGCTCGCGCCGCAGGGCCTGCTCGTGATCTGCCAGTGCGGGTTGAAGTTCGGCCGGCCGGTGACGACCGCGGTCGGCCGCGTCCACTACGGCGGCATCCGCCTCATCGGCACGCCCGGCAGCGAGCCGGGCGACGCGCTGCGCTGCATCCCGGCGACCGGCGAGATCCGCAAGGGCGACAAGATCAACGTCATCGGGGCCGGCGGGCCGATGGGCGTGATGCACGTGGTACGCAACCTGTGCCAGGGCGTGCCCGGCGTCAGCGTCTATGCCGGCGACCTGAGCGACGAGCGCCTCGCCGCGCTCACCGCCATCGCCGGGCCCATCGCGCAGCAGAACACCCTCGGCTACCACCCCTACAACGCGAAGACCAGCGCGCCGGCCGGCGTGGAGTTCGACTACGCCGCGGTCATGGCGCCGGTGCCCGCGCTCGTCGCCGCCGCCGTCGCGCAGGCGGCGCGGCGCGGCATCATCAACATCTTCGCCGGCATCCCGGCCGCGGTCAGCGGGCCGATCGATCTCGACGCCTACTGCGCCAAGGGCTGCTACTTCATCGGCACGAGCGGCTCGACGCTCGACGACATGCTCGCGCTCAAGCGCAAGGTCGAAAACGGCCAGCTCGACACCAACGTCTCCGTCGCCGCGGTCTGCGGCCTCGCGGGCGCGATCGACGGCATCCGCGCGGTGGAGAAACAGCAGATCCCCGGCAAGATTCTCGTCTACCCCGCGTGCAAGGGACTCGGCGTCACCACGCTTCCCAGCCTTGGAAAAACCCACCCGGCGGTTTTCCAAGCCTTGGAAAACGGGCTTTGGACGCAGCGCGCCGAGCAGGCGCTGCTGTCTGCTTTCAGCCAGCGTTGAACCCGTCGGCAGCGAACCCAAGGAAACCATAATGAAGAAAATCACCGTAGTGTGCCTGGTCATGCTGGGGGCGCTGGCGGGCCTGATGACGGGCTGCAACAACGACAGCAGCAGCGGGACTCCGACGGGGCTCGATGTCTCCGGCACATGGGCGCTGAACGCGGAAGGCGAAACCTCGACCATGACGCTGCGCCAAAACGGCGACGCGCTGACGGGCTCCGTCCAGGGCGTGCCGCTGACCGGCAGCGTGAACGGCAACAGCATCTCGATCTCGTCGGGGCTCCCCGGCGGCCCGTTGCTGGTGGCCGATGGCTCCGTGGAGGGCGCCACCATGGGCGGCTCCTATACCGCCACAGAACCCAACGGCACCCAGCACACCGGCAGCTGGTCCGCCACGAAGCAGTGACCGATCCGGCCAGGGTGCATGCGTGTTGATTCGCTTCTGGCCCAGAAGGTGCTATAATCGCCGCCGCATGAGTTGTTGTCGTGTTATGGGGTTGGCGTTGTTCTTCGGTGTGTGTGGCATGGTTTCCAGCCGGGCCGACCTCATTCCGTCGCCGGAAGTTCCGCCGACATATCTGGAGCAGTGCTTCGACAACTTCCACGCCGATCTGAACGCACGGTACCAAGGGGTCGCCCGCAAGCTGGATTCCTTTTTCAAGCGCGCCGACGATGCCGAGTCCACCACCCGGTCCACCGCACGCGTCCGCCTGATGCTAAAGATCCAGGACGCCGAGGCGCTGACACCAAACGCGGCGTTCAAAGGCAAACTGGCGCTGCCCTATGCCGAGGAGCGGCTGAACCTGTTCGTGGACAACATCAAGCGCGGCGCGCTGCCGGGCGACGAGACACCCATCCTCAAGGACCACGCCATGCAGATCGGCGCGCAGTTGTCGCTGTGGGAATCGTTCCGCTCCTACCTGCACCTGCAGGGCGGCATCCGGTTCCGCGGCATTCCCGACCCGTTCACCCAGCTCGAGTTCGAATATGAGCGCAAGCTCGATGGCTGGGTCGGCCGTTTCTCGCAGGCGGTGTTCTATTATGCCAAGGAACGCGCCGGCGAGCTGACGGAGGTGGATGTCGAATACGCCTTCCGCGACAAGTCGATATTCCGCAGCACGACGGCGTCGAATTATACCGAGGACACCTTGGGCGCGGAGTTCGAGCAGACGATCTCGCTGGATATGCCGCTCGCCGGCCGTTGCCGCAACCTGATCCCCAACGCGAGCGTCTTTGCGCACAAAAACGGCACCTTCCTGATGGACAACTACCGCCTCAACCTCACCTACCGCACCTGCTTCTACCGCCCGTGGCTGATTTTCGAGATCGCGCCGCAGATCGAGTTCCCGCGCGAGCGCGACTACACGTTCACGCCCTCCCTCCTGATCGGCTTCGAGATCTGGTTCGGCAGCCTGCCGGAAGACCGCTGACACCGCGGCCGGCGGGCGGGTTGTCTCGCTGCGCGGCCCCTTTCGCATCTGGCGCAGAACGTGTTACAGTCCGTCCCGCATGAAGGATTGTCGTGTCATGGGTTGGGCTGTGCTGCTGGCCGTGGGCGGCTGGGTTTCCAGCCGGGCCGCCCCGCTCCCGCCCATGACCGCGATGGTGACGAACACGGCCCAGACGCTGGACTACATCCACGATGACCTCAACGCCCGGATGCAACTCGTCACGCGCAACCTGGATTCGTTTTTCAAGCGCGCCGATGCGTCGGAGGCCGTGAGCAACTCCACCGGCCGCATCCGGCTGTCGTTGCAGGCCAAGGACGCCGACGGCCTCTCGCCCAAGGCCGCCTTCAGCGGCAAGGTGGTCATGCCCTACGCCGAGGAGCGGCTGCACCTGTTCCTGGACAACATCAAGCGCGGCGCGCTGCCCAGCGCCGAGCAACCCATCCTGGACGACAACGCCGTGCAGGTCGGGGCGCGCCTGAAGCTGCTGAAGGCACTGCGCTCCCAGCTGCACCTCGAAGGCGGCCTCCGCCTCCACGGCCTCCCCGACCCGTTCACGCAGCTGGAATTCGCCTACGAGCGCAAGCTCGATGGCTGGGTCGGCCGCTTCACCCAGGACGCCTTCTACTATGTGAAGGAAGGCGCTGGCGAACTGACGCAGGTGGATCTGGAACGCGCCTTCCGCGACAAGTCGTTTTTCCGCAGCACCACCGCCGCGAACTACACCGAGAAATCCCACGGCGTGGAGTTCGAGCACAGCTTGTCCTACGACTATCCGCTGCCCGGCCATTGTCGCCACCTGATCCCGAGCGCGGGCGTCTTTGCGCACAAGTGCGGGCCGTTCCTGCTGGACAACTACATCGCCAACGTCACGTACCGCACGTGCTTCTTCCGGCCGTGGCTGGTGTTGGAGCTCACGCCGCAGATCGAGTTCCCGCGCGAACGCGACTACACCTTCACGCCGTCACTCCGCATCGGCTTTGAAATCTGGCTGGGCAGCCTGCCGGAAGACCGCTGAGGCGGAGCGATTGCGCGTTGACAAGGCCCGCGCGGCGGGTAAGGTTTCGCGCGTGGGCAGGCCCGCGGGCAGGAAAGGAAACGAACATGAGTTGCCGCCAGATTTCGCGCCGTGATTTTTCGCGCCGGGTGCTGCTCGGCACCGCCGCCGCGCTGAGCCTCGAGGACCGGAAGCTCCTCGCCAAACCGGCCGGGCCGTCCCTGGCCCCGCCCGCCACGCCCGGCCCGCAGGGCAAGCTGCCGACGGGCAAGATCGGCGACCTGGAGATCTCGCGGCTGATCCTCGGCGGCAACCTGATCGGCGGCTTCGCGCACAGCCGCGACCTGATGTATGTCTCGCATCTGCTCAAGCACTATTTCACGCCGGAAAAAATCCTGGAGACGCTGGAGCTGGCCGAGCAGCACGGCATCAACTGCGTCAACACGAACCCCTCGGGCGCGCAGATCATCCAGCGCTACCAGAAGGAGCGCGGCGGCAAGATCAAGTGGATGGTGCAGGGCTCCCCGAGCGCCACGGACAACTTCGCCAGCCTCAAGGCGCTGGTGGATGCGGGCGCCGACACGATCTACATCCAGGGCAACGCCGGCGACACGCTCTCGCGCGACCGCAACGCCGACCTGATCGGCAAGGCGCTCGAGTTCATCAAGTCGAACGGCATCCCCGGCGGCATCGCCGGCCACGAGCTGCGCACGCCGCAGTTCGTCGAACAGGCCGGCCTCGCCCCGGACTACTACGTGAAGACGCTGCACAGCACGCAATACTGGTCCACGCGCCGGCCCGACCAGAACAAGGACATCATCGACAACTACGGCGTGGACAACTACTGGTGCAAGGATCCCGACGAGGTCGTCAAGTACATGGGCGGCGTCAAGCGGCCGTGGGTGGCCTACAAGGTGATGGCGGCCGGCGCCCTCCGGCCGCGCCCGGCGTTCCAGTATGCGTTCGACAAGGGCGCGGACTTCATCCTCGCCGGCATCTTCGACTTCCAGATCGCCGAGGACACGCAGATCGCCCGCGAGGTCCTTGCCAAGGTCAAGCGCGACCGCCCCTGGATGGCCTGAGGCGATGGAAACCGGCCTCAGCCTCGGCTCGAACCTCGGCGACCGGCTCGAGAATTTGCGCGCCGCGCGGGCGCGCCTGTGCGCGCTGCCGGGCGTGCGGCTGCTGGCGACCGCGCCGGTCTACGAAACCGAACCCGTCGGCGTCAAAGCAGAATTCCGTCACCTTGCCTTCCTCAATACCGTGCTGATCCTGGACGGCGACTGGCCGCCCGCCGAGTGGCGGCGGGTCACCGCGCAGATCGAGGACGACCTCGGCCGCGTCCGCGGCGCCGATAAATTTGCGCCGCGCATGCTGGACCTCGACCTACTGTACGTCGGCGACCACTGCCTGGACGAGGGCGGCCTGATCATCCCGCACCCGCGCTGGATGCTGCGCCGGTTCGTGCTCCAGCCGCTGGCCGATGTGCGGCCCGACCTGGTGCTGCCCGGCAACGCCCGTACCGTTTCCCAAACCCTGGAAGACCTGCCCCCCGGCGAAGCCGTCCGGAAAATCAGCACGACCTGGTGAGCGTGTTCGCGCCCGGCAACAACCGCGCCGCCCCGTGGGGCCCCTCTCACACTTGTGCAAGTGTGAGAGGGAAGGATGCCAGGGGCCCTGCCGTCTGCAACCTTGCGCCGCGCGGCGCATCCCGCTATCGTCGCGGCCATGCAGCAATTCGACCAGTTCCGGGCGAGCGAGCTCTTCTGCCCGAAATGCCGGAAGGCCCAGCCCGTGCGCGAGCGGCTGCTGCTGATCCTGCCGCACGCGGAGCTCTACGAATACCGCTGCACCCTCTGCGCCAGCTCGCTCGGCCAGCGCGAGGTCACGGCGGCGGCGCCCGGCGCCGCGCGCCCGCGGCCGGCACCCGCCC
>CAIWHP010000155.1 GCA_903912445.1 uncultured Lentisphaerota bacterium
CACAGACCGCCGCCACAGCAACTGGTTCATGGATGCGGTTCTTTCGTCCCGCTGGGACGCCGGCAGCAGGATGCGGAGAGTTTGTAGCGGCGGTCTGTGACCGCCGTTGCATGGGTCGGCTCGCGGAGGCCCGCGGGCTTCCATCTTGTTCCGACCGTGTCGGCCGTGCTACTTTCCGCGCCACTTGATGGCCCTGAAAGACCGTATGCTTTTCAAAACCAGCAGTGGATCTATTCGGATGCGGCGTTGGTTGGCTGCGCTGGCGTGGGCGGGCCTCTGTGGCCTGGCCTGCGTAGTCATCGCAGCGGATGGTCCGCTGAACGTGGTCACGTGCGGGGCTGACCCCGCCGGTCGGACAGACTGTACGCGGCTGCTGCAGGAATTGCACAGCCGGAAGGTCCCGCTCTTCTATCCCAACGGAACGTATCGCTTCAACGGCGAGACCCTGGACTTCACCGGGGGCGTGACCTTCGAGTCGCCGACAGGGGTGGTGATCCGGAACGACCTTGCGCCGCAGCCGGTGGTGGTGTGCGACGACCAGGGCCACCTGATCGGCCTGCAGCAGAACCATCTGGAGCAGGATGAGCGCGAGCTGGGGACCAAGGGGCGCATGCGGTCCGGCAGCCTGGTGTCCCCGCCGCTGTCCAAGGCGGCGCGGCCGACGGCGGTCGATGTCCTCGCGCACTGGTACAACGACGGCGGGCTCGAGTGCCGCCGCACGGGCGGCGGCTGGACCGGCTGGTACTACTGGTCCTGGGCCTTCCATGCGCCGGTGCTGTCGGGCGGCAAGGCGGGCGATCCCTACGATCCGGCGCGCCATCCGCTGCTGGGGTTCTATCGGGGTGACGACCCGGTCGTGCTCGACTGGCAGTGCAACTGGCTGGCGGAGTACGGGGTCAAGGCCCTGTCGCTCTGCGGCGGCCGGGTTGACTTCGACCGGTGGCAACGGCCGGAGGCCGAGGGCCACTGGCTCTATCAGCTGTTCCACCACGTGCCCAACTTTCAGCGGCTCCAGTACGTGCTCTGGCCGCCATCCCCCTGGCTCAAGGCGACGCCCGAGAACCGGCAGAAGGTGGAGGCCGGCTGGACGCAAATGATCGAGCGTGCCTATCGCCGTTACGGGAACTGCTACGCCTTGGAGGCGGGCGGCCGGCGGTATCCCGTGCTGTACGTGTATGAGGGCGAGGCGCTTCGCGGCGTCTTTGACAACTATCGCGGTGCGGGGCAGACGGCGGCCTTCCTCGGCCGCGTGGCAGCGCGGTTTCAAGCGGCCGGCTACGGCGGGGTGGCGCTGTTCGTGCGGCATCCGACGGCGGAGAAACTGCTGGACCGCGCGGCGCTGGAGCGGCAGGGTGTGCTCTACTGCAACGCTTCCTATGCGGAGGACCACGGCAAGGGCCGCACCTATCCCGAGCGGGTCGCGAGCTTCGCGGCGCCGACCGGTGCGCGCACGATCCTCAACACCTGCACGGCGCGGCACTCGCAGGCGCCGCATCCGAGCCGTTGGGTGTGTCCCGGCAGCACCCCGGCCTTGTTCGGGGAACAGCTGCGGAAAGCGGTGGCGCACGTGCAGACGAACGGGATGCCGCGGATCGTCACCTGTTACAATGTGGCCGAGTGGGCGGAGGGCGGGCCCGGGCTGCAACCCAATATGCGGGACCGCTTCGGCTATTTGGAGGCGCTCCGCCACGCCGTGGCCCTGCCGCCGGGCGCGGTTTCCAAGCCCAACGCCGCGTTTGAACCCGGCCGGTGATGTGCTGTTGGGTGGCTCCGCCCCGGCGTTGTCCCTGGGTTGCGGGCACCGCCTCCTCGGGTTTTCTGTAGCCGGGGTCGCTGACCCCGGCGCGGGCGGAACCGCGCCCTCCGGTTTAGTATCTTTGGCGTGCCCGGCGAGGACAGGGGTAGATTGCTTTCTGGGTTTTGCGTTTTACATTCCGTCCGTCGGCGGCTACAAACGCCGCGACGGGTGGACGATATCATGGAACATTTCAGCCGCAGGAAATTTCTGGCCGCGGGCGCGCTCGGGGGCGCGGGCTGGCTGGCGGGCCGGGTGTGGCCGGCAGGGGCCGCGGAAACCCCCGCGCCAGCCGGCCTCTTCGGCGGTTACGCGCAGGAACTGCTGGTGGAGTGGGGCGTGGCCCTGCTTAAGCTGCAGCACACCGATGCCTCCAAGCCCGCCGAGTTCGGCGCCTTCCGCTGCCCCGCGTGCGGCCGTCTGCACGGGCGCTGCGGCGAGGCCACGCTGCCGCTGCTCTACCTGGCCCAGCATACGCAGCGGCAGGCGTTCCTGGATGCGGCGCTGCGCGTGCGGACGTGGATGCAGAACGTGGACGCGCCCGATGGCGCCTGGCTGAACGATCCCGGCGCGGACCACCCTTGGAAGGGGACCACGGTCTTCGGCGCCATCGCGCTGGCGGAGTCGCTGCACTATCACCGCGGCCTGCTCGAGCCGGAGGTGCGCGAGGCGTGGTTTGTCCGCTTGGGCAAAGCGGCCAGGTTCATCAACGACAATTTTCATTGGAACAACTATTCCAACGTCAACTATCCGGTGTCGGCGGCCTACGCGCTGGCGTTGTGCGGGCGCGTGCTTGGCGACAGCCTGCTGGTGGACCGCGGCCGCCTCTTCGCGATGCGGGCGCTCGAATTCCTGACCAAGCCGAGCCGCCTGCTCTATGGCGAGGGCAAGCCGTATGAGCTGCATTCGCCGAAGAATTGCGTGCCGGTGGACCTGGGCTACAACGTCGAGGAATCGTTGCCGGCGCTGGTGCAGTACGCCCTGTTCATGAACGAGGAAGACATCCTCTACCCCGTGATCCGCACGCTCAAGGCGCACCTCGCCTTCCAGCTGCCCGACGGCGGCTGGGACAACAGCTGGGGCACGCGCAGCTACAAGTGGACGTGGTGGGGCAGCCGGACCTCCGGCGGCAGCGTGCCGGCCTACGCGTTGCTGGCGAAGCGCGCACCGGAGTTCGCCGCGGCGGCGATCCTCAGCCTGAAGCAGCTGCGCGCCTGCACCCATGACGGCCTGCTCCACGGCGGCCCGCACCTGCACGCGCACGGCCTGCCGCCGTGCGTCCACCACACCTTCTGCCACGCCAAGGCGCTGGCCGCGCTGCTAGACCATCCGCAGTTCGATGCGAACCTGGCCGCGACCGTGCTGCCGCCGCGCGTCACGGCGCAGGGCCTGAAATTCTTCCCCGAGGTGCAGGTCTGGCTCGCCGCCACCGGCCCGTGGCGCGGCACGGTGTCCGGGTACGATTGGTTCAACAGCCGGCCGCCGCTGGCCACCGTGCAGGCGACCGGCGGCGCGCTCGGCCTGCTCTGGCACGGCCAGGTCGGCGCGGTGCTGTGCGCGAGCCTCGCCGAGTATGTGCCCTGGGAACCCCAGAACATGGCCCAGCTCGCGGGCCCCGACGTCCCGCTGACGCCGCGCGTGGAGCGCCTGGTGAACGGCGTGCGCCACTCGAACATCTTTGACGGCGGCGCGACGATCACCGCCCTGGAGGGGGCCGACAAGGTCGTGTTCATCGTGCGGGCGCGGCTGCTCGCGAGCGCGCTCGGCAAGCCCCCGGCCGACGCCGAGAGGTGCAAGCTCGAATATCAGTTCACGCCGCAGGGTATTCAGATCGAGACACAGTGCGACGGCCCCTACCAGCTGCTGCTGCCGCTGATCGCGCTGCGCGCGGAGCCCGCGGCGCAGCCGGACGCGCACACCCTGACCATCGCGCGCGTTGGCGGCACGGTGCGCGTGGAGGCGCTGACGCCGCTCCGGGTCGAGGGCGGGCTGGAGCGGCGCGTGTTCAACCCCGTGCCCGGCTTCGAGGCGCTGCCCGTCGCGGTCACGCCCGACGCCACCGGCCGCTGCCGCGTGGTGCTCCGCGTGACCTGACCTGCAATACAACCGGCGCGCTTGCGTTATTCCGAAGGCCCGCCGGTGAAAATTTCGACAAAGACGCTGGACGCTGCGCGGAGCTTTTAGTAAAGAACACCGCAACGAAAGGAAGCATGGAATGAGCGAGCAAAATGAAACGGCGGCGACGCCGACGTGTTGGGACGCCACCCTGGCGTTTTGGTTGCTGCGCGGTTGGCTGGGTCTGCGCGCGGTAATGACGGGTCTGGAGAAGTACGCCCAGATGGGCAAGGTGATGAAGCCCTGGGTCGATCCTAAGACCGGCGCGGCCGATCCGGGCGGCGCGATGGTCGAGGCCTCGCAAAAGGTGTACGCGCTGGCCAACTATTCGCCGATCCCGCAGTCCATGCAGGACAAGTTCGCCGCCGAGCCGCTGCTCCCGGCGTTCATGCTGAAAATCTTCTACGTGGTGCTTGGTCCGGCGCTGATCGTGCTGGGGCTGATGCTCTGGCTCGGTATCGGGACACGGATCTCGCTGTTCGCCCAAGGCCTGCTCTACATCGGGCTGACCGCCGGCCTGATCATGATCAAGGCCGACGACGGCGTGGCGTGGCTGGCGATCCATGTGGTCCTGATCGCCTACGCGCTGACGCTGGCGAAGCACAACCAGTTGGCCGTCCTGAAGAAATGGTGAGGGGCTAATGGCATCCGAATTTGATTTTTCCCGCCGGGGTTTCCTGACCACGGCGATGGCAGCGGGCGCCGGCCTTGCGCTGAAGAGCGGCGCGGCCGAGAACGCGCCCGCCGCGGCGCCGGCCAAGACGCCGCCCTCGAACCGCATCCGCTATGCGCTCATCGGCTGCGGCGAGGAAGGCAACGTCCTGCTGGACGCGCTCCTCAAGATTGAGGGCATCGAGATCGCCGCGATCTGCGACATCTGGAAGTACGCGCGCGACCGCGTCCAGAAGGGCCTCAAGCGGAACAACAACATTGATATCCCCGCCTATGAGGATTTCGAGGAGTTGCTCGCGAAGGAGAAGGACCTGCAGGCCGTGATCGTGGCGACGCCGGACTTCTGGCACGCGCCGATCTCGAATGCGTGCCTGAAGAAGGGCCTGGACGTCTACTGCGAAAAGATGATGTCGAACACGATGGAAGGCGCGCGTTCGATGGTCAAGACGATGCAGGAGACAGGCAAGCTGCTGCAGATCGGCCACCAGCGGCGCAGCAGCCCGCGCTACCGGTTCGTGCTCAACTACCTGCTGCGCGACCTCAAGCTGTTCGGCCGGATGACCGCAGCCAACGCGCAGTGGAACCGGGCGGTGACGCCGGACCGCGGCGCGGCCAAGGCGATCACGATGAAGCCCGAGCTGCTCGCCAAGTACGGTTACGAGGACATGTACAAGTTCCGCAACTGGCGCTGGTTCAAGAAATACGGCGGCGGCCCGCTCTCCGACCTCGGCGCGCACCAGATCGACATCTTCAACTGGTACTTCGGCGTGATGCCGGTCAGCGTGGCGGCGTCCGGCGGCGTGGACTACTACAAGGAGCACGAGTGGTTCGACAACGCGATGTGCATCTATGAGTACAAGCTGCCCGAGGGCATGGCCCGCGCGTTCTACCAGGTGCAGACGACGACCAGCGCCGGCGGCGGCTACTGGGAATACTTCATGGGCGACCAGGGTTCGATCAAGATGTCGGAGAACCCCTCGATCACCCAGCTGTTCCGCGAAGCCAACGCGCCGGACTGGGCGGAGTACATCCAGAAGAACTACGTGATGCTGAAGAAGTCGGCCGCGGCTCCCGAGGAAAACGTCAAGGTGGACGTCCGCGAGAGCAAGGTGCTCGAGACCTACGCGCTGCCGGTGGGCTTCAACAAGGTGATCCATCAGCCGCATCTGGAGAACTTCTTCAATGCCATGCGCGGCAAAGAAAAACTCACCTGCCCCGCCGACGAGGCGTTCCGCAGCGAGTCGGTGATCCACAAAGCCAGCGAGGCCATCGCGGCGCGGCGTACATTGGACATCACGCCGGCCGACTACGAGGTGTGAGCCGGGCCGGGTGGGGCGGCGGCTTGGCTGCCGCCCCGTTGCGCGGCGCGAAGGCGGGTTGCGCGGTTGCTGGTCGGACCGCGGGCGGCAGGACGGGAGCCACGTTCCGCCGCCGGAACCCGAAACTTCGCGCCGCGTTTCTTTTCGCGACGGTCAGGGTGGTGACGTTCGGCGGGGACAGGCTTCAGCAGGAGGTCTGCCCGCCTCATGCTGGGCCGCTTGTGGGCGGGGCTTTCCAGCCCCGCGAACCCCGGCCCGGCCGAAAATCAACCAAGCGGCAGCTGGCTCTCCCGCCCGCACACCGTCTGGAAATTGCGCCAGTGAGTTCTTGTCGGACACAATAAGGATGTGTTAAGAACGTTCTGCGTTCGCACAACAGCAAAAGAAACAACGTAAGGGAGAAGACACAATGCAGACATCGATGCGTATGGTGGTGGGTGTGGCCGTGGTGGCCGCGGTGGTGTTCGGCAGCGCGCGCGCGGCCGATGAGAAGGTGGCGCTGAAGCTTGAGCTGCCGAAGCCCATGCTGGCCGGCACCCCGAAGCCGATCCCGGCGAACGTCCCGGTCGAGCCGGAGCTCGTCAACAAGCGCCCGGACTTCATGGTCCCCGCGGGCTGCGTCAATCTTTCCAAGGGCAAGAAGGTCACGGCCAGCGACAAGGAGCCCGTCGTCGGCGAGCTCACGCTGATCACCGATGAGGACAAGAGCGCCGAGGAAGGTTCCTACGTCGAGCTCGCCGCCGGCAAGCAGTGGGTGCAGCTCGATCTCGGCAAGTCGAGCGAGATCCACGCCCTGCTCGTGTGGCGCTTCCACTCGCAGAAGCGCGTCTACCACGCGGTGGTCGTGCAGGTCAGCGACGACGCCGACTTCATCAAGGACGTGCGGACGGTCTACAACACCGACCGCGAGAACGCCCACGGCCTCGGCGTCGGCAAGGACCTGGGCTTCATCGAGAACTACCAGGGCCAGCTGATCGACACCAAGGGCGTCAAGGGCCGCTATGTCCGCCTGTATTCAAACGGCAACACCAGCAACAACATGAACCACTACATCGAAGTGGAAGCGTGGGGCAAGGCGGCGCAGTAAGCACGCCGCGTTGACGGCAGTTTGGCAGCCGGTCGAAGAGATCGCATGTCATCGAGACAACGCAAAGACGCCGGGTCAGGCGGCAGGTCGCAAAGGCAAAAAACTTTGCGCCGGCCGTCGGAGCCGGTGTCTTTGCGTTGATGTTTTTGCGGGCGGGCAGGCCTTGGAAGCGATGGCGCTTTCCAAGGGTTGGGAAAAACAAACGTTGGTTTTCCAAGGATTGGAAAGCCGGTAAAGGAGCAAACATGGAACGCGAAATGATGTTGAAGCCGGGCTATTCCCGGCGTGATTTTTTGCGCGGGTCGCTGCTGGGCGCCGGCGCGCTGGCGCTGAACACCTACGCCGCGGACAAGAAGGACAAGCCGAAGCAGGATAACAAGGCGCCCAAGGCCAAGAAGGTGACGCGGCCGCCGAATCCGGACGCCGCCAAGCTGTTCCTCGCGGCGGTCGGTTGCGGCGGCAAGGGCGGCGGCGACATTTCCGAGATGATGGAAGCCGGCATGAGCGTCGGCGCGCTCTGCGACGTGGACGAGAACGCGCTGAACAAGAAGGCCGAAGAAGTCCGCAAAAAATTCCCCGACGTCCGCGTCTATCGCGATTTCCGCGAAATGCTCCTCAAGGAAAAGGACCGCATCCACGCGGTCTCCGTCTCGACCCCCGACCACATGCACGCGCCGGCCGCCGCGCTGGCGATGAGCATGGGCAAACACGTCTACTGCCAGAAGCCGCTGACGCACACGATCTGGGAAGCCCGCCGCCTGCGCGAGCTGGCGAAGAGTACCGGCGTCGTGACGCAGATGGGCAACCAGGGCAGCGCCTCCGACGAGCTGCGCCGCGGCGTGGAAGTGCTGCAGGCCGGCGTCATCGGCCCGATCAAGGAAGTCCACGTCTGGACGAACCGGCCGATCTGGCCGCAGGGCGTCGAACGGCCCGAGGGTGAAGACCCGGTGCCCCCGACCCTGGACTGGAACCTCTGGCTCGGCGTCGCGCCGCAGCGGCCCTTCAAGGCGAAATGGCCGGAGGCGGCCGCGGCCGCCGCAGCGACGAAGGGCAAGAGCAACGACCGCAAGGGCAGCGTCTATCATCCGTTCGCCTGGCGCGGCTGGCACGACTTCGGCACCGGCGCGCTCGGCGACATGGCGTGCCACACCTGCAACCTCGCGTTCCGCTCGCTGAACCTCGGCTATGCGACCGAGGTCGAAGCGGAGACCGAGGGCGGCACGAAGGAAAGCTATCCCAAGCACGGCAAGATCCGGTTCCAGTTCCCGGCGCGCCCGAATCCCGTCAAGCCCGGCGAGCTGCTGCCACCGGTCACGTTCTTCTGGTACGAGGGCGGCTGGAAGCCGGGCGACGAGCTGTGCAAGGACGTCGCCGAGTTCACCGGCCCGGGCCGCGACAAGGACGGCAAGGAAACGCCGGCCAAGCTGCCCGGCTCCGGCTGCTATTTCATCGGCGAGAAGGGCCGTTTCTTCTCGGGCGGCGACTACGGCGGCGGCAACCTGATGCGCATGAACGAGGAGCCCAAGCTCCGCGGCATCACCAAGCACGAGGCCGCCATCGCGGTGCCGGAGCGGATTCCCCGCAGCGGCAACAACTACCGCGAGTGGGTGGATGCGTGCGTGGCGAACAAGCCGAACGATCCGTACTCGCGCTTCGAGATCGCCGCCTACCTCACCGAGATCATCCTCGTCGGCTGCTTTGCGCTGCGCATGCCCGGCAAGAAGATCCAGTGGGACGGCCCGAACATGCGTTCGCCGAACACGCCGGAAGTCGAGGCCCTCGTCAAGGGCGCCTACCGGCCGGGCTGGACGGTCTGAAGAACATGGTGAATGGATGATGGTGGATGGCGGATGAGCTGAAGGGAAGCTGGTGCCGGGACCGCCCGGCCGCCCCTCGGCCTTCCGCCCTCTTTCGGTTTTTAATAAGGAAAAAACATGGACAACAAACTGGTCGTTTCTGCTGGTTATTCCCGCCGCGATTTTCTGCGCGGCTCGCTGCTGACCGTGGGCGCGTTCGCGCTCGGCGGCTGCGCGACGTTCTCCACCCCCCGGCCGCGCGTGCGCAAGCCCGGCGAGAAGCTCAACCTCGCCGGCATCGGCTGCGGCGGCAAGGGCGATAGCGACATCAGCGAGATGGTCAAGTCCGGCATGAACGTCATCGCGCTCTGCGATGTGGACGAAGTCACGCTGAACAAGAAGGCCGAGAAGATCCGCAAGGAAGTCAACCCGGACGTCCGGCTCTACCGCGACTTCCGCGAAATGCTGGCGAAGGAGCCGCTGATCGACGCGTGCACCATCTCCACGCCCGACCACATGCATGCGCCCGCCGCGTCGATGGCGATGCAGCTCGGCAAGCACGTCTATGTCCAGAAGCCGCTGACGCACACGATGTGGGAAGCGCGCCGCCTCCGCGATCTCGCGCGCCAGACCGGCGTCGTTACGCAGATGGGCAACCAGGGCAGCGCCTCCAGCGAAATGCGGCGCGGCGTGGAACTGCTCCAGGCCGGCGTCATCGGGCAGGTCAAGGAAGTCCATGTCTGGACGAACCGCCCCGTGTGGCCGCAGGGCATCGAGCGCCCGAAGCAGGTGGACCCCGTGCCGCCGACGCTCGACTGGGATCTCTGGCTCGGCGTCGCGCCGGAGCGCCCCTACGCCAAGGACACCTACCACACCTTCAAGTGGCGCGGCTGGTACGACTTCGGCACCGGCGCGCTCGGCGACATGGCCTGCCACACCTGCAATCTCCCGTTCCGCGCGCTCAATCTCGGCTACGCGACCGAAGTCGAGGCCGTGACCGAGGGCGCGACCTCGGAAACCTTCCCGCTGCACGCGAAGGTGACCTTCCAGTTTCCCGCCCGGCCGAATCCGGCGCAGCCCGGCGAAATGCTGCCGCCGGTCAAGTTCTTCTGGTACGAGGGCGGCTGGAAGCCAGGCGAAGAGCTCTGCAAGGATGTCGTCGAATTCACCGGCCCGGGCCGCGACAAGAATGGCAAGGAAACGCCGGCCAAGCTGCCCGGCTCCGGCTGCTACTTCATCGGCGAGAAAGGCCGCCTCTTCTCCCGCGGCGACTACGGCGATGGAAATTTCATACGCCTGAACGACGAGCCCAAGCTGCGCAGCATCCTCAAGCACGAGGCCTGCCTGCCGGTGCCCGAGACGCTGCCGCGCTCCAAGGGCGGCAACTACAAGGAGTGGGTGGACGCCTGCGAGGCCAACACACCCGACGCTCCGTACTCGCGCTTCGAGATCGCCGCCTACCTCACCGAGATCATTCTCGTCGGCTGCATCGCCCTGCGGCTGCCCGGCAAGAAGATCCAGTGGGACGGCCCGAACATGCGCTCGCCGAACACGCCGGAAGCGGCGCAGTTTGTCAACCCGCCCTACCGCAAGGGCTGGAAGGTCTGACGCGGAAGAGATGGTGAAGGGTGGATGGGCAATGGTTGATGGAAGAGGCGGGTCCAAAGTTCATGTGGATGCGGCAGGGCACGATGTGGAGGGCCATCTCGCTACGGCGGGATTATGGCCGGAATTTAGCCAGCGCATCGCCAGCATGAGTACTCTTTCATCAACCATCCACCATCGGCCATGCTCCATCCACCCTTAACCCTTTCTTCTTGAGGCTGGAATGAAGAAGCTGATCGTCATGCTGGCAGTCTTCGGCGCGCTTGCAACGGCGCGCGCCGCCACCCCGGAATTTTCCTGGCAACAGAGCGCGACCAACCTCGCGCTGCTCAACCATGGCAAGGTCGTCTGGCAGGCGGTCTTCGATCCGGCGCAACCCAAGGCCTACGTCCATCCGCTCGCCACGCTCGACGGCGCGGAGCTGACCGTGCGCAGCCCGGCGGACCACCTCTGGCATCGCGGGCTGTGGTGGTCCTGGAAGTACATCAATCACACCAACTACTGGGAAGAGAACAAGAAGACCGGCCTCTCTGCCGGCCGCACGGACATCACCGCCGCGCGTCCCTCGGTGAGCAAGGATTTCTCCGCGCGCGTCGAACTGGACCTTTCCTATCACGTGCCCGGCCAGCCGCCGGTGATGACCGAGCAGCGCGTCCTGCAGTTTTCCGCGCCCACCGCCGCGGGCGGCTACCATCTCGACTGGACGGCGACGTTCAAAATTTTGCAGCACGTTGAACTTGAGCGCACGCCGCCGACGAAGACCTCCGGCGGCTACGCGGGCCTCTCGCTGCGCTTCCCGCGCGCGTTTGTGCCGACGTGGAAGTTCCTGACGAGCGACGGCAAGACCGTCGCCGCCGAGGCGAACGGCGGCAAGCTGCAGTGGGTGGATTTTTCCGGTCCCGCGCCTGACGGCGCACCCGCCGGCATCGCGATCTTCGACCATCCCTCGAACCTGCGCCATCCGAACAACTGGTATCTGAACCAGAGCCACCCGTTCTTCAGTCCCGCGCTCGTTTATTCCGCGCCGATGGAATGCAAGGCGGGCGACGAGCTCAAGCTGCGCTATCGCATCATGGTGCATCCCGGTGCGGGCGATGCCGCCAAACTCGGCGCGGCGTTCGAGGAGTTTTCCAAATAGGAACGAATACGCATGGGCAGCAATCGTAGAACTTTTTTGAAGCGCGCGGCCAGCGCGGCCGGCGTGCTCGCGTTCCCGACGATCATCCCGGCGCGCGTGCTCGGCGCCGGGGCGCCCAGCAAGAAAATCCAGATGGCGCAGATCGGCTGCGGCGGCATGGGCAACGGCGATCTCGGCGGCCTGATGAACGCGCCGGAAGTGCGCTACGTGGCCGTGTGCGATGTGGATCAGCACCGTCGCGAGTCCGCCGTCGAGCGCGTCAACAAGCAGTACCGCGACCAAGCCTGCAAGGGCTACAACGATTTCCGTGAGCTGCTCGCGCGCGGCGATCTCGACGCCGTCAGCATCGCCGTGCCCGATCACTGGCACGCGCTGACCGCCGTCGCTGCGCTGCGCGCCGGCTGCGATGTCTACGGCCAGAAGCCGCTCGCGCGCTCGATCCGCGAAGGCCAGGCGATCTGCAGCGCCGTGCGCCGCTACGGCCGCGTCTGGCAGACCGGCAGCCAGCAGCGCTCCGACGAACGTTTCTGGCACGGCGCGGAGCTCGCGCTCAACGGACGTATCGGGAAAGTTTCGCTCGTCGAGGTCGGCCTGCCGAGTCGCGGACTGGAAGTGAAGGACGTGCCGCCCTCGCCGCCGCCCGCGGGGCTCGACTGGAACATGTGGCTCGGTCCCTCGCAGTGGAAGCCCTACAGCCAGTTCAGCAACCGCGCGCCGCATTGGGACTGGCGCTGGATCATGGACTATTCCGGCGGCCAGCTCACCGACTGGTCGGGCCATCACATTGATATCGGACTCTGGGGCCTCGGCCTCGATCGCACCGGCCCGACGGAAATCACCGGCGTCGGCGAATATAATCCCGGCGGCGTCTGGGATACGCCCAACAATTACGACCTGCACCTGAAGTTCGCGACCGGCGTCGAGTTCCACATCAGCTCGAAATTGAAGATGGGCACGAAGTGGATCGGCGACAAGGGCTCGATCTGGGTGACGCGCGGCCAGCACGAGTGTTCCAACGCCGCGACGTGGAACGAGAAGATCGGCTCGGAGGAAAAACGCCTCTATCACAGCCGCAGCCATCATCGCGATTTCATTGACTGCATCCTCGCGCGTCGCGATCCGGTTGCGCCCGTCGAGGCCGGCCACCGCGCGATCAGTTGCGGATTGCTCGGCGAGATCGCGATGCTCACCGGCCGCAAGCTGCACTGGAATCCGGAACAACAGGATTTTATTGGCGACCCCGCCGCCAGCGCGCTGCTGGGCCGCAGCTATCGTGAGCCGTGGAAGCTGGAAATATGAACGTGAAGGCGAAAACAGGTCTGTTGCTGTTGGCGCTTAACTTGAGCGCAGCTGCGGCGCCCGGCGACGTCCGCCTCGTCGGCGGCACGGATGACCTCGCGCAGTGGCGTGAGCCGCGCGGCGACTGGTTCACGGCCTCGGCGGTGAGGACGAACGCGGAAACCCCCAAGTTGCTCGCGGCTTCAGCGGGGCAGGGGAGCATCGTCAACGGCAAGATAGGCAAGACGAAGGAGCTGCTCTCGAAGCAGGAGTTCGGCGACGCGGAAATCCACGTCGAGTTTTTGATCGCGCAGCACTCCAACTCCGGCGTCTACGTGATGGGCAGCTACGAGGTGCAGGTGTATGACAGCTTTGGCGTCGCCAAGGACAAATATCCCGGCATCGAGTGCGGCGGCATCTATCAGCGTTGGGCGGACGGCAAGGGCTTCGAGGGGCACTCGCCGCGCGTCAACGCGAGCAAGGCGCCGGGCGAGTGGCAGAGTTTCGACATCACGTTTCGTGCGCCGCGCTTCGATGCTGCGGGCAAAAAGATTGCCAATGCGGTGATGGTGAAGGTGGTGCATAATGGCCAGGTCGTACACGAGCAGGTGGAGTTGACCGGACCGACGCGCGGCGGCGCCGTCGAAAAGGCGGCCGGCCCGCTGCGTCTGCAGGGCGACCACGGCCCGGTGGCCTATCGCAACATCGTCGTGCGGCCACTGGCGGCGGGCGAAAAGCCCTGAATTTGAAAAAGCAAAGGAGCTAAACATGAAGAGCAGAATCCTATTGGTTGCAATGCTGGTGCTGGCCGCGTCCGGTTTCGCCCGGGCGGCAGACTACGTTCTCGCGGACGTCATCGCCTATGATTTTGACAAGCCCCGCGCGCCGCTGGCCGCCGTGGAGGATGCCGCCCGCCTTGGTGACGCCGCCAAGCGTGCCGCCGTCGAGAAGGACCTGGTCTCCGTGCTGGCCGATGCGAAGGCGACCTACGCCGCCAAGCAGTTCGCCTGCCGGGTGCTGCGCCTGATCGGCACCGACGCGTGCGTCGCGCCGGTCGCCGCGTTGCTCACCGATGAGAAGCTCTCGCACATGGCGCGCTTCGCCCTGCAGAGCAACCCGAGCGCGCAGGTGGACGAGGCCTTCCGCGCCGCGCTCGCCAAGACCAGCGGCGATGTTCAGGTTGGCGTCATCAATTCCATCGGCATGCGCGCCGACGCCAAGGCCGTTGCCCCGCTGTGCGCGCTGGCCACCGGCCAGCAGGCGGGGGCTGCCGAGGCCGCCGTGCTCGCGCTCGGCCGCATCGGCACGCCGGCCGCCGCCGAGGCGCTCCTCCAACTCAAGCCGCAGGGCGCCCTGGCCGCCGCGTGGGGCATCGCCGTGGTCAATGCCGGCGAACGCCTCGCCGCGCAGAAGGAAGCCAAGCTCGCCAGGCAGATCCTGCGCGCCGCCTACGACGCGGCCCAGAAGCCCGTCGCGAAGATGGCCGCGCTGCGCGGCCTGATCGCCGTGGACGCCGATGCTGCCGCGGAGTTGCCCGCGCTGCTGAAGCATAGCGACCCGCTGATCGCCGTTGCCGCCGCCCAGTTGCTCGCCGAGCAACCCGGCAAGAAGCTTTCCAAGGTCATCGCCGCGCAGTTGCCCTCTGCGACGCCAACGGTGCAGGTGATCCTGCTGCGCAACCTCGCGGGCCGCGGCGATGAAGTCGCCCTGCCGGCGGTCGTCCAACTCGCTTCCGGTGCGAATCCCGAGGTCGCCGCCGCTGCGATCGTCACGCTCGGCGAGCTCGGCAGCGCCGAGCAGGTTCCGCAACTGCTCAAGCTCGCCGCCGCCGGCGAGACCGCCGCCGCGGCGGCCGGCAGCCTCGAAAAGCTGCGCGGCAAAGACGTCAACGCCGCGCTGCTCAAGGGCGTGGCCGACGCCGATGCGGGCATCCGCATCGCCGCGCTCAACGCGCTCGCCGCGCGCGATGCGAAGGAAGCCGCCGCCTCGCTGCTCGCGCTTGGCAAGGACACGGATGCGAAGGCGAAGTCTGCCGCGTTCAAGGCGTTGCGTGCGCTCGCCGGCCCGGCTGAGGTGAAGCCGCTGCTCGACATGCTCACCGGCAGCGCCAGCGCCGCCGACCGCCAGCGCATCCAGCCGGCGCTCGCCGCCGCGGTGGAACGCAGCACGGATACCGCTGCCGTCACCGCGCTGCTGACCGGAGCGCTGGGCAGCGCCAGCGACGAGATCAAGCAGGACCTGCTGCCGGTCTTCGGCCGCGTCAGCGGCCCGCAGGCGCTGGCCGCCGTGAAGGGCCAGCTCCAGGGCGCGGACGTCGAGACGCGCAAGGCCGCGATCCGCGCGCTCAGTGACTGGCGCGATGCCAACCCGCTGGCCGACCTGCTCGCCGCCGCCAAGGGCGACGCCGACGGCAACGCGAAGATCCTCGCGCTGCGCGGCTACATCCAGCTCGCAGGCTTGCCCGCCGAGCGGTCCGCGGCCGACGCGCTGGCGCTCTACCGCAACGCGCTGGAGCTCGCGGCGCGGCCGGAGGAGAAGATGCTCGTGCTCGCGGGCCTGGCCGGCGTCAAGAGTGCCGAGGCGTTCAAGCTCGCGGCGACCTGCGTGGGCGAGAACAAGAAACTGAACGAAGCCGCCGCCAACACCCTGGCGCAGCTCTGCGGCACGCTGCCCGGGAAAGCTGACGCCGAGGCCGCCGCCGCGCTCAAGAAAATCCAGCCGCTCGTCAAGGACAAGAAACTGAAGGCGGCAGTCGAAGGCGCGCTGAAGAAAGTCGCTGTGAAGGACGCGAAGAAGAAATAATC
>CAIWHP010000156.1 GCA_903912445.1 uncultured Lentisphaerota bacterium
ATCAGCCAGCTGCTGGTCGATGGCGGCGTCTTCGCGCCGGGCAACAGCATCGCGACGCAGACGGTGGCGAGCCTGACGCTGACCAACGCCGGCCTGCTGGAGATCGAGCTGGCGGCCAACGCCCACGACCTGGTCATCGTGACCAACACCCTGAGCATCGCCGCGGGCGGGCAGCTCAAGCTGAACCTCGCCGCCTACAGCTACGTCAGCGCGACGCCGATCACGATTGTGGACTGGAACGCCGCCGGCTATTGGAACGGCACGCAGGGTTATGACACCAACCAGTGGTTCACGCTCAACGACGCCATCGGCCCGATGAACGGCTGGGTGCTGACCAATGGCGTCAGCTTCGCGGTCGAGGGCGGCAGCGGCGCGACGAACTTCTTCACCATCAACTACGACGACATCGCGAACGGTGGCCAGGTCATCACCCTGTCCGCGGCGATCCCGGAGCCCGGCACGGCCTCGCTGCTGGCCCTGGCGGGCCTCGCGTTCCTCGCGCGCCGCCTGCGCCGCCGCCGCGCGCAGGGGTGAGGCGGACGGAGTGGGGGAGCACCCAAGCAGCCGGCGTCTGGCCGAGCATAATTTTCTTTCGTCCCTGACGGGACTTGCCGGAAGAGTGCGCACATTCCCGGCGCTGAAGCGCCGTGCTACTGTCATGGCGTCCCACTGGGATGCCTAAAACAACTCAGCGCTTGCCCTACCGTAATGTCCTCGCGAAAGCGGGCCGGGGAATGGCGTAGCCTTTCGACAGAATCATGACGGCAGAATCATAAGGAACAGGAAGCCACACGCTCGCCGGGTGGAACCCATGCGGTTTCAAGTCGCGATGCGTCTCAGGTTGAAATGATTCTGCCGAGAATGTTTCTGTCGCTTCTTCTGTCCGCCAAGAATGCGCTGCGTTGGGGGCGAGGTTCGCGGAGTTGGCTCGCATCGGCGTAGTGCTGCACTAGCCGTGAACACCCCGCCCACGAGAAGCTTATGGCTGTACGTATCTTTCGTTTGTCCCTGACGGGGTTTTCGATAGAATCATTGACGGCAGAATCATAAGGAACAGGAAGCCACAGGCTCGCGGGGTGGTGAACCCATGCGGTTTCAAGTCGCGCTGCGCCTCAGGTTGAAATGATTCTGCCAATAATGATTCTGTCGTTTCTTCTGTCCGCCAGGAATGCGCGACGGCGTTGGGGTGGGGCACTCCGGGGCCGCGCGCTGGAATCGGGCCCGGCAGGCCTGCCGCGTAAAGCGAAAATGGCGACGTGACTGTAAAAAGCCGGTCGGGTCGCAAATTAAATGTACTCACAAAATGATGATTGAGCATAAATAATACGCAGTGACGAGCAGAGGGTGACAGCAAGTTGTTCTGTTCGCTTTTATGAGGATGCAATCCGTAAACGACCCCGGGTTTCCCGGGGCTTGATGAAGCCTGTATATGTTTCGTAAAGTGTTATAAATGCTATAGAAACGACATGATAAGGCGTGCTTGATGAGGCGGATGGGGGAGGAAAGACAAGGCCCCGCCTGTGGTTGACGCTGGGGGCTCTATCCTATATAGTTTTCCTTCTGTTTGGTGGGTGGGGTGTCGGATTTTTACCGCAGGCGTTTTGAGCCTGGGAAAACGCATGCGTGGGAAGGAAATATGTATAAGCAATTCTGTCGGTGGGTGGCGGTGGGCGTGCTGGTGGCGGGGGCGGCGGGGCGCGCGCGCGCGGCCACCAACTACTGGAACGATACCGGCACCGACTGGACCACCACGGGCAACTGGTTGGGCGCCATCCCGGGCTCCAACGATTTCGCCGTCTTTACCAACGCCGCGTATGCCAACGCGCCCTCCCTGGGCAGCGACACCAACCTGGGCGCGCTCTGGCTCACGGGCACCTCCGGCGCGCTTACCATCGGCGGGTCCAGTACGCTCTCCCTCTATGGCCTCAGTCATATCACCGGCCTCACGAACGTCGCGCTGCGGGTGGATGGCGGCGCCGGCGCGCTGACGCTCAATCCCAACCTCGCGCTCCTCTCCAACCAGATCTGGATCAACAACGCCGCAAATGCGGTGACGCTGGCCGGCGCGCTCAGCGGCGCGAACAGCCTGACGCTGATGGGCGGCGGCGCGGGCGGCTTCGCATTCACCGCGAACAACAGCGGCTACTCCGGCGCGACGACGATCAACCGGACCACGCTCACCCTCTCCGGCGCCAACGGCGCCATCGCCGCCGGCACGGGCCTCACGCTCCGGAACGCCGGCGTCCTCACGCTCGACAACACCACCGCGAAAAACAACCGCCTTGGCGGGCAGGCCCTCACGAGCTACGGCGGCACGCTCAACTTCAACAACCCCGCCGTTGCCGGCACGAGCTACGCCGAGAGCATCGGCACGCTGACGCTCAACGCCGGCGCGCTGACCATCAACACCGCGCAGGCCGCCAGCGATGGCACCTCCACGCTGACGATCGGCTCGCTCACCCGCAACACAGGCGGTACTGTGCTGTTCTCCGGCACGGGGCTGGGGGCCGATGCCCGCAACAGCATCACGTTCACGGCGTTCCCGGCGCTGGTGAATACCGTCATCCCCTACGCGCTGATGTTCGACGGCTCGCGCTATGACCTCGTGGCCCAGGGCGCCGGCAATGCCGTAACGAATTACACGAACTATTTCACCGGCGATCAGGCAACTTGGGCCGCCACCACCAATGCGCGCCCCAGTGCAATGCAGGTCTTAAGTGCGAACCGCGCGCTGCAGAATCTGATCCTGGATAATGGCATCGTCATTTCAAACAATGCCGCAACCGACAAGACACTCTATCTGACCAACGGCGGTTTCGGGATGGTGGTGCAGACCGGCGGCACGAGCGAAATCAAAACCAACACCAGCGGCGATGTCATCCTCAACTTTGGCGCGAACGAGGCGATCTTCAACACCATCGGCAACCTGAAAATCTATAACAACAGCACCTCGCTCATCGCCGCCAACGCCGGGGTGGCGATGACCAAGACCGGCCCGGGCACCCTGATGCTGGGCTCCGAAATCAGCCCTTCATTCCAGCTGGGTGGCCTGAGTGGCGCGCTGAACCTGAACCAGGGTTTGCTGGAGCTTTTCACGGGCTCCAGTTTGGGCTTGAGCACGCTCACCAACGGCATCCATTTCAACGGCGGCAATTTGACGGTGCATACGGCATCCTCCCGTGCCTATCTCGTCCCCTTCGTGGTGAATGCCGACGGCACGTTCACCATGGACCGCTATCCGGGTTCAACAGGCACGGGCAACCCCTCGGGTTTCAGCAACATGGTGGTGAACGGCAGCCCGACGTTGACCATCCTCACCGGTCCCAGCGTCACCAGCACTACCGAATCCATGACGAACACCTTGTTGACCTTGAACGGCCCGGTGACGTTCGTCCTGAGCAACGGGGTCAGCGCGGCCACGCTGCTGCAATTTGGGGCGATCACCGACAACGGCAACACCATCACGCTGAAGGGCAACGGCGCGTTCACGCAGACGGCGGGCTGGGGCGGCGGTACATCCGGCGGCCTGACGCTGGACGCGGCCTACAGCGGCATGGCCACGTTGAACCAGTCGAACTCGTTCACCGGCGGGGTGGTGGTCAACAGCGGCATCCTGCTGGCGAACAACGACAACGCCCTGGGCGCCGGGGTGCTGACCTTGGGCGGCGGCACGCTGTCCAACAGCGTCAGCAACACGCTGAACAACAACATCTACTTGGGCGCCGCCAGCACGGCTGGCGTGGCGAACGCCAAGACGCTGACGCTCACCGGCGCGATCGGCGGTGCCGGCGGGCTGAATGCGCTCGACATCATCAAGACCGGCCCGGGCACCCTGGTGGCGGGCGTCGACATCGCCTTGCGGGGCCTGCAAACCAATACCGTCACCGCGGGCACGGCAACGTTCACGGGGGTGCTCGACGATGGTGGCAATAATTATGGTCTGACGATCCTGGGCGGCGGCACCACGGTGCTCGGCGGCAGCAATACCTACGGCGGTATTACGACGGTGAATGCGGGCGTATTGACCTTGAACAACAACCTGGCGCTGGGGACAACGCTGGGCGGCACCGTGATCAGCAATGGCGCAGCCTTGGTGTTGGGCAACGGCGTTACCGTCACGGGCGAAGCGCTGGCATTGATTGGTCAGGGCGTCACCTACGGGGCTTTGCAGGCTGGCGCCGCCTCGACAGGCACCTGGGCCGGGCCCGTGGTGCTGAACAACAACACGGTGCGCATCGGCTCGGTGGATGGGGCGGGTGTGTTGACCGTCAGCGGGCCGATCAGCGATGGACTGGGTTCCAACCTGGCGATCAGCGCCTTTGCCGGAGCCGGGAAGATAATCCTGTCAGGCTCGAATACCTATAGCGGCGGCACCAGTTTGACCCGTGGCTGGCTGGTGCTCGGTGTGGATAATGCTCTGCCGACGAACACGGTCATGGATGTGCGGACCTCGGTCATATTGGATCCGACCATCCTGGACCTTAACGGTTTCAACCAGACCCTTGGCCTGCTCAAAAATACGGCGGTGACGTCAAACAGCCCCTCCATGATCACCAACACGGTCGCGGGGACCAAAACTTTAACGCTCAACCAGAACGCCGACTCCAGCTTTGGCTTGTGGCTGGGCGGCTCCATTGCGTTGGTGAAGAACGGCACAGGTGCGCTGACGCTGACCGGCACGAATACATCGCCCGACGGCATAACCATCAACGCCGGCACGCTGGTGGCGAACAACGACAGCGCCTTGGGCCCGGGGCTGCTGACCCTGGCCGGCGGCACGCTGTCCAATAGCGTGGGCAATACGCTGACCAACACGATCAACGTGAGTGCCGACAGTGCGATCGGCGTGCTGGCCGCCAAGACGCTGACGCTCTCCGGCGCGCTGACCAACAGCGGTGCGCTGACGAAGCGGGGCGCGGGCACGCTGGCGCTCTACGGGGCGAACACCTATTCCAACGGCACGATCCTCAACGCCGGCACGCTGATCATCACCAACGACTTCAACCTCGGCGCGGTGCCCGGCGCGGCCGCCACGAACCTCACCTTCTCGGGCGCCAGCACCCTGCAGGCCGGCGCGGACCTGACGCTGGCCAACAACCGCACCATCCTGATCAACGGCAACATCACCGCCACGTTCGACACGCAGGCCTACACGCAGACGGTCAACGGCCTCATCCTCGGCGCGGGCACGACAGGCTCCCTGACCAAGGTTGGCACGGGCGTGTTGAGCCTGCTGGGTAACACCAGCCTCACCAACCTCGCCGTCAACGGCGGCACGCTGGTGCTGTCGGGCAACACCAACAACCTCCGCGGCACCCTGACCGTCGGAAACATTCCGGGCACGCCTGCCGCCCTGCTCCTCACCAACGGCGCTCAGGTCCTGCAGAGCGGCACCTTCGCCTACATCGGCAACCCGAACGGCGCCAACAGCAACTCGGCCTATGTCGGCGGCAACGGCGCGCTGTGGAACCTCGGCACCAACTCCCTCTATGTGGGGAACGGCACCAGCACGGGCAACTGGCTGGTGGTGGATAACGGGGGCACGGTGCTCACGTCCAACGGCCAACTGCGCATCGGCGTGGCGGCCAACGCGGTGGGCAACTACCTGGTCATCACCAACGGCGGCCAGGTGTCGTCCGTGGGCAGCATTCTTGGGCGCGGCTGGTTTGCCAACAGCAACTCGGTCTATGTCGGCGTCAACAACGCGAGGTGGAACCTCGGCAACAATTACCTCAGCATCGGCGGCTATACGGATATGAACGGCACCAACGCCTGGGGCAACTCCCTGGCGGTCGACCAAGGCGGCATGGTGACCAATGTCGGCAACCTCTACGTGGGCGCCGCCACCAACAGCACGCTCAACTACCTGGTCATCACCAACGGCGGGCAGTTCTTCAGCCGGTCGGCCGCCACGCTTGGCTACTCGGCCGGGGGGCACAGCAACTGGGTCTATGTGGGCGGCACGCCCGGCGGGGGCTCCAATGCGCTGTGGAGCCTGGGCGCGCAGACGCTGACCGTCGGCGGCAGCGCGACGGCAACGGGCAACGTGCTGACCGTCGCCGCCGGCGGCGTGCTGACGAATGCCGGCCTCGTCAACCTGGGCGGCGCCGGGAGCCAGTTCAACCTCGAGGGCGACGCCTATGTCTCCAGCGTCAACCTGGCGGCCAGCGCGCAGCTCAACTTCACGAACGGCGGCGCCCTGCACGCCAGCGCCAACGGCACGCTCCTCTCCGGCGCCGGCACAAACTATTTCCTCACCGGCGGCGGCCTGCTGGATTCCGGCGTCTTCGCCGTTTCCAACAACGCGGCGGGCGGCGGCGTCGGCGGCCTGACCAAGGCCGGCTACGGCACGCTCGTGCTCAACGCCACCAACACCTTCACGGGCGGCACGGTGCTACGCCAGGGCGCGCTGCTGCTGGGCGCGGGCGGTTTCTCGAACCTGGCCAACACGGCGGGCCTCACCGTGCAGGCGGCGGGCGCGCTCGGCACCAACGGCGCGCTGGACCAGGCCTTCCTCGATGGCTGGCTCAATGCCCGGGTGGCGGCCAGCGGCACAGTCGTCACCGGCGCGGTGGCGATGGCAGCCAACACCGCGACCGCCCTGGCCTTCACCAACTCTGCGCTGTCCAACGCCTTCCTCGGCGCGGCGGGCGCCGCCGCCACGATGGGCGGCGCGGCGACCTGGGGCGACGCCACCGTGCGGCTCGGCGGCGGCAACCAGGTGCTGACCTACACGCCGGCCATCGGCGGGGCGACCAACGTCGTCATCGGCCCGGAGGGGGGTAACCCCATGAGCACGGTCTTCATGCCGACGAACAACAGCTATACCGGCGGCACGCGGATCAACAGCGGGACGCTGTACCTCACCAACGACTTGAACCTGGGCGCGGTGCCCGGCGTCTTCTCCGGCAGCAATGTCATTCTCAATGGCGGCACGCTCTCCAATAACGCGACGGCCGTCACCTTGAACGGCAAACGCGGCCTGGCGCTGGATGTCAACGGTGGCACGCTGGCCGCGGGCAACAACAACAGCCAGTTCCAGGTCACGACTCCGATCAGCGACCTGGTGCCCGGCACGGGCGGCCCTCTGACGATCGGTGCCAGCGCCGGCGGCGGCTTTGTCATTCTGTATTCGAACAACACGTATTCCGGCGGCACCATCTTGCAGCCTAGCGGCATCCTGATGTTTGCAGCCACCGCCTCGGCTTCCAATTTCCTCGGCACCGGCGCCTTCACGATCAATGGCGGCGGGATGCGGCCCATCGGCACGAGCCTCGCGGTCACCATCACCAATGCCGTGACCTTGGCCGGCGACGCGACCATTTTGGCCGGTGGCGGTGGCACCCTCACCTTCAGCGGTCCGCTGACGTTGGCCAACGGCAACCGGATTCTCTCTCTGGCGGCCCTCCCCCTGACCACGATCAGCGGGCCGATTGGCGATGGCGGCCAGGGTCTGGGCTTGATCAAGACCGGCGTCGGCAGCCTGCTGCTGACCGGCACGAACACCTACACGGGCGGGACGTTCGTGGGCAACGGTCTGCTGGAGGCCGCCAGCACGAATGCGGTGCCCCGGTTCTACGAGGCGCTGACGGTCAGCAATGGCGCGACGTTCGCAGTGCTGGCGTCGGGCGCGGCGGGGCAGTGGGAGAGCACGGATATTGACCTGCTGCGGGCGAACGGCGGTTTCCTGGCCGGCGCCGTGCTGGGCTACGATACGGCGGCCAGCAATGTCACCTATGCCTCGAATATCGGCAATTCCCCGGCCGGCGCCCTGGGCCTGGCGAAACTGGGCACGGGCACGCTCGCGCTCACCGGCAGCAACACGTACACCGGCGGCACCCTCGTCCTCGGCACCCTGCAGGTCGGTGCGCCCAACGCCCTGCCCAGCACGGGCGCCGTCACCCTCGGCGACACCAACAGCGCGGGCAGCCTCGACCTCAACGGCTATAGCCAGACCATCACCAGCCTCTCCGTCGCCAGCATCTCTTCGGCGGCGACCAATGTGCTGACCATCGGCGCCGGCCAGACGCTGGCGGTCAACGGCACGGGCACCAATTTCCTCCTCGGCAACAGCAGCGTCGCCGCTACCATCGCCACCAAGTTCGTCGCCACGGGCGGGGGTGCGCTCGTCATCACCAACGGCAGCTATTTTGAATTTGGCCGCAACAGCAACGGCAACAACGGCAACAACGCCAGCATGGACCTCTCCAGGCTGGGCACGTTCACCCTCACCAGCAGCGGCACGGTCCACTTCGGTAACGACAGCTCCGGCACGCACAGCAGTTCGACCATCATCACCTTGGCCACCAACAACACCATCACCGCCGCGATCCTCGCGGTCAACGGCGGCGGCGGCACCGCCGGCACCAGCAAGCTGCTCCTGGGCGCGGGCACCAACACGATCAACGTGAACACGTTCTACGTCAACAACGGCAACCGCGGCACGGGCAACCAGGTCTATTTCTCCACCAACACCGGCAGCCTCACGCTGCGCGCCGCCGACGGCCTCGGCAGCGCCAACCTGTACGTGGGCATCTTCCGCGTCGCCAACACCGCCACCCATTTCATGGACCTTACCGGCCACGACTCGGACCTGCAGCTGAACCTGCTCAGCGTGGCCGAGAACGGCAACCTGGGCACCGCCACCCCCAACACCCAGACGGCCTACTTCTCCTTCGACACCGGGATGCTGACCGCCGCGACCGTGCGCGTGGGCTATGTGGGCTTGGGCGTCGCGGCGGCCAATTCGGGCGCCATCATCATCGGCACGAACAGCATCGGAGGGGGCACGGTCCACATCGGGAATGGCGGCCTCGGGCTCGCGCAGAACCTGACGACGAACTCGCCCAACACCGGCACGGTGTTCGCGGTGGCCAACTTCTACGGCGGCGCCACCACCATCGGGGCCGACCTCAACGGCAACAGCATCGCCATGGCGCAGGGTGGGGGCACGAACAGCGCCACGCTGAACCTCACCGGCGGCACCGTCACCCTCGACGGCCACATCGCCAAAATCGGCGGCGCCGGCGTCAATACCGCCACGGTGACGCTCAACGGCGGCACGCTGGACCTGACGGGCCACAACCTGGGCGACGGCACCACGCCGATCGACACCCTGAACTTCCAGGCCGGCAAGCTGATGAACGTCGCCGAGCTCAACGGCGGCATGCCGCTGGTCAAGACCACGGTCGGCACGTTGATCCTCGCGGGCCTCAACACCTACACGGGCGGCACGACCAACGGCGCCGGCACGCTGGCGCTTGGCGGCGACAACGTGCTCGGCACGGGCGGGCTGGTGCTCAGCGGCGGCACGCTGGCGTCGGATGGCACCACCGCGCGGATGCTTGGCAATAATGTCACGATCACGGCCAACAGCCAGTTCGGGCAGGCCGGGATCGGCACCGGCGATCTCCAGTTGAGCGGCGTCGTGGATCTGGGCACCACCACCCGGACCCTGACGGTCAGCAACGCGACGACCTTTGCCGGCACCCTTACCAACACGGCCGGGCTGACCAAGGGTGGCCCCGGCACGCTGGCCCTCGCGGTCGACAACACCTATGGCGGGGTCACGAGCGTCCGCGGCGGCGTGCTGCTGCTGAACAGCGCCAACGCGGTGCCCGGCGGCATCGGGACGATGGGCGGCTCCAACGTGTTGGTGCTGGGCGGCGGCGTCATCGGCTTGGGCACGAACAACAGCCTCTTTACGCGCTATGCGTTGGGCAACGTCAACTTGAGCGGGACCAACGTCTACTGGCTGAGCGGCAACATCAGCGGCTTTGCGGCCTTCGGCAGCGATGCCACGGTCAACCTGGGCGGCAACATCACGCCAACCACGCTGTCGTGGAACAACAGCGGCGGCACCTTGGGGCTGGGGCTGCTCCTCGGCGCCAGCACCGCCGATAAGACCGTCAACTTCCTGAACCCCATCACGTGGAATACGCAGAGTCGCACCGTGCAGGCGGAGCGCGGGTCGGCGCCCATCGACGGCATCCTGAGCGGCGCCCTGACCGATTTCTCCGGCAACTGGGCGCTGGTCAAGACCGGCAACGGCGTGCTGGCGCTGAATGCCACCAACAACTACGGCGACACCATGCTGCTGGCCGGCACGCTGATGATCGGCACCAACGGCACGCTCGGCACGCTGGGCCGGGGCACCGTGACCGACAACGGCGTGCTGCAGTTCAATCGCAGCAACGCCTACACGGTCACCAACTTCATCACGGGCAGCGGCTCCGTGGTGCAGAGCGGCGACGGGTTGCTGACGCTCACGAGCAACAACAATTATGCCGGCACGACCTTGATCTCCGGGGGCATCCTGCAGGTGGGCAACGGCGGCACGAGCGGCACGCTGGGCTTGGGCGCGGTGACCAACAATGCGGACCTGTGGTTCAACCGCTCCAACGACTACACCGTGGGCAACAACATCGCCGGCAGCGGCGCCCTGACCAAGCTCGGCGCCAACACGCAGACGCTCACCGGCGCGAGCACCTACACCGGCGGCACGCTGATCAGCAACGGCATGCTCCGCATCGGCGTGGCCAACGCGCTGCCCACCAACACCACGCTCTACGCCGACACCCTGGGCATCTTTGACCTCAACGGCAACGACCAGCAGGTGGGCGGGCTCCCTGGCTACCGCGGCATGGTCACCAATTCCGGCGCGGCGGCGACGCTGACGCTGAACTTCGGCAACGGCACGACGAACGCCTTCCTCGGCACGCTGGGCGGCTTGGGTGGCCTGACGGTGACCGGCGGCGGGCTGCTGAACCTGACGGGCACCAACAGCTTCAGCGGCGGCACAGCCGTCAGCAACGGCAGCACCTATGCGGTCAACGGCCTGCACAACGGCGGCGTGATCACGGCCTACACCGATGGCCGCGTCCAGGGCACCGGCTTCATCAGCGCGCTGAACGTCAACGGCGGCACCTACGCGCCGGGCAACAGCCTCGCGACGCAGACCGTGGCGAGCCTGACGCTGACCAACGCCGGCCTGCTCGAAATCGAGCTGAGCAACGCTGGCCACGATATGGTCATCGTGACCAACACCCTGAGCATCGCCGCAGGCGGGCAGCTGCGGCTGAATCTCGCCACCTACAGCTTCGTCAGCGCGACGCCGATCGTGATCGTGGACTGGAACGCCGCCGGCTATTGGGATGGCACGCAGGGTTACGCCACCAACCAGTGGTTCACGCTCAACGATGTCAGCGGCCCGATGCACGGCTGGGTGCTGACCAACGGCGTGACCTTCGCCGTGAATGGCGGCAGCGGCGCGACGAACCTCTTCACCATCAACTACGACGACCTCGCCAACGGCGGGAATGTCATCACCCTGTCCGCGGCAATCCCGGAGCCCGGCACGGCCTCGCTGCTGGCGCTGGCGGGCCTCGCGTTCCTCGCACGCCGCCTGCGCCGCCGCCGCGCGCAGGGGTGAGGCGGCTCGCGCTTCATCGCTTGCCCCGCCGTAGTGTCCTCACGCAGGCGGGTCCTCGTCCATGTGCGAATCGTCCTCGTCGTCGTCCTCGTCCTCGTTCTCGATTTTCATCGTGAACAGGCGCGGTCGTTCGAGCGCGCTGTCTTTGCGAAGAGCCCTCTGGTGGCGCAACTTTCTTTCGTCCCTGACGGATTTTTCCGCAGAATCATTGATGGCAGAATCATAAGGCACAGGAAGCCACGGGATCGCCGGGTGGTGGTGCGAGATGCTGCGCGTGCAAGGTCGCTCGTCGCCCGTCACCCGGCCCTCGTCCCGTTCCGGGTCATGGTGCGGACAGTGGCAGTGCGGGGGCGACCGGCTCCACGGCGTTGCCGGCGATCTGCTCGAGCTTGGCGGAGACCTTCTCGAAGCGCTTGTCGGCGTCCTCGAACTTTTTCTGCGCGTTGGCCAGGTGCTGGCCGGCGAGCGCGAAGCTTTCGCCGAAGCCCGCGAAATCCTTCTGCAGCCGCGCGAGCTGGCCCATGATCAGGCGCGCGCTTTCCTCGACGCGCAGCCCCTTCAGGCCGAGCAGGATCGTCTGGAGGTAGGCGTAGAAGCTGTTCGGCGAGACGGGGATCACGCGGCGCGCGATGGCGCTGTTGAAGAGCTTGCCTTCGCCGCCGAACTCGTCGTCCTTGACGATGACCTCGTAGTAGACGTTCTCGGCGGGGATGTACATCAACGCGAAGTCGAACGTCCCTTCGTCGGGGCGGATGTATTTCTTCGCGATGGCGTCGATGTGCGTCTGCACGTCCTTGACGAAGACGCGGCGGGCGGCGGCGCGCTCGTCGTCGCTCGTGGCGCGGACGAGGCGCTGGAAGTTTTCGAGCGGGAACTTGGCGTCCACCGGGACGAGGCCGGCCTTGAGGCGGATGACGGCGTCCACCTTCTCGCCGCCCTGGAAACCGTACTGGAGGGTGAAGAAGTCCGGCGGCAGGATCTGCGCGAGCAGGTCGCCGAGGAACAGCTCGCCCAGCCCGCCGCGCAGCTTGGGCGCGCGCAGGATGTCCTGCAGGCTGGCGATGTCCTTGCCGACATCGAAGATGCGCTGGGCGGAGGCGTCGAGCTCGCCGAGGTGCTTGGAGACCTCGCCGACGACGCGGGCGGCGTTGTCGAGCCGCGTATCCATCGCCTTGCGCGTCTCGGCGAGCGAGGTGTTCATCTGGCCGGCGATCTGCTGGACGCTTTCGCGCAACTGGCCGACCTGCGCGACGCTGGCCTGGACCTGGTTCTGCAGCAGGGTCAGGGCCTGGTCGTCGCGCCGCGCCGGCAATTTCCACAGCAGCAGGCCCGCCAGCGCACCGAACCCAAGCAGCAAGATTACACTGATGACGATTGTTTCCATCGAGTCCCCCGCACCCTCCACCCGCAACCCTACGGCGCTCAGCGCACCAGCATCACCGGCAGGTCGGTCTGGTGGATGAGGTGGGCGGTGGTGCTGCCGATGATCCATTCGCGGATGTAGCTGTGGCCGTAGGCGCCGACGACGATCAGGCTGCAGCCCTGCTTGTGGGCGACCTCGAGGATCTGTTCCGAGGGGCGGCCATCGACCACGAGGCGGGCGGCAACGCAACCGTGGGCGCGGGCGAGCTTCATGCCGGTCTCGACGATGTCCTCGGCATAACGGTCGCCGGGATGCGAGCGGACGGTCAGGATGAGCAGCGGCACGCTCAGCGCCAGCGCCAGCTCGATGCCTTCGTGCAGCGCCTTGCTGGAGATCGCGCTGCCATCGAAGGCGGCAAGAATCTTGGTCACCGGCAAGAACGCGGACGGGGTGACGAGGCACGGCTTGCAGGAGCGGCGGACGATGCGCTCGACGTTGGAGCCGAGCAGGTCGCCGATCATCTCGGCGTGCTCGCCCTTCTGGCCGAGGATCAGCAGCTCGGCGCCGACCTCCTCGGCAAGGATGACGCGCGCGGGATGGCCCATGCGCACGCGCGACTCAAGGTCCGCGCCGGCGCGCCCGGCCCGCTCGGCGAGCGACTTGATCACGCTCTCGCCCTTGCCCTCCATAATCTCGCGGAACTGCTCCAGCTGCGCGCTGAACGGCTGCGCGCCGAGCATCCCGGAAAGGTCGGAGAGCATCGGGCCCTCGAGCATCCGGGAGTCGAGGACGTGCAAGCCGGCCAGCTGCGCCTTGAGGCGCGTGGCGAGGTGGATGGCGTACTCGCTGGCGACATCGCCGTAGGCGGAGCCATCGGTACAGACCAAAATGCTCTTAATCATGATCCTCTCCCGATTGTTCTGACCCTATGATGCACCCGCCCTGCGCGGCTGTCGAGTAAGGAAGATGTGAAGAAAAAGGGCTGAGGGTTGATAGAGGATAGGGACATGAAAACGTAATGCGGTCATTCATGGTAGCCAACCTTTGTCCTCAACCCTCCACCATTAGGCATGCACCATTTTCGTGAGCTCGGCCAGCACGTCGGCCGGGTGTGCGCCGGCATCCTGCACGGTGGGCCAGTGTTTGCTGATTTTGCCGTCCGGCCCGATGATCACCGTCGAGCGGATGACGCCCTCGGTCTCCTTGCCGTAGCTCACCTTCGGGCCCCAGGCGCCATACGCGCGGTGCACGGCGGTGTCGGCATCGGTCAGCAGCACGAACGGCAGTTGGTACTTGCCGAGGAACTGCTGGTGCGACTCGTGGCTGTCGCGGCTGACGCCGAGGACGACCGCGCCGGTCTTGGCGATCTCGGCGTTGAGGTCGCGGAACCCGCACGCCTCCTTGGTGCACCCGGGGGTATCGTCCTTCGGGTAAAAATAGAGCACCACGATCTGGCCCCGCAGTCCGGCCGTCGAATAGGACCGGCCGTCCGAGCCGGGCAGTGCAAAAGCGGGAGCGGGCTGGCCTTCCAATGTGTTCATGAGCGTTCCTTTCATGCCAACCATAGCCCGTTTTTGCCGGCGCGCCAGTCGGCGCGTTGCGGGGGTGGGGTGCGCGTGCTAGAGTCGCGGCGCGCCGGAACGGGCGCGGGAACTTTCGAACCATGGGCTTGCAAATTTGTGTTTTGGCCAGCGGCAGCAGCGGCAACTGCACCCTCGTGCGCTCCGCCGATACCGCCGTGCTCATCGATGCCGGCCTGAGCGCGCGCGAGACCGGGAAGCGGCTGGCGTCCGTCGGGCTGGAGCTGGCGCAAATCGCGGGCATCTGCGTGACCCACGAGCATGGCGACCACACCACCGGCTTGCGCGTACTGCAGCAGCGGCATCGTTTGGCGCTCTATGGCAACCGCGGCACCGTCGAAGGCTATCAGCTGGGCGAGCCGGTCATGCTGGCGTGGAATATTTTCCAGACCGGGCAGGCCTTCACCATCGGCAGCCTGCACTTCGAGCCGTTCAGCGTGCCGCACGACGCCAACGAGCCGGTCGGCTACATCATCGGGCACGGCGGGCATCGCGTCGGCGTGGTCACCGACATGGGCTGCGTGACGCACCTGATCCGCGAGCGGCTGCGCCCGTGCCGCGCCATCGTGCTCGAGGCGAACCACGATGAGGAAATGCTGCAGAATTCCGACCGGCCCTGGCAGCTCAAGCAGCGCATCTTGGGCCGGCAGGGGCACCTCTCGAACGAGCACGCCGCCGACCTGATCGCCGACATCGCGGGGCCGGGCCTGGAGCACATCTTTCTGGCGCACCTGAGCGAGCAGTGCAACGACGCCCCGCTGGCGCTGAAGACCGTCACGCAGCGCCTCGAAAAGCTGGGGCACCACCACATCCGCGTCAGCCTCTGCTGCCGCGAGCGGATCAGCGACATCTGGCAAGCGCTGTGAAGCGGGCGGCGGGCGGGAAGTGTCCCGGAGCGCCTGTATACCCCAGAGCGGAACAACAAAGCCCCTCCTGTCGTCCCTCCGGGACTCTTGATCAGATCCGTGCGAAGCAATACAGGCGCTGAAGCGCCTGCCTACTGTCGAACGTCCCTCCGGGACTTGTGCAGGAAATGGCGTGGATACAATTGCAGAAACGCATGCCTGTCCTCGAAGACTCCTCTGTTCGTTACTATATGAAGGTTGTGTGGAACCAGCTGCTTTAGTTTGGCGCGTCCCGGAGATGGCGCTGCGGCGCAGGCCGTTTGTCGCGCAGTCCCGGCGGGACGTGGTGAGCTTAGGCCGGCGTTGCAGCGCCTGTACCCGGCGAGACGAAAGCAGTCACGGCAGCTTGATGCCGGCGGCGCGCATCTGCTGGCTCCATTCCGTGTGCGCTTCCCACGCCGCCTGCTGGAGTAGTTTCTTTTCGCCGGCCGGGATACCGGGCTGGGCCGGCAGGCCGACGGGGCTCTTGCCGGAGAGCAGCGCATAGAAGACGCACATCGTCAGGTAGCGCCCGGCGGTGTTGGGATGGGAGCCGTCGTCCGCGTGCAGCTTGAGGCTGGGCTTGGCGGCGAGCGCCTTTTCCCAGGCCGGGCCGACGGCGGCGAAAAGCGCCTTGTGCTCCTTGGCCAACGCCCAATAGGCCGCGGTGATCGGCGCCTGCGGCCCGCGCTGCCGGCCGGCGTCGCTCTTCGGGTCTCCCGCCCAGGTGCAGTAGAAGATCGGCTCGGCGCCGGCGGCTCGGATCTCGTGCACAAACTTGGCGCCGTAGGTCTGCATCTCGTTCTGCAGGCGGAAGGCCGCCTGGCTCTGGTCCTGCAGGACCACATAGTTGAAATGCCCCGTGCGTATTTTCTTCACGGCCTCCGTGGTGCCGTCGCCGAAATGCCGCGCCCACATATAGCCGCCGGGGGTCAACGCCTCGGCGGTCAAGAGCCGGCCGCCGGAGCGGGTGACGGTTTCGCCGACGAGCTGCCAGACCGGCGCCGTATAGCTGTTGCCGATCCACAGGACGCGGCACTCGCGGCCCGCGGCGCGCGCCACCATCGCCAACCCCAGGAACAGCAGCAGAATTTTCATGGGCACAGCATAGCGTGCCGGCGGCGTTTGCCAAGGCTCGGGGGAAAAGCTGCCCGATTTTCCCCAAACCGGCGGCGGCAACGCAGCTTTCTTTCAGCGGCCCGGAAAATATTTTCAGTCGTCATCCGTTGGTCATCCGAACCCGAGCCAAAGGAAACATCCGATGAACCGAAAACTGTCGTTGCTCGCTGGCGTGTTGCTGGCGCTGCCGTTCGCCGCGCGCGCCGAAGTCCAACCCCATCCGCTGTTCACCGAGGGCGCTGTGCTGCAGCGCGGGGTGAACATACCGGTCTGGGGCAAGGCCAAGAGCGGCGAGCAGGTCACGGTGGAATTCTGCGGCCAGACCGCCAAGGCCACGGCCGACGCCGAGGGCAGCTGGAAAGTTTGTCTGAAGAAATGCGACGCGGGCGGCCCTTTCAAGCTGGTCATCCGCGGCGAGAACACGATCACCCTGACCAACGTCTGCGTCGGCGAAGTCTGGGTCTGCAGCGGCCAGTCGAACATGGGCTTCACCATGAACCGCGCCGCGAACGCCGCCACGGCGATCCCCGCCAGCGCGGACCCGCAGCTGCGGCTCTTCAAGGTGCCGATGGTCACCGCCGATACGCCGCAGTACGGCGTCAAGGCGGAGTGGGCCGTCAGCGCGCCGGCCGCGGTCTCGAATTTTACTGCGGTGGGCTACTTCTTCGGCCGCGACCTGCGCAAGGCGCTCGGCGTGCCGGTCGGCCTGATCATGACCGCGTGGGGCGGCTCCTATGCCGAGGCCTGGACTGACCACGCAACGCTGGCCAAAGTGTGCCCGGCGGCGTTCGAGCGCTACGAGGCGAGCATCAAGGGCTATGACCCCGAGAAGGCCAAGGTGAATTTCGAGAGGGCCAAGGCCAACTACAAAGTGGCGGTCGCCAAGGCGAAGGCCGCGGGCACGAAGCCGCCGAACGCGCCGCGCCAGCCGGACGATCCGCGCACTACGAAGAACCGGCCGAGCGTGCTGTTCAACGCGATGCTAGCCCCGTTGCAGCCGTTCGCGATCCGCGGCGCCATCTGGTACCAGGGCGAGTCGAATGCCGGCCGCGCGAAGGAATATCAGACGCTCTTCCCGGCGATGATCGCCAACTGGCGCCAGACGTGGAAACTCGGCGACTTCCCGTTCTTCTTCGTCCAGATTGCGCCCTACAGCGGCCAGCCGCCGGAGATTCGCGAGGCGCAACTCATCTCGTGGCAGAAGACGCCGAACACCGCGATGGCCGTCATCACCGACCACGGCGATGCCGCGGACATCCATCCCACCGCCAAGGAGCCCGTCGGCGGCCGCCTCGCGCTCGCGGCCCGCGCGCTGACCTACGGCGAGAAGATCGAATTCTCCGGGCCGGTGTTCAGCAAGCTGAAGATCAAGGGCGGCAAGGCCGTGCTGAGCTTCGACCACCTCGGCGGCGGCCTCGTCGCCAAGGATGGCGCGCTCAAGGGCTTCACCGTCGCCGGCGCCGACCCGGCTTCGTCGAAGGACTCCGCCGGGGCAGGCAAGAAATTCGTACCGGCTACGGCGGTGATCGAGGGCGATACCGTTGTCGTCAGCAGCGCCGAAGTGAAAGCGCCCTCCGCCGTGCGCTTTGGCTGGGCGAACGTGCCGGAGGTCAACCTGTTCAACAAGGCCGGCCTGCCCGCGACCCCGTTCCGCACCGACGTGGAATAAGCAGCGGTTCCAAACCTTGGAAAAGTAGAACACTGTTTCTTCCAAGGCTTGGAAAAGTGAGCGGCCGGTTTTCCAACAATGGGAAACTGGCCGTTTGCTTTTGTCAGCCGCCGAGTCGGAGATTCGGCATACAGGTCTCGGTGATTGTGCTTAGTAGACCGGGTCACTGACCCGGCGATCTGTAGCGGCGGCCACAGTCCGCCGCTACAGAAGGAGCGGACGGCGCGGCGCGCCGTCCCTACCTCTAGTAGCCGCATTCGTCAGAATGCGGAGCACAGAAGGGCAGGCATGCCATCTGGAGTTTGATGTCGCTCGCGGCGTTGAGGGTAGGGCGACGCCTCTGGCGGAACCGCACAGAAGCAGGAAACCTTACCGACTGATAACGGTGGCAAGAATGCCGCCGCTCCCAGTTAGTCGGAGCACGCTGGCCGTGTCATTTCGTGGAGGCTATTACTTCCGCACGAAGATCGGCAGTTCATCCAGCGCGGCGCTGGCGCTGATCGTGGCCGGGCCGGTGATGCGCTTGCCTTGGCTGTCCACCCAGGTGCCCGGCGGGATTTGGACTGGGCGCGAGGTCATGCCTTTTTCCAGCGCTGGCGCCACGAGGATGTCGTCGCCCAGCAGGAACTGGTCTTTGATGGCGGCGTAGCCTTGCTGCGGGAAGACGTACTCCATCGAGCGCACGATCGGCTCGCCGGTCTTGGCCGCATGGTGGGCGAGCTTCAGGATGGTGGGCAGATATTGTGCGCGCAGCGCGGTGGCCTTCTTGCAGGCCGCCAGTTGTTCCGGCCCCAGCACGCGCCACGGCGCGACGGAGAACTGCATCATCGGCATCAGCGCGTGGCAGAAGGCGGAGCGCACGATCAGCTCCTGGTCGATTTTCGCGCCGTCGAGGAACGAGGTGAATTCGCCGCCGCCGATCAGGTCGGGGCAGGTGAAGCTGTAGCCGATCAGGCCCTGCAGGAGAATGTCGGGGATCAGCTTGTGGAGATCGTTCCAGTTATGCGCCTTGTCGCGTAGCCGCTCGGCCAGGGGCGCGCCGCCCATTTGCCACATGGCGCGATATTCGTTGAGCGGATAGAGCAGGCCGAACTGTCCGAACAGCCGGGAGTGCTCGTTGGGATTCACGTCCTTGGAGGCGAGCAGGCCCGGATAGAAGGTCGCGTCGCCGGCATCGAACTTGAACCCATCTACGCCGTACTCGCTATGCAAAACTTCGAGGCGCCCCTTGAACCACTCCACTGCCGCGGGCCGCGTGAAATCCAGCAGCGCGCTCGCGCCGTTCCACCAGCGCACCATTGCGGGCTGGCCGGACTTGTCCTTGAGGAACGCCTGCTGCTTGGCCAGTGCGCGGTAGACATCGCTGTCGGGGCTGACGAATGGGCACACCCAGACCATCACCTTGAAGCCCATGCCGTGGAGTTCCTTCATCATCGCCTTCGGGTCCGGGAAGCGGCCCGGATGGAAGGTCCACTTGCCGTAATCCTCCTGCCAGTTGTCGTCGATCATCAGCACGCCCGGCTCGAAGCCGTTGGCCACGATGGCGTGCGCATACTTCAGCACGTCGCGCTGGTTCTGGTCGTACATCAGCTCGATCCAGGTGTTGTACTGCGGATGCGCGAAGAGCGCCTCGTCGGGCAGCTGGCCGGACGGCGGGAAATATTTCTCCCGCGCCAGCTTGCACGCTTCGCGCAGCGTGTCGCCGCCGCGGGCGTGTTCCACCTTGCCGGACTTGGACGTCACCCGCAGGGCGTTATCCTTCAGCGCGTAGGCGATCGGCTCTGTGCACCAGATCACATCGCCGCGGCTGGAGAGCAGCAGCGGCTGGGTCTGGTTGCCGTAGTTGTTGGCCGCGAGGTTGGCCGAGTAGCCGTTTGTCATCGGCATCGCATGGCCGTGCGTCACCACGCCGCCCCACCACGCCACGTTGGTCTGGTCAGACAGCACCACCTCGTCGGCGCGGGCAGCCGCCAGCACGCAGCACAGGGCCAGGACCGAAAGGATGATTGGTTTCATGGCGCGATGATAGAGGTCGACCCTAGCCAGCGTCAATGCAGGTGCGTGGAGTTTTCCAAACCTTGGGAAAACGACTCGTTCCGTTTCCAATGCTCGGAAACTTTAGCGGCGGACGACGATGGTTGCAGGCTGCCGCTACAGCAGCAGAAAAGCTGGAACGGACGTGACGGAGCGCGTCCCTCCAAACAATATCCAACCCCCAAAATGGAGGGCCACGCTCCGTCGCAGCCTTCACCCGGAACCACGTCGGATTTCCTACGCTTATTCCCTGCCTTCCTGATTTCC
>CAIWHP010000157.1 GCA_903912445.1 uncultured Lentisphaerota bacterium
TGAACGCCGGCGGCAACCTGTTCGCCGTCAGCCTGTCGAAGATCCACGACGAGCTGATGATGCTGCCCGGCGTCCGCGCCGTGGAGGTCCGGCGGCAGCTGCCGGACACGCTCATCGTGCGCGTCGGCGAGCGCGCGCCCGTCGCGCTGCTGGTCACCGACAAGGTGAGCCTGCCGGTGGACCGCGACGGCTATGTGCTCGCGCCGCGCGCGGCGGTGACGCGGCTGCCGGTGATTGTCGGTGGCCGCGTCCCGGGCCTGAAGCCGGGGATGCAGGTTGCCGATATGAAGATCCTCGACGCGTTGAACGCGCTCGACATCTGCGAGACGCAACGCATCTGCGACGTGCTGCGCGTGCAGCTCAAGGCCGCGGACGACGAAAACCTGGAGCTGCACCTGGCCAGCGGCGAAGAAGTGGCCTTGGCGCGCCTGGACCTCGCGGGCCACCTGCGCGACCTGGCGGCCGCCAAGAAGACCCTTGCGGAACGGCGGCAGACGGCCCGGTTCATCGACTGCTCGCTGCGCAACAGCGTGCCCGTCCAACTGGCGCAACCGCCGCCGACGCTGGTGCCGTAAGGAGGAGATGATGAGCCTGCCTCCCATTGTGGCCTTGGAAATCGGCACCGCGACCGTGCGCGCCCTCGTCGGCGAACTGACCGAGGAAGGGCAGCTCATCGTCAGCGGCGTCGGCGAGTGCCCCTCGCGCGGCGTGCGCAAGGGCGAGATCACCGACTTCGACAACGCGCTCTCCTGCGTCCGCGAGGCCTTGCAGAAGGCCGAGGACAACAGCCACGTGACGATCAACGCCGTGCACCTGCTCGTCTCGGGCGGCCACATCCGCAGCCGCGTCAACCGCGGCACGGCGCCGGTGCTCAACGACGACGGCGAGATCACCGCGGTGGAAATCGAGAACGCCGAGAAGATGGCGCGCGCGGTCAGCCTGCCGACCGGGCACGAGGTCCTGCACACGATCTTGCAGCGCTACCTCGTGGACGAGAACCTCCCGGTGGTCAACCCCGAGGGCCTTGAGGGTACGAAGCTCGCGGTGGACATGCTGATCGTCCACGGCCAGTGCAACGCGATGCGTAACATCGTCAAGGTCGTCCGCAGCGCGCAGGTGGACGTGGCCGACGTCGCCTTCAGCGGGCTCTGTGCGGCCCTCGCGGTGCTGACGCCGGCGGAGAAGAACAACGGCGCGCTGCTGATCGACCTAGGCGGCGGCACGACGGATTTCGTGGCCTATGCCGAGGAACGGCTCGCCGATGCCGGCGCGTTCGCCGTCGGCGGCGACCACATCAGCAACGACCTCGCGTTCGGGCTGCGCCTGCCCCTGGCCGAGGCCGAACGGCTGAAGCTGGAATTTGGCACCGCCATGCCGGACTACGCGGCGCGCAACCAGTCGGTCACCGCCAGCCCCGGCACCGGCCAGCCGCCGCGCCAGGTCCGGCTCGCGGACCTGCAGACGATCGCCCACCTCCGCATCGAGGAGACGCTCGTGCTGGTGCGCGAGCAGATCCGGCAGAACAAGCTGATCTCCAAGCTCGGCAGCGGCGTCGTGCTCACCGGCGGCGGCGCGCGCCTCAAGAAAGTGGACCAGCTCGCCGAGAAGATTTTCGGATTGCCCTGCCGCATCGGCAAGCCGCGCGAGGTCAGCGGCATGACAGCGGTGATGGAGCAGCCGGAGTGTGCCGCCGTCGTCGGCATGCTGCGCTACGCGGCCAGGTCCAGGCCGTCCCGCGGCGGTTTGGGCGGATGGATCCGCGGCCTATTCGGGATGTGATCATGAGTGCAAATTTACGCTTGATGGATAGTGATGGCGGAGCGGCCCCGGCCGCACCCTACCGCCTGCTGGTGGTAGGCGTCGGCGGCGGCGGCTGCCGCGCCGCACGCCATGTGGCCACCCTCTTGGACCAGGGCCCGACCGTCGTCGCCGTGGACTCCGACGACCAGGCGCTGCGGGAAACCGGCCTGCCCGTCCAGCTCTCCATCGGCCGCGCCCTGACGCGCGGCTTCGGCGCGGGCGGCGATGCCGCGATCGGCAAGATTGCGGCCGAGGACGAGGAGAACAAGCTGCGCAACCTCGTGGAGGGGATGGACCTCGTGTTCGTCATCACCACCCTCGGCGGCGGCACCGGCAGCGGCGCGGCGCCGGTGGTCGCGCGCATCGCCCACGAGCAGGGCGCGCTGACCATCTGCTTCGCCTCCACCCCCTTCGACTTCGAGGCCAACCGCGACAAGGATGCCGCGCAGGAGGCCCTGCGGCAGCTGCGCATGCACTCCGATGCCACCATCTGCATGCCCAACCAGCGGCTGCTCGAGATCGTCCCGGACCAGGCCACGCTCAAGTCCGCGTTCGACGCCTCTGACCACATGATCAGCATGGCCGTCATCGGCATCTGGAAGCTGCTGACCGAGACCGGCCTCATCCGCCTGAATTTTTCCGACCTCAAGAACCTCGTCGAGAACAGCGGCGGCGCGTGCTCCTTCGGCTATGCCGAGGGCTCCGGCCCCGACAAGGCGAAGCAGGCCACCCAGGCGCTGCTCGCCAGCCCGCTGCTGGATCACGGCAACGTCATCGCGCAGGCCGACGCGTTTCTCCTCAACATCCTCGGCGGCCCCGACCTCGCCCTGCTCGACGTGCAGCAGGTGATGAGCAACATCCAGAAGGTCGCGCGGCGCGATGCGAAAATTTTCATGGGCGCCACCATCGACGACGATTGGCAGGGCCGGCTCACGGTCACCGTGCTCGCCGCCGAGCACTGGGTTGCCGCCAAGCCGATGATCGGCCAGCCCAGCGCCGCGCCTGCCGAAGCACCGGCCGCGGTTCCCGCCGCGGTGCCCGCCACGCCGGAGCAGGCGGCTTCCGCCGCGGCCGCGACCGCGGAACTGGCGCAGAAGGAACTGATCTTCGAGAAACGCGACCGCGGCCGCTTCGACAAGGTCGAGCCGACCCTCCACGGCGGCGAAGATCTCGATGTGCCCACCTTCCATCGCCGCGGCGTCAAAATTCTCTCCGACCGCACCTGATCTGCGCCGCGGTTTTCCAAGGATTGGAAACCGGAGCGTTCCGGTTTTTCAAGGCTTGGAATTCTCACCACCCAGGCACGCCGACACCAAAGGTCAGCTTTGCGACTTGGGGCCTTCGCGGTTACGTCTGCAAGACCGCGGGGGCGCGGAAGTAGATGTTGCCACGCTGTTCGTCGGCAATGGTGCTGTCCGGGCCGTGGCCGGGATAGACGCATGTCGTGGGCGGGAGCAGCGCCAGCTTCTTCAGCGACTGTGCCAGCACGCGGCCATCGCCGCCGGGCAGATCCGTGCGGCCCACCGAGCCCTGAAAGAGCGTATCGCCGCTGAACAGCGCCTGTTCCTGCTCCACGTAATAGCAGACGCCGCCGGGCGTGTGGCCGGGCGTGGCGATGACGCGGAAGGTGATGCCCGCCAGGCTCACGTCCTCGCCGTCATGGATCGCGCGCAGATCTGTCGGTGGTTTGCTGGGGGGGAAATAGAAGGGGGGTATGGAGTTGCGCGGACTGAACGCCCAGCGCTGTTCCTCCGCCTGCATATAGACCGGAGCGGGGAAGGCCGCGAGCAGCTGCTCCAGTCCGCCGATATGGTCGGCGTGGCCGTGTGTCAGCAGGTAGGCGGCGGGCTTGAGCCGCGCCACGCGCAGGTACTGCGTGATGGCCTCGGCCTCCGCGCCCGGATCGATCACCACCGCCTCCGCACCGCCCGTGGCGCTGACGATGTAACAGTTCACCTCGTAGGGTCCGACCGCCATGGTTTCGATGTGCATGGCGCGAATCTCCGGCACGCGCGCCGCAGTGTCAAGCGCTGCCAAAGCTGACCACAGAGTTCGCAGAGGTAGAAGGCGGTCACGGAAGCTCCTCTGTGATCCTCGCAAAATCTCAGGGATCTCTGTGGTTAAGTTGTTCAGTAATCCGCTTGACTCGCTCCGCGGCTGCCCGTAGATGGACTCATGAAAATTTCGATCTCCGTGTGGGGGTGGTTCGTGGCGTTCGTCGCCGGTACGGCATGCGCGCAGGGCGATCTGCTGGCCGATACCTGGGCCGCGACCGATGCGCTCGGGCGGGCGCTGCCCGCGGCGGAACAGGTCGGGGCGCCGAAGCCGGGCCGTACCGTCGGCATCTTTTATTTCCTCTGGCATCAAAGCTTCGCGAAGTACGGGCCGTTCGACGTCAGCAAAATTCTGACCGCCCGTCCCGACGCGCTGCGCAAGCCGGCCGGCGCGGGGTGGGGGCCGCCGGGCGTCCCGCACTATTGGGGCGAGCCGCTCTTCGGCTACTACCGCAACGACGACGCCTGGGTGCTGCGCAAGCATGCGCAGCTGCTGGCCCATGCCGGCGTGGATACGCTGATTTTCGACACGACCAACGCGGCGATCTATCGCGAGGAATTCCTCAGGCTCTGCGCGGTCTTCGAGCAGGCGCGGCGCGACGGCGTCCGCGCGCCGCAAATTTCCTTCATGGTCAACACCAAGGCAGGCGCGACGGCGCGGAAAATTTTCGAGGCGCTCTACAAGCCCGGCCTCCACCGCGGGCTCTGGTTCCAGTGGCAGGGCAAGCCGCTGTTGATCTGCGATCCCAAGGAGGCCGACCCCGAACTGAAGGCCTTCTTCACGCTCCGCACCGCCCACTGGCCCTTCACCTTGGTCAACACGAAGGATGCCTGGCACTGGGAAGCCACCTATCCACAGCCCTATGGCTTCACCACCGATCCGCAGAAGCCGGAGCAGGTCAATGTCTCCGTTGCCCAGAATCTGCGCGCGAGCGATGGCAAGGTGACCAACATGAGCGACGGCAACGCGCGCGGCCGCGGCTTCCACGACGGGAAACAGGACGCCGCGCGCGCCGCGCTCGACCGCGGCGCGAACTGCGAGGAGCAGTGGCGGCGCGCCCTCCAGCTCGATCCGCCGTTCGTCATGGTCACCGGCTGGAACGAGTGGATCGCCGGCCGCTTTGACCGCGGTGGGGTGCTGACCTTCGTGGACCAGTATGACCAGCAGTTCAGCCGCGACATCGAGCCGATGCTCGGCGGTCACGGCGATAACTACTATTACCAGCTCGTCGCCAACATCCGCCGTTACAAGGGCGCCAGGCCGGTGCCGCCCGTCCAGCCGCAGCCCCTCGCCATCGACGGGCGCTTCGACGACTGGACGAAGGTACAGCCCGAGTTCCGTGACCCGCCGGGCGATACCTTGTCCCGCGCCTGCCCCGGCATCGGCAGCAGTGGCGCCTACACCAACCTGACCGGACGCAACGACCTCGTCGCCGCCCAGGTCAGCGTGGACGCCGCGAACGTCGGCTTCCATATCCGCACCGCCGCCAAGCTCACACCGGCCACCGATCCGAACTGGATGCTGCTCTTCATCGACGCCGACGGCCGCGCCGATACCGGCTGGCTTGGGTTCGATTTTGTTGTGGGCCGCGGCGGTGCGAAGCAGGGCTGGACCACGCTGGAGAAAAGCACGGGCGGCTATCGCTGGAGCCGCGTCTCCGACATCCCGTGCGCCTTTGGCGAGAAAGAGATCGAGCTGGCCATCCCCCGCGTCGCGCTTGGGCTCCGCAGCCTGCCCGCGGAGCTCCGCTTCAAGTGGGCCGACAACATCCAGCAGACCGGCGAAGCGACCGACTTCACCCTGCATGGCGATTCCGCCCCCGACGACCGCTTCATGTATCGCGCCCTGCTTCCGGCCTCGCCCGGAAAGTGAAGCGCCAGGGAAAGAGATCAGCGGTCAGAAGTCAGAGGTCAGCCGGGTAATGGATGAAAACGGCGGCAAAGGGTGCCATCCGCAAAGCCCGACGAGCAGGGGTATAACCTGCCCATCGGTGGAGGGCGCGGCGTTGCCGCGCCGTGACTGCTGATGCGCGGCGGCGTGACACGCCGCCCTCCAAACGGAGCATGAGCGATAGCTTGGGACTAGTCCGCTGGGACGGTGCGGTTGTTCTACGTTCGCATCCCGGCGCTTCTCGATCGCGTGGAAGCCGAAGCGCCGGCAGTTCGCGCACTTCCCGAAGGTGTATTTCTTCCACGCGGTGGCGCCGCGACTGATGCCATACTTGCCCACGGCTCTGTGAAGCCGCAGCGCGTGCAGCGCACCTGCCAGCCGGGCGCTCTTTTTTCTGGATTCATCACAGTCATGGAGGCGTCATTCCACGCGCAAGCTGCGGAACACCACTTCCGCGGTCCCCTGGGTGGCCTGTGGATAACATCCGGCTTTGAAGTAATTGTTGAACTTCCAGAACGCGAGGCTCCGGGTCACTTTCGGCGCATGGTCCACGGCGATGCTCAGCTGCTTTTGTTTGACGACGATGTCCACCTTCACGAACCCGGCTCCCAACTGCTTCTTTAGGACGACCATCTCAACCTTGTCGCCCTCGGCGTCAATCTTGATGACAGCCACCAGGTCGCCCTTGTTGACGGCGATGCGTAACAGCGGCGGAGCGTCCGCGCCCTGTTCCGTGATGCCGTGGATCTGCATCGTGGTCACCTTGTCCGGGGTGAGCTTGGACGCAACGCGAAACTCGCCCGAGAGCGAGTGTTCCGTCTCGATCTTCCAGTTCGGCAGATGGCGCAGTTCCGAACGGACATAGTGCGCGCTCGGCGTCGTGCCCTTTTCGGCGGCATCGAGGCAGAAACACATTTCCTTGGCCGCATTCAGATGGAAATAACCGGAGGAATAGCCTTGGAGCTTTTTGATATCGATGGGGCCGGGGATCTGCAGCTTCCAGTTGCGCAGATCGAAGGACCCGGCAGGCGCGGGGTCCGCGGCCCAAGCCGGGCCGCTCGCGAGCAGCCCCCACACCGCCGCACCGCAGAGCCAAGTTTTCATGCGCATAGATTCTCCTGCCGTCCCCGACTGGCTGCCACCACCGCCAAGACGACCGCCACCCTACACCCCGCCTCCGTCCCCGGCAAGCGAGGCTGCGGAAGGAAGAGCGCGAACATCGAACGCCCAACAGCGAACCCGGCTTCGCCAAGGCGCTCCGCCGGGGTAAGCATCCAACGTCGAAGGGGCTGGGTTCGCCGGCGGCTCCGGCAGGTCAAGCCCAGACGAACGCCGCATTCCGTGTAGCCGCGTTCGTGAGAACGCGGAGGATGGCCGAAACCGCGGACTCACGTCCGCGGCTACGCAGCAGGGGCTCTTCTGCAGTGGCGGTCTGCGACCGCCGTCGGCGAGCAGCATGTCTTGGCGAAGCGCTGGGACGAAGCCGGAAGACCGCAGAGAAAGAATCCCTCCAAAACAGGTGCCCCTGTAGCCGCATTCTCAGGAACGCGGCTACGGGAAACCTGCGGGTGCACCTCGTTTTTCGCCCAATAATTTAGTCCGAAAAAATACCTGCCTCTGCTTGATGACGTTCGGCTCGCGATTCTGCCTGTTTCGCCTCCACCACATCCAGCTCTGCAACGGAGGCGTATTTCTGGCCGGCGGTTTCGCTCAAGGCGACGAGTTTGAGGTAGCGGGCGGTGGCGGGCTTGGCGAGCTTGATGGTTTCTTCCTTGTCCTTGCCCTTGAAGGCGCCCTTGGCGATCGGTTGGCCCCACTGCTTGCCGTCGGTGCTGAGGTAGAGTTCGTAGTTCTTCACGCGGCCGTTGGAGTTGCCGCCTTGGCGTGGGAGATAGGTGATGGCCGCGATGTTCAGGCTCTTGCCGAGGTCAATCTTGAGCCAGTGCGGGTGCATGGCGACGGTGCCAGACCAACGCGAGTGCCAGAAGGTGCCGCTCTGTCCATCGATGGCATTGGCGGGGTCGCCTTCGCCTTTTTCGAAGCTGCTGGCGGTGACTTTCCAGCGCGCGCGCGGGTCGAGTGGAGCGAGCACGACCTCGCCGACGAAGTCGGTCATACCGGCGACGCTGGCGTTGATGACGAGCTTCTTGGCGTCCGGCGCGGCGAAGGGTTCGGCATAGGACAGCAGGTGGCCGCCGGGTAGTTGATACTGGAGCTTCGCGCCGGGCGTCGCGCAGGTCAGCGTGATCTTGCCGTCCCAGTCGCGCGTGGCGAGCACGGGCTGCACGCGGTTGGCGGGCGCTTGCACGCGGCCGAGCGTGCGCACGTCGGCGCCCGCAGGCAGCAGGCGCAGCACATAGCTGAACGTTTCCGGCTGCGACCACACGATGTATTCATCGGCCGGGCGCGGGCCGCAACCGTTGGAGCCGACGCCGGTGGTGCGCGTGCCGATCACGAGCACGCTCGCCTTGCTCGGCGGGAGATCAATCGTGTACTCGACCGGATCCATCTGCTCATCGGTGTAGGGCAGCACGCTCGCCTGCAACACGCCGCCACCATCGGCCTGCGCCAGCAGGCCGGGCAGGCCCTGGCCGGTGACCGCGGCCCAGCGGACGTCTTCGTGGTTGCCGTTTTCCATCGGCTTGGCGTAGGGCGTCATGTTGCCGCGGACGGTGCTGGTGAACAGGCCCATGTCGGAGCCGCGCTTGCGGTCGGCGTAGTTTTCCATCGGTCCGCGGCCGAGGCAGGCGAACTGGTCGAGCTTCTGGTCGAGCAGCAGGCGCACGCCGAGGCGGGCGAACGGGATCTTCTTGCCCTGCGGGAGCACGCAGTTATCCACGGCGATGGAACCATCGCCGTAGATCGTATAGGCGGCGGTGTGGCTCAGGCGGAAGTTGCCGACGCTATTGAGTTCGCGCGTGACGGAGACGCGCACGGTATGGGGCGCGGGCTGCTGGAAACTGGCGATCGGCGCCTTCCAGGTCGGCTCGACGAGGCCGTAGCGTTTCCATTCGTTGAACGCCCACATGTCGTCGGTGCGATGCGCCGCGCGCCAGAGATGCAGTTGCGGCCCGCCCTCGGCGGCGAGCAGATTCCGCCCATCGCGTTCGAGCGCGCTGATGATGCCGCTCGCTTTGTCGAACTTCACCGCAAAGCCGTCGCCACTGATCGTGAGACCCTGTTTGTCGTTGTTCACCGTCAGCGGTTTCATCGCGGCCACATCGGCGACCGGCGCGGGCGCGGCGGCGGGCAGCTTGAACTGCTGCCACGCGACTTCGTGCCCGGCCTTGGCCCACAGTTCATCCATCGCGAGCTTGAACGAGACGCGGAGGAAATATTCCACGCCGGGTTTCGCGACAATCGCCGGCAGCGCGATCTGCAAACCCTGCTCCTTGCCCGGCGCGAGGTCGAGCGCAGGCAGCTTGCCGCTGCCGATCTGTTCGCTGTCGCCGGTTACCGTCCAGTCCGCGGTGAAGCCGGAGAGCGGGATGAACGCGAACTTGTTGCGGATTTTGATCTTGCCGGCGGCGAGGTCGTCGGCCTCGATGGCGATCCACTGGTAGGCCTTCTTCATCTCGGGGTAGTGCGGCTTGGGCGAGCGGTCGGCAAAGACGACGCCTTTGTGGATGAAGTAGTGATCGTTGGGCACCTCGCCGAAGCCGCCGCCGTAGGCGAGGTAGACGTGGTTCGGGTCGCGCTTGTTCCAGAGGCCCTGGTCCTGCCACTCCCAGATCGCGCCGCCCATGAGCGCGGGATACTTGTCGAAGACGTCGTTATATTCGCCGATCGAGCCCATCGAGTTGTTCATCGCGTGGGCGTATTCGCACATGTAGAACGGCTTGGTGAGCTTCTCGTTCTGCGCGATCTTCTCGACCTGCGTCCAGTGGGTGTACATGTGGCTGTCCACGTCGGCGGGATTGCCCGCGCCATCGCCGAAGCGCTCGTAGTGCGTCGGGCGGGAGGTGTCCAGCGCCTTGATTGCCTTGAGCGCGGCGTGGAAGTTCGGCCCGCTGCCGGCCTCGTTGCCGAGCGACCACATGACGACCGAGGCGTGGTTTTTGAAGTTCTCCACGTTGGCCACGTTGCGGTCCACGTGGGCGGCCTCCCACTCCTTCGGATGCGAGAGGCTGTCCGGGCCGTAGCCATAGCCGTGGCTCTCCACGTTCGCTTCGGCGCAAAGGTAGATGCCCCACTCGTCGCACAGCTCGTACCAGCGCGGGTCGTCGGAATAGTGGCAGGTGCGGACGTGGTTGCAGTTGCCCTGCTTGAGCACCTCGAGGTCGCGGATCATGCGCGCCTCGCTGACGGTATGGCCGGTGTCGGGTTCCATCTCGTGGCGGTTCGCGCCCTTGAGCTTCACGGGCACGCCGTTGATCATGTAGACGCGGCCCTTGATCTCCACCTTGCGGAAGCCGATGCGGGTGGAAAGGAACTCGGAGGCGACGCGGTCATAGGTGATGCCGGGCTCGCCCTGTTCATCCAGATTCATGGCCAAGGTGTAAAGCGTCGGAGTTTCTGCCGTCCACTTGGCGGGGTTGGCCACCGGGAAGCTGAGCGTGACCACCTCCTCGGCGCCGGGCGCGAGCGCTTTGGTCACAGCCGGGGCGCCGGCCTTCGCAACGCTTTTCCCCTGCTTGTCAAACAAGGCGGCGGCGATGAGATGGGGCTTCACCGCCTTGTCGCCATAGTTCTTCACCTTCGCCGTCACGGTCAGCGTTGCGTCCTTATACTGCGCGTCGAGGTCCGGCAGCGCAAAGAAGTCGCGGATGTGGACCTGCGGTGCGCACCAGACGTAGCAGTCGCGGAAGATGCCGGAGAGCCGCCACATGTCCTGGTCTTCGAGATAGGTGCCCGCGCTGAAGCGGTAGACCTCCACGGCGACCATGTTCTGGCCGGGCTTCACGAACTTCGTCACGTCGAACTCCGCGAGGTTGCGGCTGTTGACGCTGTAGCCCACCTGCACGCCGTTGACCCAGACGAAGAACGCGCTATCCACGCCGTTGAACGCGAGGAAGACGCGGCGGCCGCTCCAGTCCGCGGGCAGCTCGAAGTCGCGGCGGTAGCTGCCGACGGGATTGCGCTCGACGAACGCGGTGTAATCCTTCGGCGGCTCGGTCATCACGCGCGGCCAGTCCTTCTTGATGATGTAGCCCATGTTCTTGTAGTAGGGCGTGCCGTAGCCGAGCACCTGCCAGCACGAGGGGACGGGAATGTCCTTCCAACCGCTGACGTCGAAGGAGGGCTTGTAGAAATCGAGCGGCCGCTCGTCGGGATGCTTGACCCAGTTGAATTTCCACGGGCCGTTGAGCAGGCGGCAGAACGAGGAATCCATGCGCTTGGCCGCGAGCGCCTGCTGGAGGTTGGGGTAGGGCATCAGCGTCGCGTGCGCCGGCTCCTTGTTGATGCCGAGGCATTGCGCGTTTTCGATCTCCGGCGGCAGCGCCGCCGGGGCGCCCAGGCCCGCAAGGATCAATAAACCGGCCAGCCAAGTGTGTTTCATGATGGTTCCTATAGATGTGGTCACGACGGACGCAGAGTTTTCCAAGGTTTGGAAAAAGCGCAAGCTGTTTCTTCCAAGGCTTGGAACCGGCCGGGAGAGGCGCGTGACGGTGGCGAGTGACGAGTGTCGCGGGAAGTTCCTCCGCCCTGTCCGTGGAAGGGCAGGGCCCGCGCACATCGGCGCCAACCCTGGTCCTGTTTTCAGCATGCCGGGAGGCCCTTTTTCCCGCTCCGGGGGACTGCTTTACGTTGGAAATTATTCGCGCTTTGCGCTTGACGCTCTGCGGCTGGGCCTTACAATCGCCCCGAAATTACGTGTGGCAGGGGTGAGAAAGGAAGCGCGGTAATGACATTGACGAAACGTGACTTGGTGATACGGATTGCCGAGGAGACCGGTCTCATTCAGCAGGATGTCTTTGCAGTCCTGCAGAAATCCCTCGATTATATTGTCGAGGCGCTCGCCAAGGGCAATCACGTCGAGTTCCGCAACTTCGGCGTGTTCACCATCAAGACGCGCAAGGCGCGCATCGGCCGGAATCCGAAGAAACCGCAGAACACCGTGACGATCCCGGCGCGCAAAGTGGTGAAGTTCAAGCCCGGACGCATCATGAAAAAGAAAGTGACGGGCTGAGCCTCGCCTCCGCATGGACTCTGCTGTTTTTCAACCCATCCAAGGGATGTCCGATCTGGCCGCGCCGGAGATTTCCCTCTGGCAGCGGCTTGAGCACGCCGCGCGCGAGGTGATGCGCCTCTGGGGCTTCACCGAGGTCCGCACGCCGCTGCTGGAATACACCCATCTCTTCACCCGCTCGCTCGGTGACACCACCGACGTCGTGCAGAAGGAAATGTATACCTTCGCCGACCGCGGCGGGCGCAGCCTGACGCTCCGGCCCGAGGGGACCGCCAGCGTCATCCGCCACGTCGCCGGCCTTGGCGCCGAGGGCGACGACGCCCGGCTTTACTATGTCGGCCCGATGTTCCGCAGCGAACGCCCGCAGGCCGGGCGCAAGCGCCAGTTCCACCAGCTTGGCGTCGAGGCCTTCGGCGCTCCGAATCCCGCCGCCGACGCCGAGGTGATCGCGCTCCAGCTCCGGCTGTTCGAGGCGTGGGGCTTGAGCGGACATACGCTCGACTTGAACACGCGCGGCATGCCGGAAGACCGCGCCGCCGTCACGCAGGGGCTCGCCGACGCCGCGCGCCCGCACCTCGGCGCGCTGTGCGAGGATTGCCAGCGGCGCTTTGAGACGAACATCCTGCGCTTGCTCGACTGCAAGAAGGAATCCTGCCAGCAGATCGTCGCCAACTTCCCGCCCACCACGCAGTTCATGGGCGAGGCCTCGCGGAAATATCTCGATGACGTCCTGCGCCTGCTCGGCAAGCTGGGCATCAACGCCAAGGTCAACCCGCGGCTCGTGCGCGGCCTCGACTACTACGTCCACACCGTCTGGGAGATCCGCCACGGCGCGCTCGGCGCGCAGGACGCGCTCGCCGGGGGGGGGCGCTACCAGGTGGCGCTTGGCGACAAGACCTTCCAAGGCGTCGGCTTTGCCATCGGCCTCGAACGCGCGATCATGGCCGTCCAGCAGGACAATCCCGCGCTCGCCGCCGCCGCGCCGCAGACCGGCGCCTGGCTCGTCGCGCTGGGCGACATCGCGCGCGAGGCGAACCTCCAGCTGGCGAAACAGTTCCGCTGCGCCGGGATCGCCTGCGGGATGGAACTGGGCGCGCGCAGCATGAAGGCGCAGATGCGCGCCGCGAACAGATCCGGCGCCAAGTGGGTCGTCATCCGCGGCGACAACGAACTCGCCGCCGGCACCGCCGCCCTCAAGAATCTCGCCGACGGCGCGCAGCAGGATGTGCCGCTGGCCGACCTCGAAGCCCGCCTGAAAAGCTGAAGAAGTTCCTCCGCGTTGAAGCTTGTCATCATAGTAGGGGCGCAGTCTTGCTGCGCCCAAAGTGCGTCGGACCGTCACCGGCCCACGCGCTCGCGCGCAGATTTCGTCCCGAAAAGGATTTGCTTTTGCGGGGCGGCCCAGCAAACTGCGCGCATGGTTTTCGATGTCATCGTGCTGTCGAAAAGCGGCGCGTATCCGGCGGGCGCACTCGGGTGATTTCAGGGCCAGACAAAGGTAGGAATGCCATGAAGACTTTGCACGTTGGAACTACTGCGGTTGGGCGTCACGTGGCCGTGGGTCTCGCCTTGGCTGCGCTCCAGGTCGCTGCGCTCGCGGAGGCGCCGCTGACGGCGAAATGGATCTGGCAGGAGCAGCCGGACTACAACGTCTACAACCAGACCATCGTCGCACGCAAAATGGTGCGGTTGGAAGGGGCGCAACGGGCTCAGATGCGGATCACGGCGGACACGTTCTACCGGCTGTTCATCAACGGCCAGTGGGTCAACGACGGGCCGTGCCGGAGCTGGCCGGAGCATTTCCAGTACGACGCGTTCGATGTGACCGCGCATCTCCGGCCCGGCCTCAACGAAATCCGCGTCATCGCCCGTTACGCCGGCTGCGGCGATTTTCATCATGTGCCCAAGCAGGCGGGGCTGCTCGCCCAGCTCGATGTCACGCTCGGCAACGGCCGGACCGAGACCATCGTCACCGACCGCTCGTGGGAGGTGGCCGAGCTGCGGGCGCTGATCCGGAACACCCCGAAGGTGAGCATCCAGATGGAGCCCGCCGAGCTGTACGATGCGCGGCTGGAGGAGCCGCTGCGGTTCGGCAAGGCGCGCGAGCTGTTTGCCGCCGATGCGGGGCCGTGGAAGGATCTCCAGGCGCGGGACGTGGCGCTGATGACGCGGCAACCGTTCGCGCTGCGGGCGTTCCTCGACGCGAAAGTGGTGAAGTGCGACGGGCTGGATTTCTGCCTGCCGGCGGCGCGTCTGGTCAATCCCGGCCTCATCGAGGCCAACCATAGCGCCAGCTGCGCCTGTGGCCTGGCCACCGTGTTGGAAACGGACCAGGGTTGCCAGCTCACGTTGCAGGCGGAGAACATCAACTTCACGGTCGACGGCAAACGGAGCAAAACCGGGAAGTTCGATCTCGCGCCGGGCCGGCATCTTGTGCTCGCCTTTGTCCGCAACATGTTCGGCCACGACAAAGAGAAGGCGCTGCGGTTCATGAACCCGCAGGGCTTCCGCCTCGCCAATCCCCTCGACCCGCAGCACGAAAATCCGTGGTGTTTCATCCGGTTCAAGGAGTTCACGCTCGCCACGGACGACCTGTGCCGGCAGCAGTTCCAGGCGGCCGACGGCGAGTTGATGCGCCAGCTCAAAGGCTACAACGCGGCGAGCGAGGAGCTGCTGAAAACGGTCAAAACGCCCGCCGACTTTCTGGCCCGGCTGCGGTCGCGCGCGGAACTGATGCCGTCGGAGCGGATGTTCGTACGGGACAGCTACTGGCAATTTGTGAACCGCCAGGTGGTGGGCGACGCCCGCGCGCTGGTGACCGCGCCCGCCGCGCTGATGCACGAGACACCGGACCTCACGACCGTCCAGCCGAGCCCTGATGGCGATGTGGAACTGCTCTACGACCTCGGCGAACAGAACTGCGGCTACTGGGCGTTCGACCTCCTCGCCGACGCGGGTGTGGTGGTGGACGTGGCGGCCGTCGAATACATCACCCCCGACGGCCGCATCCAGTTCGCGCGGAGCAACCGCAACGCGCTGCGCTACATCACGCACGAGGGCGCCAACCGGTTCACCTCCCTCAAGCGCCGCTCCGGGCGGTTCATCTTCATCACGCTGCGCAACCAGAAGGCGCCGGTCCGGATACGCAACTTCCAGCTGATCGAGTCCACCTATCCCGTCGATGCCGTCGGCAGCTTCAGCTGCAGCGACGGGCGGCTCGGCGAGATCTGGCGGATTTCCACCCGCACGCTGAAGCTGTGCATGGAGGACACGTTCACCGACTGCCCGCTCTATGAACAGACCCACTGGGTCGGCGATGCGCGCAACGAGGCGCTGCTGGCCTATCCTGTCTTCGGCGCGACCGACATCGGCCGGCGCTGCATCCAGCTCACGGCGCAATCGCTGGAGCGCTATCCCATCGCCGGTTGCCAAACGCCGTCGGGCTGGGACGTGCTGCTGCCGGCGTGGAGTTTTCTCTGGGGCATCTCGACCTGGGACTATTACTGGTATACCGGCGACCAGCAGTTCCTGCGCGACATCTGGCCGGCGGTCATCCGCAACCTCAAGGGCGCCGAGCGTTACGTGAACGAACAGGGCCTCTTCAGCGGGCCGTTCTGGAACATGTTCGACTGGACGGGCGCCGACCAGAATCAGAAGACGGTGTTGCACAACAGCATGTTCCTCATCGGCGCGATCGATGCCACGCTCAAGTCCGCGGACGTCCTCGGCGACACCTCGCAGAACGCCTGGCTGAAGGCGTTCCGCCAGCGGCTCGTGGCCGGGGTCAACAAGCTCTGGGATGCCAAGAAGAACGCCTATCCCGACAGCATCCGGGGTGACGGCAGCATCAGCCCTTCGACCTGCCAGCACACCAGTTTCCTGTCCATCCTCTACGACATCGTTGAGCCGGCGAACCTGCCGCATGCGAAAAAGAACCTGCTCGACCCGCCGCCGGGCATGGTCCGGCTCGGTTCGCCGTTTGCGGCGCTCTATCTGTTCGAAACGATGGAAAAGCTCGGCATGGAGGAGGCCATCGTGCAGGAAATTTACCGCAACTATCTGCCGATGCTCGAAACGGGTGCGACCACCGTCTGGGAAAGTTTCCCCAGCGGCACCACCGGCCGGGACGGCTTCCCCACGCGCAGCCATTGCCACGCCTGGTCCTCTGCGCCGAGCTATTTTTTGCCGCGCATCGTCCTCGGCGTCAAACCCACCGCGCCCGGCGGCCAAACGGTGCAGGTCAGCCCGCGCCTCTGCAATCTCACCTGGGCGCGCGGGACCGTCGCCACGATTCGCGGCCCCGTCTCCGTCTCTTGGCGACTGGCCGCCGACAAGCTCGAGCTCACCTGCACGGCGCCCGCCGGCACCAAGGTCGAGTTTGTGGGCAACGACAGTCTGGAGGGGAAGACCGTGATCTTCAACGGGGCGCCGATCAAATAGCGCGGCAGGGTTGCCGCTGGCTTCTGTGAGGGAATTTTTGGAAGGCAATAAATACTGATGAAAAAGGAGTGCGCATGAAACGCCTGCCCACCTTCATGGCCGGACTGATCCTAGGTTCCATCATAACGGGCGTGACGATCGGCCAGAACTCCCCCGGCAAGACGCCGGCTGCTGGCATTGCGGCAAAGAACTACATGGTCGCCCAGCTGGATGAGATCACGTCCGTGCCGTGTCCTTGCGGGACCAGTCGCCGGGCTTTTGCAAGTCCCGAGAATCCGGTGGCCACCATCCATCTGGTCAACATCAAAACCGACAGCCAGGTTCATTATCACAAGAAGTTGACGGAGATTTACCTGGTCTTGGAAGGCACCGGACACATGGAACTGGACGGCGCCAGCATCGCCGTCAAACCGATGAGCACCATCATGATCAAGCCCGGCTGCCGTCATCGCGCGGTAGGCAAGCTGAACATCGTCAACACCTGCCTTCCGGCTTTTGATCCCAAAGACGAATGGTTCGACTGATCCTGCCGCAGCCAAACCGCAGCAGGGCTTGACTTGGCCGGTCGACGCGTGAGAATGCGCGCGTGATTTTTCAGCAGCATGGTGCGGTCGAAAAAAGGTGCGTCCCCGGTGGGCGTGCCCAGCCATTTTCTTAATCAGGTCGAACAAGGAATCCCTACATGAAAGTGTCCCCAGCATTGCTTATCCCTCTCATCGGCTTGTTCAGCGCGACGGCGTGGGCGGAGCCGCCGGCGCCGGCCGTCAGCGCGGCGAACGCCCCGACGGGTTTCCCTGCCGTTCCGCCGAAAGGCCGGATCATCCTGTGGGGCGCCGACGCCACCAAGGCCGGCACACCGCTGACCTACCAGATCTCCTACCTGGCTGATGACGCCGTGGTGGGCCAGGCGCTCCAGCTGGCCGTGAAAGCCACCTGGCAGGTCGAGAAGGAGGTCAAGAACAACAAGACCGGCGTGATGGAAAAGAAAAAAATCGATGAACGTGTTGTTAAAAGTTTCCCGATCACTCCGAAAAAACAGGCGGTGGAAACGATCGCGCTGCCCGCCTTTGACAAGGGGACGGCCATCGAGCTGTACTTTGCCGGGAACACCGAGAAGCTGCCGCCGCTGAGCAACGCGGTCGAGCTGAAGAAGAGGGGCGCCTTGTTCCTGCTGCCCGAGGCGGAGGAGCTGGCCAAGACGGTCGCGGCGTTGCCGGAGACAGCCCCCGTCAAGCCGGCCAAGCCTCACAAGGTACTGGTCTACACGGCGAACTCCGGCTTCAAACACGATGCGATTCCGCTGGGCGCGCGCACGATCCTGTTGCTGGGGCAGAAGAGCGGCGCGTGGGAGACGCTCATCAGCAACGACCGCCATATGTTCGAACCGGAAACCCTGGCCCAGTTCGATGCGGTGATGATGATGCAGAACACCGGCTCGCTGTTTGGGGACCCGGACAAAACCGTCAACGAGCGGCTGCGCAAGAGCTTGCTGGATTTTGTCGCGAGCGGCAAAGGGCTGGCGGGCAGCCACGCCGCCACGGATTGCTCGTATGACTGGAAAGACTATGGCGCCCTGATCGGCGGCTATTTCGCCGGGCATCCCTTTGGCAAGATCAGCGTCCGCAACGAGGATCCCCAGAGTCCGCTCAACGCCGCCTTCAAGGGGGCGGGCTTCGATATCCAAGACGAGATGTACACCTTCCGCGAGCCGTATTCGCGGGAAAAACTGCGCATCCTGCTCAGCATCGATATCTCCAAGCTGCCCGACGATCCCGCCAAGCCCGGTTTCAAGATGAAGGAGAACCGGCCGGATCACGATTATGCCATCAGCTGGATCCAAGAGTATGGCAAGGGGCGCGTCTTCTATTGTTCCTTCGGCCACCAGCACCACGTTTGGTCCACGCCCTCCCTGTTGCAGCATTACCTGGCCGGGATGCAGTACGTCTTGGGCGATCTGAAAGCCGACGCCAAGCCCAGCGCCAAGAAGTGATAGGTTCTGCGCCGAATTCACAACAGCGGGCGCGCCCGTTGTCATGGCCCTCGCGCGCCATGATCGGCAGCCGAGAAGGATCAACGATATAATTTCAGATTTGAACTATTTGCGTTCGAACGCAGAGTCGAAGGCGACGGCGCTGGGCGTGAAGTCGAGCCGCCGGACGAAGGCGCAGGCCTCGGCGGCGCCATATTCGCGGTCCATGCGGCCGTCTTCCCACTCGACGCTCAGCGGGCCTTGGTAGCCGATGTCGTTGAGCGCGACGATGATCTCCTCGAAGTTGATGTCGCCATGGCCCAGCGAGCGGAAGTCCCAGTAGCGGCGCGCGTCGCCGAACTCCACGTGGCCGCCGAAGACGCCGACGGAGCCGTCGCCATGGCCCCACCAGACGTCCTTCATGTGGGCATGGAAGATACGGTCGGCAAAGGTGCGGATGAACTGCACATAGTCGACGCCCTGGTAGCCGAGATGAGAGGGGTCGTAGTTGAAACCGAATTCGGGGCGGTTACCGAGGGCGGCGAGCGCGCGCTGGGCGCTCGCGATATCGAAGGCGATCTCGGTGGGATGGACTTCGAGTCCGAATTTTATGCCGCAGGTTTTGAATTCATCGAGGATCGGGTTCCACATCTGGGCGAAGAAGGCGAAACCCTCGTCCAGTTCCGCTTGCGAGACAGGCGGGAAGGAATAGAGCAGGTGCCAGATGGAGCTGCCGGTGAACCCGTTGACCACGGGGACGCCCATGTGCTTGGCGGCATGTGCGGCTTGCATCATATTTTCCTGCGCGCGCTTGCGGACGCCGTCGGGCGTGCCATCGCCCCAGATGTGCGGCGGCAGGATGCGCTGGTGGCGCGGGTCGATCCGGTCGCAGATGGCCTGGCCGACAAGATGGTTGCTGATGGCCCACGTCTTCAGCCCGTGGCGCGCGAGCAGCTCATGGCGGCCGTCGCAGTAGGCTTTGCTTTTGGCGCCCTGCGGGACATCGAAATGGTCGCCCCAGCAGGCGAGTTCGATGCCGTCGAAGCCGAACCCCTTGGCTTTTTGTGCGAGGACTTCCAGCGGCAGATCGGCCCACTGGGCACTGACGAGCGTGACGGGTCTTTTCATGGCGGATTTGCTCCCTTTGTTTTTGCGAACGCCACCGTGTTCATGAGGGTACCTGTTAAGCGCCGCCGCCGGCGAAGGCAAGCGGAATGTGCCGCGCGCTTGTAAAGCCGCAGCTGTTTATCTAGGCTTCCCGCATGATCCATGCGCTGCTCCATGAAACCTGCCGGCTGGTGCAGCCGTTCGACCAGGCGGCGAACGCGCGCATGCGCGGCCTGCTGACGGATGAACTGAAGCGGGAACCGGCTCGCGGAGCCAGCCGCTGATGGACGTGCTGTGTGTAGGCCATGCGGCGTGGGACATCAGCGTATTCCTCACTGCTTACCCGGCGGAGAACAGCAAGTCCGAGATCCAGACGATGCTCGAAGGCGGAGGTGGCCCTGCCGCCAACGCCGCCTGCCTGCTCTCGCGCTGGGGTACGCGCTGTGCGCTCGCGGCGGCGGTCGGCGCGGATGATTACGGCGCACGCATCGCGCGCGAACTCGCGGCCGACAGCACCGATGTTGCCTTGTTGTACCGCGATCCCGCACGGCCCACGCCGGTCTCGGTCATCCTTGTCAACGCGCAGAACGGCAGCCGGACGATTATCAATCGCAAGGCGCCGGCTGCCGGCGCGCCGTTGCGTCTTGCCGCCTCGCTGTGGCCGGAACCGCCCCGGGTGCTGCTGTTCGACGGCCACGAGCTGGCCGCTGCGCGCGACGCCATGCAGTTGTTCCCCCAGGCGTGCACGATCCTCGACGCGGGCTCCGTGCGCGAGGGCACGCGCGAGCTCGCGCGGCGCGTGGATCATCTCGTCTGCTCCGAAAAATTTGCCCGCGACATGAGCGGCGTGCCGGACCTGACCACCCCCGCGCACCAAGCCGCCGCGCTCGGCGCGCTGCACCAACTCAACGGCAAGCCCGTGGTCATCACCCTCGGCAAGAATGGCGCGCTGCACGGCACCGGCGCGCGCGTCGAGCAGCTGCCTGCGCTGGCTGTACAAGCGCGCGACACCACCGGGGCCGGCGATATTTTCCACGGCGCGTTTGCCTACGGCGTGCTCACCGGTCTACCGTGGCTTGAGACCTTGCGGCTGGCGCTGGCGGCGGCCTCGCTCTCGGTCGCCGTGCCCGGCGGACGCACCTCGATTCCCACACTCGCGCAGGCGCAGGCAGCGGTGCGCCATATCGGGACGTGAAGACCATCCCGCTCGTCGTCGGCGACAATTTGCTCCACGAATCGTGCGCCTAGAGTCGGTCGCCGTTTACCCTGGTCCACGGCGAAAACGCGCCCACGGCAAGGATCTTCACTTTGCGCCGCAACAAAGCAGCGCGCAGACCCGGGCGATCCGGCGGAGTTCAGCAGCGAGCGGCACAGTGGTTTTTCTCATGGTTTCGCCTGTGGCAGGAGGCAGGGATGTCCCCGGTATGGTCCACCTCGCCCCGTCTGACCGACAACGGTTTCTGGCGGGAGAAATTGCATATGCGGACTGCCAAGCCTTGGGGAAAAAGCGCGGTAACGAGGCCAAGGTTTGGGAACTAACACGGACGGAGGAGGGGAACGCGGCGTCAGGCCGCCGGCTGGTTGCCCAGCAATTTGTGGATGACGTCTGCGGCGGTGAAGTCCGGATGCGCGGCATCGCAGAAGCGGCCGATATTCGCGTAGTCGTCGCCCAACGTGACCAACGGCAATTCGGTGCCGCCTTGGACGAACTGCTGCGGCATGCCCACATTGGCGATCAGGGCGTTGCACAGGCACTTGCGTCCGACCGTGTCCTCAGGTTTGCCGCCCTTGGCGGTATAGGCGGCTTCCGGTTCGGCGGCGCAACGATAACCCACGGAACCGTCGGGCTTGCGATAAGGCGTGCGCAGGAACCCCAGGTCGCAAATCCGGCGGCGGCGGTCATAGACGGCTGGATCCGAAAGCGTGCCTTCCAGTTCGGCCACCTTGAACGGGAACCCGGTGGGCGAGGCCTGGGGATCGGTGAACACCCTGGCCGTGCCGGCCAGCGCCTTTTGGATGAAGGCGTGCCGAATCTCCGGCGTCAGCTCGGATTCGACACACAGCGCGAACGGGGTGCCGACCTGAACACCCGCGGCGCCGGCGGCGAGCGCCTCGGCCACGCGTGCGGGCGAGCCATAGGCCCCGGCCAGCCAGAAGGGCTTGCCGAGCTCGCGCAATACGGCGAGGTCCACGGAGTCGCGCGTGCCGTAGATCGGCTGGCCATCGTCGGTCAGCTTGAGCTGGCCGCGCGGCGGCGCGTTGTGGCCGCCGGCCAACGGCCCCTCGACGACAAAGCCATCGATTGTGCCCTTGACCTTCTTGCACAGGATCATCGCCAGCGCGTCGGAGGAAACGATCGGCAGGAACTGCGGACGCTCCAAGGGCGGCAGCGCGAGATCTTCGCTGAAAGCGGCGGGGTCGAACGTGATCTGGCAGGTCGCATTGTCTTTCTGGCTGCCGGCGATCTGCACCGTGTAGACGGCGGCGGCGTGGTTCGCCAGCGCCGCGATCGCCGCGGGGAACTCCAGCGGGATGCCCGCGCCGACGATCACCACGGTGACGCCAGCCAGCATCGCGCCATAGAGCGAGGGCAGGTGCGGCAGCTGGATCTTCTCCAGATAGTTGATGCCCACCGGATTCGAATGGCCTTCCCGCGCGAGGAAGACCTCGACGAAATTGCCTGCGATGCAAAGCTCGTGCGCCAAGCGCTCGCCCTCGATCACGTGCATCCGGATCGGACGATAGGGGGTGTTCGGCTTCCGGCCGCCGGGGATGAAATAGCTGTCGAGAATCCGCCGCGCCATTTTCTGCCAGGGGAAATGGCTCAAGGCGCGCCGCACATGGCCTTCCACGTCGCCATCTTGCAGCCGCCGGGCCAAGACATGGTCCAACGCGGTGCCGGAGACGACGCCCATCTGGCCCAGTTTCGAGACCGCTTTGGCCAGCCGCCAGCTCGACACACACGCACCCATTCCGCCCTGAATTATGACAGGCAGTTTCATTCGCTGTGTTTAGTATAAACTATTCCTAAAATTTAGCTACAACTTCCGGCTGAAAGGGCGGCTTGCACCCGCAGCGAGAAGAAACCCAAGCATCGACAGCCGGTCTGTGCTGTTTCAAAAGCCGGCGTTGGCTGCTATCTGGCCCATCTTTTTCTGGCGGAAAGGCGGGTATTTCGATGATTTGGCGCAACGGGCTGGTTAATTTTCGGGGGGCAATGGCGGGAAATCGCCAGGGTCCCCGCTCTTGGTGACTATGCCGCCGGCCGCCTTTGCATTCCTTGGAGAGCCTCCGGTCGTACCTGCCGCAGCCGTCGGCGTCAATCCCATCGACATGGCCTGACGCAGCGGTTATGAGGGCGGCGCGGTTGAAAAAAAATGGCGGCCGATAAGCGAGGCGCAGCATGGAAAACCGGATCGCGGCGGTCATCAAGCGATATGGCGGCGACGAGACGCGGCTGATGGACCTCCTGATCGATATTCAGGGCGAACTCAGCTTCCTCTCCCACGGCATCACGGCCGAGATTGCTAAGGCGCTGAACATCCCGCAGGTGGATGTGGAGCAGACCGTGTCGTTCTACCACTTCTTTGCGCGCGAGCCGCGCGGCAAGTTCGCGGTCTATCTCAATGACAGCGTGGTGGCGGACTTCTGCGGCCGCGCGGAGGTGGCCCGGGCGTTCGAGGCGGCGGCAGGCTGCCCGTTCGGCACCGTCTCCAGCGACGGCGTCGCCGGCCTGTTCCACACGGCCTGCATCGGGATGAGCACCAGGATCCAGCGGCGCTGATCAACGGACAGGTCTTCCCGGACTTGACGCCGGAGCGCGCGCGGGAGTTGGTGGCGGGGATGCGCGCCGGTCGGACGCTGGAGGAGCTCAAGGGCCGCGCGCCGCTCAACGCCGACCAGATGATCGCCTGGTCGCAGGGCGCGCTCGCCTTCTTCAAGGATTACTACGCCAAGAACAAGGCGTTCATCGACGGCTTCTCGCGGTTCCCCTCGAACCACCTGAGCCTCGTGCGCAAGGACGGCGCGCTCGACCTCTATCACGGCGTGCTGCGCGCTGTGGATGCCTGAGGCAAAAAGCTGTTGGACGATGTCGACTGCCAGGAATATCTCCAGCATCTGGGCGAGGAAGTGAAGTCGTGGAGCTATATGAAGTTCCCGTTCCTCACCGCCCTTGGCAAGGAAAACGGCTGGTATCGCGTCGGCCCGCTGGCGCGCCTGAACACCGCCGAAGTCATCCGCGACCTGCTGCTCGATTCCGACATCACCGGCGACGACCTGGTGGTCAAGGGCCAGCGGCAGCCCGAAGGCGTCGGCATCATCGAGGCCCCGCGCGGTACGCTCATCCACCACTACCGCGTCAACGAGGACGACCTGATCACGATGGCGAACCTCATCGTCTCCACCACGCACAACAACGGGCCGATGAACCGCGCGGTCGACCAGGTCGCGAAAACCTACATGACGGGCCAGAGGGAAATCACCGAACCCATGATGAACGCCGTCGAGGTCGCCATCCGCGCCTACGATCCGTGCCTGAGCTGCGCGACCCACGCCTACGGCCAGATGCCGCTCGAAATCTCGCTCTATGACGCCACAGGAAAACTCCTCTCACAGCGCCGGAAATAGCGTGCGCTCGGTTCTGTGCTATGGCTACGGGAATCCCGGCCGGCAGGACGACGGCCTCGGCGTCGCGCTCGTCGAGCAGCTTGAAACTTGGGCGATGGCGGAGAAAATTCCTGGGCTCACCTTTGACTCCAACTATCAGCTCAACGCCGAGGACGCGCTCGCCATTGCCGGTCACGACCTTGTCATCTTTGCCGACGCGACAGGGGAGGGGGCCGACGCCTTTGCTTTCCGCCGCCTCGTGCCGCACGCGACGATCGCCTTCTCGACCCACGCCATGGCGCCGGAAAGCGTGCTGGCGCTCTGCGCAGAGCTCTATGGCAAACAGCCGCCGACCTGGCTGTTGACCATCCGCGGATCTGCATGGGAACCGAACGGTGCGCTGCCCGCCGCCGCCCAAGCCAACCTGGCGGCGGCCGTGGTTTTCCTCAAGGAGTGGCTGCGACGGCCGCCAGCCGCAGTGTGACTTTCCAAGGGTTGGAAAAGAAAGCTGCGATTTTTCCAGAGCTTGGAAAACAGCGGCGACGGCTCAGCTGTGGCGGCGGCGGCGCGCCTTCTCGGTCAGCATCTGGACGGTCGTGCCCGCGACGAAGGCATGGGTGACGCTGCCCATGTTCCAGGTGCAATCGAAGTCGAGCGGGTTGGTCAGGTTGCGGTTGAACAGGTCGTGCACCATCTGGGCCCGTTCGTGGTCCTGCTTCTCCATCTCGCGGCGCGCGGTGTCCTCGTCGGCATCCATCAGTTCCATCATCTGCTTTATCCGCAGCGGGTACGGGGCGACCAGCCGCAGGTGCACGCCGGTGCGCAGGTCGCGCGTGACCAGGTTGCTGGCGCGGCCGACGATGACGACGCGGCCGATCATGCCCAGGATGCGGATGACCTCGAAGATGCGCTTGTGCAGCCGCACCTGCTCGTCGTGGCCGGTCAGGAGATCGAACAGCGTCTGCTGGAAGCTGCTCTGGTATTCCTCGCGCAGGAGCGAGTCGAGCGGCGCGTTCAGCTCCGGGTCCTGCGCCAGCAGCAGGCACAGGCGGTAATCAAACACTTCCCAGCCGTGGGCCCACTCCTCGTGGGCGTGGGGCTCGAGCTGCCGCAGGATCTCCCGCGCCAGCGTGTGGCCACCGGCGCCGGATTCGCGCGCGATGGTGACGAACGGGAAACCCGTCTGATCCGGGTTCAGCTTCAGCCGCTCGCGCAGGTATTTCTTGACCAGCTCAATGGGATTCATGGTTCACCTGTGGGCATGATACAAAATCCACCGCAGGGCTCAAGCCGCATTGCGCCGGGGGGGGCGGACGTGCGGGGTTGACATCAAATCACGTTCGGAGTAGACGCAAGTTTGCTGGTGGGGCGCGGGCCGTTTGCGGGCCCAACGAAAGGACAGCATGAAGACCTACATGGATCGGCGCAGTTTCCTGAAGACCTCGACCACGGCCGGCGCGGGGCTTTCCCTCAGCTGGGCGCGGCTGGCGCCGATCCTGGGCGCGGCGGCGGCACCGGCGCTCGTCCATGCCGCGGAGGGCAAGCCGGCGCTGCTCGGCGGCACGCCCGTCCACACCGGCGGCTGGACGCGCTGGCCGCAGTGGCGCGAGGCGTGGGAGCCCGACCTCCTCAAGGTCTACCGCAGCGGCAAATGGTTCCGCGGTTCCGACAAGCACGTGGAAGACTTCGAAGTGGCCTACTCGAAGTTGCTCGGCGCGACCAAGTGCCTCGCCACCGCCAGCGGCACGACCGCGCTGATGGTCAGCCTGCACGTCATGGATGTGGACGCGGGCGACGAGGTGATCGTCTCGCCCTACACGTTCATCGCCACCTACAACGCGATCTTAAATGCCAAGGCGCTGCCGGTGTTCGCCGATACCGACCCGGCGACGTTGACGATGAATCCCGCGACCATCGCGAGCCGCCTCACCGAGCGGACGCGCGCCATCATGCCGGTTCACATCTTCGGCATGCCGTGCGACATGGACCCGATCAATACCATCGCCAAGCAAAACAAGCTCGCGGTCGTCGAAGATGCGTGTCAGGCGTGGCTGGCGGAATACCACGGCAAAAAATGCGGCACGCTCGGCGATCTCGGCGCCTTCAGCTTCCAGGAATCCAAGCATCTGCCCTCCGGCGAAGGCGGCGCGATCTCCGGCATGAGCGCCGAGCTGATCGACAAGTGCAACTCCTTCCACAACTGCGGCCGGGCCTGCGGCACCAACACGGGCGCGGGCAGCTTCACCCGCGGCAACAACTACCGGATGACCCAGGCGCAGGCCGTCATCCTCCTGCAGCAGCTCGAGAAGCTGCAGCAGGAGACCGCCATCCGGCGGGCGGGCGCCGACTATCTCGGCGCGGAACTCAAGCAGATCGCCGGCATCACGCCGGTGCGCCTGCCGGAGAACAGCCGCGCGGTGTGGCACCTCTACCCGTTCCGCTATGATGCGCAGGGCTTCAACGGGCTCTCCCGCGACAAGTTCATGAAGGCGCTCTCGGCCGAGGGCGTCCCGTGCTCCTCGGTCTATCGCGAGCAGTACAACGACGGCCTGCTCGACGAGGCGATCAACTCGCGCGGCTTCAAGCGGCTGTGGGGCAGCTCGCGGCTGAAGGCCTACCGCGACAGCTTCCAGGAGCTGAAGGGCAACCAGCAGGTCTGCGCGACGACCGTCGCGATTGGCCAGACCCTGCTGCTGGCCGACCGCAGCAATCTCGAACACATCATCGCGGCCATCCGGAAGATCCAGGCGCACAGCGCCGAGCTGGCGAAGGCCTGAGGATGCCATGCCCAATCGTCGCAGCTTTCTGACTCAACTAGCCGGGCTGGCCACCGCCACGGCGTTGCCGCGCATCATCGGTGCGGCGGAACCGGCCGCGGCCATGCCGACGATCCAGCTCGGCAAGCACCGCATCAGCCGCCTGGTCGCCGGCTCCAATCCGATCCTCGGCTATTCCTATTCCGGCGCACACGCCGACCGGCACATGAAGGACTACTTCACGCCCGAGCGCACCACCGGGTTTCTCCAGAACTGCGAGCGGGCCGGCATCATCACGCACCAGTTCGCCGATCCCGAGCGCGCGCTGCCCTACCTCCGGCCGCTGCGCGAGAGCGGCAGCCGGATGTCGTTCCTGTGCCTCCATGCGCAACGCGAGAAGATCAAGGACGCCATCGAGCAGGCGCGGCCCATCGCCATGGTCCATCACGGCGGCGCGACCGACCGGCTGTTCGCCGAGGGCAAGGCCGGGCTCGTCCACGACTACGTGAAGGCGGCGCACGACGCGGGCGTGCTGGCCGGCGTCTCGGCGCACAACCCGGATTGCATCAAGCGCGTCGCCGACGAAGGCTGGGACGTGGATTTCTTCATGACCTGCTTCTATTTCCTTACGCGCAAGACGGTGCGGAAGGACGCGGAAATTCCCATGCTCGACTTCGGGCTGCCGTTCTTCAAGGACGACCCGCAGAACATGACGCAGGTGATCCGGCAGGTGCAGCAGCCGTGCCTTGCCTTCAAGATTCTGGGCGCCGGCCGCCATTGCTCGAACCAGCAGACGGTGCGTGCAGCGTTCAAGTTTGCTTTTGAGAACATCAAGCCCATCGATGGCGTCATCGTCGGCATGTTCCCGTGGTTTTTTGACGAAGTGAGCGCCAACGCCCAGTTCGTGCGCGAATTGGGGCAGGGCTGAGGTCTCTCCACCGGGCAGCCGGCGGTGAGCGCGCGCTCCACGCGACGGGGCTCGCCGGTGCGAGAAGAAGAATGTGATGAACCAGCTGGATCGAAGGGGTTTTCTCAAGGCGGCCGGCGGGTCTGCGCTGGCCTTGGCCGGGCGCGTGCCCGCACCTGGGCAACCGGCCGCGAAGCCGCTGGCGCGGGCACGCCTGCCGCGCGGCTATCTGATCGTCCAGGACCTGGGCACCTATAACACGTCCCAGTTTGGCGCGATCAGCACCGCCGCCGAAGCGGAAGAAACCTTCTCCAAACTCGATGGCAGGCTCAACGCGCTGGAGTTCGCCAGCTTGTATTATGGGGCGCATGACCTGCGCGCCCACGAAGCCGTCGCCCGCGTGGGGATGGCGCACAAGGTGGATCTGTGGACATCCACCTTCCGGTTCAAGTTCCGGGCCTTCGGCGCCCCCCGCCCGGAATTCCAGGCACATGTCATGGAGGCCGATGGTCACATCGTGCCGGCCGACCACGCCAAGGCCGGGGCGCCGCCCGATCCCGTGTTCGACGTGCTCAACCCCGAGGCCACCGACTGGCTGCTAGGCGAATATCGGAAGAAATATCTGGAGCGCATGAAAGGGCTGCTGGCGGGCCTGTATTTCAACGAGGACTGCGTGCCCTATCTCGCCCCTGTCGCCAACAAGCGCCGCTTCGACTATTGGCGGAACGCCACCTTCAGCCCGCGGGTGCTGAGCCTCTGGCGTGTGTATTGCAAGGAGCACAACGTCGTGGCCGGAGGGAAACTGGTCGACCGGTTTCCCGTGCACGATGCGCAGATGGTCGCCAACGGCGGCGGCCAGACGGCGTATTTCCCCGGCTGGAATGTGCCCAAGACCATAGAGGCGGGCCAGCGGTTCGCCCGCCTGCCGCGCGCCGAGGGCGTCTGGCGGCACTGGGATGACTTCGTCTGCGGCGCGTATCTCCAGAACTGGATCGGCCGCCTGGCGCAAATGGCCAACGAGGTGAACCGGCAGGAGAGCGGCTGGAAAGGCGTGCTCTATTTTGGCCTGCACCATTGGAGCCTGCCCTACGAGCAGATCGCCAACCCGGAGTTCCGGGTGCCCGCCCTCCACGGGTGGGGGGCGTGGGGGCGGCAGCGCGGTTTGGACCTCCAGCGACTGGCCGCCCATCCGGACGTGGACATCCTGATCTGCGAGACCTATCCCCCGATGGCGGCCAACCTGGAGGATTTCGTCGCGGAATATGCGCGCATCACGCGCGCCGCCGGCAAGACGTTTGGCGTGATGCTGCACCGCGACGACAAGTGGGCGCTGAAGCCGGAGGAAGAACAACGCCGCTGGGCCGCGATTGCCAAATTCCAGCCGACCGTGATCGCGCGGTATCCCCGCCAGCGCATGCTGCCGGATGATAAATTCTATAATCCGGAGATGGAGAAACTATTCGCTGAACGGCTCGCCCATTACAGGAGAGGTGGAAAATGAGTTGGTCATCAAACCGTGTTTTGGCTGGGAGCCCTCGCTCAGGCGTGCTCATCGGCCTTGCGTTGTGGTGTGCCGGCGGGTTCCCGGCCCAAGCAGCAGAGGCACGCGACCCGTTCCAGCCCGCGCGCAAGCTCGTTGCGCAGCGGTTCGACTCCGGTTTTCCTGCGGGCCACGACACGTATAACGGCATGGGCACCGGCAGCGACGGCCGCATCTATTATGTCCTGAGCACCGAGCCACACGATGTCGGCGGGCGGATGTTTGTGTTCGATCCCAAGACGGAAAAAGTCACTCCGGTTGGCGACATCACCGCGGCGTGCGGCGAGCAGGACAAGAAAACAGTCGTGCAGGGAAAGAGTCACGTAAACTTTGTCGAGGCCAACGGCAAACTCTACTTCGCCACGCACATCGGCTACTACAGCATTATCGATGGCATGGAGAAGATGGGCATTCCGCCTGCGGGCTGGACGCCGTATCCGGGCGGCCACCTGCTCGCTTACGATCTGCAGAGTGGCAAGTTCGCAGACCTTGGTCTCGCGCCGGCGGGCGAGGGCGTGATCACGTTCAACATGGATACGCGGCGCAGCCGCATCTTCGGCGTCACCTGGCCGGCCGGCATGTTCTTCCGCTTTGATCTCGCAACGAAAAACCTGAAGAACTTTGGCCGCACCTGCCGCGAGGGCGAGAACGGTAAGGGCGCCGCCTATAGCACCATCTGCCGCTCCATCGCGGTGGACCCGGAAGACGGCTCGGCCTATTACAGCACGGGCGACGGCGATATCTTCCAGTACCGCGCCGCCACCGACGATGTCGCGAAGATCGCGGACGAGGATCTGCGCAAAGACTACTTCGGCAGCTACGATTCCACCAATCCCGGCCACATGGGTTACAACTGGCGGCAGACGGCTTATCGCGCAGCCGACAAGATGATCTACGGCGTCCACGGCAACTCCGGCTATCTCTTCCGCTTTGACCCGCGCGCGAAGCGCATCGAGGTGCTCGACCGCATCACGTCCGATGTCTCTAAGCGCAGCGGCATGTTCGACCAGTTCAGCTACGGCTATCTTGGCTTCGCGCTCGGGCCGGATGGCGACACGCTCTATTACCTCACCGGTGGTCCGATCTACGTGGACGGCAAGCGCCTCAAGGGCAAGGACCGCATCGCGATGGGCGCGGCGAAGGGGCTCGAGGATCTGCATCTCGTCACCTATCACATCCCGAGCGGCCGCTGCCAAGATCAGGGGGCGATCTTCTACCCCGACGGCACGCGGCCGCTCTACGTGAACTCCATGGCCGTCGGCAAGGACGGCAGCGTCTATTCGCTGGCGCGCGTCCCGGACCAAGGGCGCGTGCGTGCCGACCTGTTCCGCGTGAAGGGACCGTTTACCCCATGAAAAGAATTTTCCTGTGCGTGCTGGCGCTCGCCACCTCAGCCTGCGCCGCCGATTTCCAGGCCGGCGTCGCGCGCGTCAACATCACGCCCCCGCTGCCCTATTGGCTCTCGGGCTATGCCTCGCGCACCAACCCCTCGACTGAGGTGCGCCACGAACTCTTCGCGAAGGCGCTCGCGCTCGCCGATGACCGCGGCGGGAAGGCCGTCATCGTCACCGCCGACATCATCGGCTTCTCGCGCGAGCTGTCCGACTCCATTGCAGAACGCGTCGCCAAACAGCACGGCCTCCAGCGCTCGCAGCTGCTGTTCAATTTTTCGCACACGCACTACGGGCCGGTGGTCGGCTCGAACCTGTCGGTCATGTACATCTTCGACGCGGCCGAGAAGGAGCGTGTCGTCCGTTACACCAGCAAGCTGGCCGATAGCGTGGTCGCGCTGGTCGGCGCGGCATTGGCCGACCTCGCCCCGGCGCAGCTCGCTTGCGGCCATGGCGCCGCCGGCTTTGCGCTGAACCGCCGGGAAAAATTCAACGCGGGCGTCAAGCTGGGCGAGAACCCGACCGGGCCGATGGACCACGACGTGCCGGTGCTCCGCATCACCGCGCCCGACGGCAAGCTGCGCGCGGTGCTGTTCGCCTATGCCTGCCATGGCACGACGCTGTCCGGCAAGTTCAACGAGGTGGATGGCGACTTCGGCGGCTACGCGCAGCGCGCGCTCGAGCAGGCACACCCCGGCGCCACGGCGCTCCACATGATCCTCTGCGCCGGCGACCAGAACCCCAAGCCGCGCGGCGAATATGAGCACGTCGAGCAGCACGGCCGCGAGCTGGCCGGCGCTGTGGAACGCGTCCTCAGCGGCGGACTCAAGACCGTGCGGCCGCCGATCCGCACCGCCCACGCCATCGCCCAGCTCGACTTTGCGGCGCACACGCGGGAGCAGTTCGAGAAAGAAGCCGCGGGAGTGGGGGTGGCCAAGCCGGACAAATTCAAACAGCGCCGCGCCAGGGTGATGCTCGCCGCCTACGACCAGGGCCAGCCCGTCCGCCAGATGCCGTTCCAGATCCAGGCCCTCCGCTTCGGGACCGACCTGGCCCTGCTGGCCCTGAGCGGCGAGGTGGTGGTGGAGTATGCGCTGCGCGCCAAGAGGGAGTTCCCGGGCGAGAACCTGACCGTCGCCGGCTACTGCAACGACGTCAGCAGCTACCTCCCGTCCCAGCGCGTGCTGCGCGAGGGCGGCTACGAGCCCGAGACCAGCATGATCTACTACGGCCAGCCCGGCCCGTTCTCCGAAAAAGTCGAGGAGCAGATCTTCGCCGTTATCCACCGGGTGATGAAGCAAGCCGGCGCAGGCAAGTAGTGAGGCACTTGCAAGGCGTGGATAATAATCCTTCATCGTCCTCGTCCTCGAATTGGTCTGGCTATGCTGATCGAGGACGAGGACGACGACGAGAACGAGGACGAAGTAACAACTGAGGGTAACGCAGGCAGGTGCATCGGTTTGGCTTGACTCGGCACGCGCCAAACCTTATTCCAGCGCCTATGAAAACTGATGCAAATCAACCTGCTGTCCAGCACTGTCCGGGCTGCACCGGGCACCAGCACCTGCTCAGCCGCCGGCGGTTCCTGGCGGCTGGCTCCGGCTGCATCCTCGGCGCGTTGGGCGTCGCTGCCGGCGCGGAGGCTGCGAAGGTGCCGACGGTGGATATCGGCACGCTTAAGGATTTCGCCGAGGACGGGATCTCGGAGAAATTCACCAAAGACGATTTCTTCGTCCTGCGCCATCAGGGCAAGCTCTTCGCCGCCAGCACGACCTGCCCGCACATGGGCAACACCCTCCGCCTCGATTCGCAGGACGCCACGCGGATTCTCTGCGGCAACCACGGCTCGACCTTCGATGGCGAAGGCATGGTGCAGGTGGGGCCCGCCAGCAGCGGTCTCGTTCGTCTGGGCATCAGTGTGAGCGCCGCCGGCAAAGTGACGGTGGATCCCAACAAGCAGTTTCCGCAGGAGAAGTGGGAAGACAAAGCCTGCTTCGTCGAAATTCCTTGAACGCGCCGGTCACCGTTGCGCGCGTCTGAATCCTCACGGCGGCGGATCAGAGGCAAACCAAAAAGTTTTTAGCCACCGATCAACACGGATTATCACGGATGCTCGGCGCGTTGCCTCAATACAATGCGGAATCCGTGTTGGTTCTGCTACGCTTCCATCCCTCTCGCTCAAAACGCTTCTCTGCGCCTTGTGCTTACCTTCGCGTCTTTGCGTTAAATCCTCTCCTGCGCTATTTCGTTTCCGTGCTGTTCCGTGCTCATCCGTGGCTGCTTTTTTCTTCTTCGGTGGTGAAAATCTGCTTTCACACTTCCGGGTGCTGCCACGGGGCGCGGTAGGGGCGGCGGAGCAGCTTCGTCGCCTCGGCATCGCCCACCACGACGCGCTGCCGGGGATCGTAGACCAGGCCGCGGCCGAGTTGAAGCGCCACGTTCGCCAGGATGCAGCTCGCGGTGGAGATGTGGCCGGCCTCGATATCGGCGACCGGCCTCCCGCGGCTCTCGATGGCGGCGAGGAAGTCCAGCATGTGCCGGCGCGTGGCGGGGGCGGCGTTCAGCTCGATGTTCTGCTCGGTCAGGTCCTCGGGATATTTCTCGCGCTCGAAGAAGCAGTCGAAGTGCAGCGGCTTGGCCTTCTTGTCCGCCGGGATGAAGTCCGCGCGCATGGTGCTGGCCTTGAGCGTGCCCTTGTCGCCGTAGATGAACAGCGCCCACGGATAGTCCGGGTCGGCCGGCGCGCCCCACGAGCGGTGCTGCCAGACGCAGTTGAACTGGTCGTATTCGAACGTTGCCGTCTGCGTGTCGCTGATGTTGGACTTGCCCGTCTTGTCCACCAGGATGCCGCCGGTGGAGCTGATCCGCTTGGGCCAGCCGAGGTTGAGCATCCAGCGCGCGGTGTCGAACATGTGCACGCACATATCGCCGATGATCCCGTTGCCGTATTCCATGAACGTCCGCCACCAACGCTTGTGCGGCAGCCCGTCATAGGGCCGCAGCGGGGCGGGCCCGGTCCACAGGTCGTAATCGAAAAAGTCCGGGACGGGCGTGACCGGCGGGTTGCCGTTCGCGCGCATGTGGAAGTAGCAGCACATCTCCACGTGCCCGATGGTGCCGAGCAGCCCGGCCTCGACGACCTGCTGCTTCACGTCGATCAGGTGCGGCGTGCTCTTGCGCTGTGTGCCCACCTGGACCACGCGCTGGTGCTTGCGCGCCGCCGCGATCATCGCCTCGCCCTCGAGCACGTCCGCGCTGATCGGCTTCTGCACATAGACATCGGCCCCTGCCGCCACCGCGGCGTTCATCTGCAGCGCGTGCCAGTGGTCCGGGCTGCCGATGAGCACGATCTCCGGCTGATGCTCGGCGAGCAGCTTCCGGTAATCGGTGTAGGTCGGCGGCACCTTGGCGGATTTCTGCCGCTGGCCGATCAGCTGCGCGGCGGCGGAGAGCATGTTGCGGTCGGGATCGCAGACCGCGACCACGTCGACCGGCGCCACCTGCATCAGCCGGAACAGGTCGCTCTTGCCGTACCACCCCGCGCCGATCAGGGCGACGCGGCGGGGCCGCTGCACCAGCTCGACGCCATAGGCGCCCAGCGCCGAATACGCGAACGCGGCCGAAGCCGTCTGCAGAAAACTGCGGCGGGAGATGCTGAAGCTCATGAGGGTATGCTCCTGGGGCGGCGGGCAGACAGGGGCCACGCGCTGCCGTGCGTGGTTCGTCCCATGCCTGATCTTTCTCGCCGCATGGTGGCTCTGATAGCAGCACCCCGCCGTCGAAGCAATCCGAAAGCGTCTCGCCAACTTCTTCCTCGTCCTCGTCCTTCGTTCTCGTCCTCGTCCTCGAAATATCCTCTTAACGCGATTGAGGACGATGGAAGACGACGAGAATGAAGATGCGGATCGAGGACGAGGACGAGGACGAGGACGAAGAGGATGGCGAGAACGAGGACGATGGATTGGGGGCCCATCTATTGCACGCTTCTCAAGTGGGTGGCTTTCACGGCTGCGTGCGGCACGATGCCGTTGCCAGCCAGCCACGCGAACCCAACTCAGGCAGCCAGGCGAATAAGGAACGCAGGAAAGCAGGAACGGACAAGGCGACAAAGGCGGAGATGGAAGCAAAGCAGCCACAGATTTTCACGGATGACACAGATACGGCAGCGGGGCATGAGGAAAGCCGGAGAGGAAGAGGCACCACGGATCACACGAATCACACGGAAGGAAGGGTCTGCCTTTTTGTCCGTGTGATCGGTGTGATCCGTGGTGAAATTCTTCTCCGACCGCGAATTGCGCGAAGCTCGCGAATTTCCGGAAGGTAGGGCGGGCGCGCCTGCGGTGAGCA
>CAIWHP010000158.1 GCA_903912445.1 uncultured Lentisphaerota bacterium
ACCGCGGGCGCCGCCGGAGCTGCCGCGGGCGCCGCCGCCGGGGCTGCGGCCGGGGCCGCCGCCTGTGCAAAAGCGGTCACCGTCAGGCCCGCCACAAAGAGACCCAGACCCAACACGGCCGCCCACATCGTTTTCTTCCGCATCATAACCAGCTCCTTTTGCTATGCCCGGACAATTACGCGCGAGCAGATAAGATGATTCCTTATTTGTTTGCAACCTATTTCTTCGGTCAACGTTATTTTTTTCCGCCGGCGCGCGCCGCGGCGCGGCTGGCGGGATAGCGGTCGAGCAGCTGTTTCAGGCAATGCTGGGCACCGCGCGCGTCCTTGTTTCGCTGCAAAACCCCGGCCGCCTTGAACAGCGCCTCGGCCTGGATTTCGGACTCGTCCTTGACATCGTTGAAGAGCAGGGCGGTGCGCAGGTAGTCCATCACCGCTTCCTCAAGCCGGTTCTGACCCTGCCGCAGGTCGCCGCGCGCCAGCTGCGCGCGCGCCGCGTTGAGCCGCGAGTCGCCCTCCATTTCCTTGGCGAGCAGGCCTTCCAGCCGGTCGTACAGCTTGGCGGCGATCAGCGCCTGCCAGAGCGCGTCCTGCGCCACCGGGTTGGCGGCCAGCGCCGGGTTGGCGGCCACCAGGCGGTCGGCGGTGCCCACCGCGCCGGCCGCGTCGCCCTTCGCGATCTGGGCCTGGATGATCAGCGCCCCGGCATAGGCGTCCCAGAACAGGCCGCGCAGGCGGGTCGTCACGGGGCCCAGCAAGGCGATGGCCTCATCGTACTTGCGGCCGCTGTAGAGCTGCACGGCCTTGTCATATTCCGGAGGCCTGTCGGCCACGGCCACCTGGTACTGGCCCGGCGCGAAGGTGGCCTGCTGGCCTGGCGCGGTGGTCAGCACCACATTGCCGTCGGGGGTGATGCGGATGTCGATGCCGTCCTGCCGCGTGCCGTCCAACCGGGTCACATAGGCCGCGGACGCGGCCAGCGTGCCGCCGGCCAGCGCCGCCATCGCCCACGCCGCCGCGCGCTGTCCTTTGCCGCCAGTTCTCATCTTCATTGCACGTCTCCCGAAATGGTGTTCACCCGCCGCTCACCTTCGACTTGGCCTCGATGCGCTCCTTGCGCGTCTCTTCGAGGTATTTGCCCCGCGGGAAGCTCTTCTCGTACTGCTCGCAGTTCGTGATCACATCGGCGTAGTGCCGCAGGTCCATGCCCAACCGGATGGCCTCGCGATAGGCCTCCTCGATCAGCGGGGCCAGGTCGGCATTCGACGGGTCGTTCAGCAGCGCCACGCGCTGGTAGCTGGCGAGGGCCGCATCCTTCTTGCCGCTCGCGAACTGCAGCCGGGCCAGCTCGAGGTCGGCCTGGTTGCGGATGACCGGCTTGTCGGCGAACTGCCGCATCACGTCGGCCAGCGCGGACTCGGCCAGAGCGTACTGCTTGGTCTGGCGCGCGGCGTCGATGAAGGCGAACTTGCCCTCGCGGAAGAAGCCGGAGACCGGGTAGTCCTTGAACAGCAGGGTGAAGGTCTGCACCGCGCCTGCGTAATCGCCGGCCGCGTGCTGCGCCTTGCCCTTGGCGAAGATCGCGACCTCGCGCAGCGGCGCCTTGGGGTCGGTCAGCTTCAGGAGGGCGGCCTCGAAGCACTTGAGGGCGTCCGCCGGCAGCTTGGCCTCGCTGAAGTCCCGGCCGAGGCTCAGGAACAGCTCCGGGCCGAACTTGTCGGCGGTGGCGACGAGCTTGGCCAGCGCGTCCTCCGCCTGCTTGATCTGCCGGACCTCCAGCGCGCTCTTGGCCAGCGCGTAGAGCGCGCTCTTGCCTTCGTCGGTATGCGGATATTTGGCCGCAAGCTCGTCGAACACCTGCGCGGCGTCCTTCATCCGGCCCAGCTCCAGGTAGGTGGCGCCTTTCGTGCGCAACGCCTTGGCGAGCAGCTTGCTGCCGGGATAACGCTGCGCGAACTCGTCGAGCGCCTTGATCGCCTTCTCGCGGCTCGCGGGGACCTCGGCGGCCGGCTCCTTGATGGCGGCGAAGCACGAGCCGCGCTGGAAGAACGCCTGTTCGAGCAGGTCGTCGTTCTTCTTGAGGTCGGTGGCCACCCGCGCATAGGCCGACCGGTCCTTCTGCAGCCAGCCGGCGAGCTCGTCGAAGGCGTCAATGGCTTCGTGCGGCCGGCCGCTCATGCGAAAGGCCGTGGCCAGGAAGAATTGTGCCTGCGCCTTGTCCGGGCTGGGCTGCGCCGTCACGATATAGTTGGTGAAGCCCTTGATCGCCAGGTCGTAGTTGCTCGCCGCGTAGTAGCTCCAGGCGAGCTGGCTCATGGCCTTCGCGCCGAGCGGGTCGCTCGGAAAATCATCGGCGATGCGCTGCAGCAGCTTGACCGCGGTATCGGGGTCCTTGGCCTGGTTGCGCAGGTAGGCCAGCCGGTAGAGCACGTTCGGCGCGCGCTCGTGCTTCGGGAAAAGCTGAAGATAGAGGTAATAGACCTTCACGGCCGCGGCCTCGCCGGCTTCGCCCTGGTCGTCGTAGATCTTCGCCAGCTGCAGGATGTTGGCCGGCGTGCGCGGGTCGGCGGCATGCTTGGCGCCGAGGTCGCTGGCGGCGGCGAACGCCTGGTCCGGCTGCTTGAGGTGCGCATAGCCCAGCATCATGTTGCCCAAGGCCTGCGGCACGCCCGGATTGTTGGAGAACTGCTGGAGCAGCTTCTTGTACATCTCGATCGCCGGCTGGTATTTGCCCGCGCGGAACAGCTGGTCCGCCGGCTCGAACACCGGCGCGTTCACCTGGGCCAGCCACGGGGTCAGGTCCAGCGAGACCTTGCTGCCCATCGCCTGCAGCTTCGTGAGCAGATCCTGGGTGCGCGCGGCCACATCCGGCGCCACCGGGCTTTTCGGGTATTTCTTGAGGACATTGACGTACTCCGTCAGCGCCGCGCCGAAGGCCGCGCGCGCCTTATCCTTCTGCCCCGCCTTCACGAGGTCCTGGCCTTCGTGCACGTGCAGGTTGCCGAGCGCTGCACGCGCGCCGGGGATGGGGCTGACCTGCATCACCGCCGCCGCCGCGTTCGGGCCGCCCTCCTCGCGGATGCCGCGCTCGATCTCGACGAGGATCTTCATGCCGTTCATCAACGCCTGTTGCGCCTGGGCCACCTTGCCCTGCCGCTCGCGGGCGTTGGCCAGCGAGATCAGCGCGCGGCCGTACCACATGTCCAAGCCCTGGTAGAGGACCGTGTTGGCGATTTTTTCCGCCTGCTGCAGGCGCTGCACGGCGTTGGAGCCCGTCGCCGCATCCGCCAGCGTCAGGCAGAGTTCCGCCTGCTCGCACAGCGCCTGCCGCCCCGCGTCGTCCCGCGAGTCCAGGTCCACGATATGTTGGTAGGCCTTGAGCGCGCCCGCCGGGTCGCCCGCGTGTTCGAGGATCTGGCCGTACTGGAAGGCGGCCGTCTTGTAGAAGGCCGGGTCCGCCGGCTTGCCCTGCACCCGCTTGAAGAAGTCGTCGTAGAGGGAGCGGGTCTTGTCGAACTGCCCCGCGTTGTAGAAGGCATTGGCCAGCGTGAGCATCGCGCCTTGCGTGTTCTTGTCGGCAGGATTGAGCGCCCTGATCGCCTCTTCCGCCTCCTTGAGCCGGCCGCTCGCCAGCATCAGTTCCGCCTTGACCGGCTTGGCGCGTTCGGCCGCGTCCGGATGGGCCACCAACAGGCGCTCGATCACGCGGCTGCCATAATAAGGAAGGCCGAACCGCGCCAACGAAGTGGCAAAAGTCAGCTCGCGATCAATCTCGTCCGCGGCGCGCGCCGGGGCCGCGCTGCCGAGCGCGACCGCGACCGCCACCGCCAGCGCGGACCACAACGATCCGCCCGCCCTCCGACCGAAAAGCGACACAGGTTTCATGGAACGCCCTTATTCCTGCCGATTGTTGGTGCGATACAGCACAGCGCAAATTAGGGAAACCGCCGCGCCCCGTCAAGCCCGCGCCCGCCCGCCGCAGAAGATTTTTCGCCGGGGCGCCCGGCCGGCCGGGCCGGGGCAACCGGTCCGGCGGCGCTGCCCGCCCGCGAAGAAACGGCGCCAAACGCCAGTCTCAAACGTTTGAGCTTGACAGGCCCCGGGCCGGCGCGGCATCCTCCGCGGCGTTGTTTTCAACCCTAGGAGAAACAGTCATGTCAAAGGCGGATATCGGATTGATCGGTCTGGCGGTGATGGGCGAGAACCTGATCCTGAACATGGAAAGCAAGGGTTTCACGGTCGCCTGCTATAACCGGACGACGAGCAAGGTGGACGACTTCATCAACGGCCGCGCGAAGGGCAAGCAGATCCTCGGCGCGCACAGCATCCCGGAACTGGTCGGCCTGCTGCAGCGCCCGCGCAAGGTGATGCTGATGGTCAAGGCCGGCAAGCCGGTCGACGAGTTTATCGAGCAGGTGATCCCGCACCTCGAACCGGGCGACATCATCATCGACGGCGGCAACAGCCACTATCCGGATACGACGCGGCGCACGCAGTATGTCGAGAGCAAGGGCCTGCTGTACATCGGCACCGGCGTCAGCGGCGGCGAAGAAGGCGCGCTGATCGGCCCCTCGATCATGCCCGGCGGTTCGCCGGCGGCGTGGCCGAGCGTGAAGCCGATCTTCCAGGCGATCTGCGCGAAGACCGACAAGGGCGAGCCGTGCTGCGAGTGGGTCGGCGAAAACGGCGCGGGCCACTTCGTCAAGATGGTCCACAACGGCATCGAATACGGCGACATGCAGATGATCTGCGAGACCTACCAGATGATGAAGCAGGGCCTCGGCATGACGAACAAGGAAATGTGCGACGCCTTCACGGAATGGAACTCGAGCGAGCTCGACAGCTACCTGATCGAGATCACCCGCGACATCCTCGGCTTCAAGGCCGAGAACGGCGAAGAGGTCGTGGACGTGATCCTCGACACCGCCGGCCAGAAGGGCACCGGCAAGTGGACCGCGATCGCGGCACTCGACGCCGGCATGCCGCTGACGCTGATCGGCGAGGCCGTGTTCGCGCGCTGCCTCTCGGCGATCAAGGACGAACGCGTCGCCGCCTCGCTGGTCCTCCCGGGCCCGAAGGTCGCGCCGTTCACCGGCAACAAGGCCGCGTTCCTCAAGAACCTCAAGCTGGCGCTCTACGCCTCGAAGGTCGTCTCCTACGCGCAGGGCTACCAGCTCATGCGCGCCGCGGCCAAGGAAAACGGCTGGAACCTGAACTACGGCGGCATCGCGCTGATGTGGCGCGGCGGCTGCATCATCCGCTCGGTCTTCCTCGGCAAGATCAAGAAGGCGTTCGACAAGGACCCCGGCCTGGTCAACCTGCTCATGGACCCGTTCTTCACCAAGGTGGCCAAGAAGGCGCAGACCTCGTGGCGCCGCGTGGTGGCGACCTCGGTCAAGATGGGCATCCCGATGCCGACGATCAGCAGCGCGCTGTCCTACTACGACGGCTACCGCTGCGCGCGGCTGCCCGCGAACCTGCTCCAGGCGCAGCGCGACTACTTCGGCGCGCACACCTACGAGCGCGTGGACAAGCCCCGCAACCAGTGGTTCCATACGAACTGGACCGGGCGCGGCGGCACGACCGCGGCCTCGACCTACGTCGTCTGATCCGCGCCACCCGCATGAAAAACGACCTGCCGGCACTGCCGCTGGAAAGCATCGAGCAGCGCATCTACACGGTGCGCGGACAACGCGTCATGCTCGATGCCGACCTCGCGGCGGTGTACGGCGTGGTGACCGGGCACCTGAACAGAGCGGTAAAGCGCAACGTCGACAGGTTCCCATCTGATTTCGTTTTTCAGCTTACACCACAAGAAGTTGAAACCTTGATATGCCAAATTGGCATATCAAGTTCAGGCCATGGTGGCCGGCGGAAACCCACATGGGTTTTCACGGAACACGGCGCGGTCATGGCGGCCAACATCCTCAACAGCAAACGCGCGGCGCAGATGAGCGTGTTTGTGGTGCGCGCGTTCGTGAAGATGCGCTCGGTGTTGTCGGACACGCGGGAACTGGCCGCCAAACTCGCCGCGCTGGAGAAGGACCTGAAGGAGCGCCTCGATGTGCACGAGGCCGCCATCGTGTCCATCCTTCAGCGGGTGATGGACCTCATTGATCCGCCTGCCCTGCCGGAACCGCCGCAGAAATCCATCGGCTTTCTGCTGAAGGAAAGCCGGGCCCGGTACGGGGTGCGGCGGAAGTCAGCGAAACAAAAAATCAACTCAACAGGAGAATAAAAAAAATGAAAGACAAACTGTTCGACCTCGAAGGCAAAGTCGCGGCGCTGACCGGCGCGGGCGGCGTGCTCATCAGCATGATGGCGAAGGAACTCGCCGCGCGCGGCGCCAAGATCGCCGTGCTCGACCTCGTCCCCGAGGCGGCCCAGAAGGTCGCCGACGAGATCAAGGCCGCCGGTGGCCAGGCGCTCGCCCTCGCGTGCAACGCGCTCGACAAGCCCAGCATCGAGGTTGCCTGCGCGACCATCGTCAAGGAATGGGGCCGCGTGGATATCCTCGTCAACGGCGCGGGCGGCAACAACAAGAAGGCCACCACCTCGCCGGAGCTGAGCTTCTTCGATATGCCCGCCGACGCGCTCCGCTTCGTCATGGACCTGAACCTCCTCGGCACGATTTTCCCCTGCCAGGTGTTCGGCAAGCTGATGGCGCAGCAGAAGAGCGGCGTGATCATCAACACCTCCTCGATGAACTCGTTCCGCCCGCTCACGCGCATCATCGGCTACAGCGCGGCGAAGGCGGCGATCAACAACGTCACGCAATGGCTCGCGGTGCACATGGCGCAGAATTATTCGCCGAACATCCGCGTCAACGCCATCGCCCCCGGGTTCTTCGAGACGCTGCAGAACAAGTTCCTGCTGCGCGACGAGAAGACCGGCGAATTGACCGCGCGCGGCAACCAGATCGTCAGCCACACGCCCGCCGGCCGCTTCGGCACGCCGGAGGACCTGCTCGGCGCGCTGATCTGGCTCGTCTCGCCCTCGGCCAGCTTCGTCAGCGGCATCGTCGTCCCCGTGGATGGCGGCTTCTCCGCCTACTCCGGCGTCTGATGATTCACCACAAGGTCACGGAGGCCCCCGCCGCCTCCGTGGCCTCTGTGGTATGCCCATGACCCCGTTCACCCAGGCAGACCTGCTCGCGCTTCCGCAGCGGCACGACGCGCTGGTCGGGCTCGACTCCGATGGCTGCGTCTTTCCAACGATGGAGCTGAAGCAGAAGCAATGCTTCCACGCCGAGATCATCTCCCGCTGGCAGCTCGAACCCATCGGGCGCCCGCTCCGCGACTGCGCCGAGTTCGTCAACCTCTACTCCCGCTGGCGCGGCCAGAACCGCTTCCCCGCGCTGCTGCTGACCTTCGAGCTGCTCGCCGCGCGCGCTGATGCGCGCGCCAGCGGCGTCAGGCTGCCGGATACCGCCGCGCTCAAAGCCTTCATCCATTCCGGTTTGCCTTTGAGCAACGCGGCGCTGGAAAAAGAAGCGGATCGCACCGGCGATACCGAGCTGGCGCGCCTGCTCGCATGGAGCCTCGCCATCAATGCGAACGTCGAGCGGCTCGTCAAAAACATCGCGCCCTTCCGCGGCGTGCGCGAGTGCCTGGAAAGCATCTGCTGGTCCGCCGACCTGATCGTCGTCAGCCAGACGCCCGAGGAAGCGCTCGTCCGCGAATGGCAGACCAGCGGCCTTGAAAACTTCCCCGCGTTCATCGCCGGGCAGGAACTCGGCACCAAGGCCGAACACCTCCAGCTCGCCGCCGGGGGAAAGTATGCCGCCGGCCGCGTGCTGATGATCGGCGACGCCTTCGGCGACCTCCACGCCGCGCGCGCCGCCGGCGCGCTGTTCTTCCCGATCAATCCGGGCCACGAGGAGGCCTCGTGGCGGCGCCTCCACGACGAGGCCCTCGAAAAATTTCTCGCCGGCGCTTACGCCGGGGCATATCAGGCCGGCCGCATCGCCGAATTTGAGGCGCTGCTGCCTGAGTTTCCGCCCTGGGCCGCGAAAGCCATGGTTAAGGGATGATGGAGCATGGAAGATGAACACCCGCACAACTCATGGCTCCCGTCTGCCCTCCGCCATTAACCCTCCGCCATCAACCATCTTCTCATGACCACCCAAAAAGACATCGCGGAAAAGCTGGGCGTCTCGGTGGCGCTGGTCTCGCGCGCGCTGTCCGGCAAGGCCGAGGCGATCGGCGTCGCGGCCGCCACGGTGCGGCGCATCCACGCCGAGGCCGAACGCCGCGGCTACATCCCGAACGCCAGCGCGCGCCTGCTGCGCGGCGGGCCGAGCCGCACGCTCGGCGTCATCGTGTTCGACTTTGCGGATCCGTTCTTCGGCCCGTTCATCGAGGAGTTGCACCGGCTCGCGCATACGACGGGCCACTCGCTGGTCCTGATCGGCGTGGAGCACCGGCGCGTCGAGCCGCGTGACCTGCAGCCGCTGCTCAAGCACGGCGTCGGCGGCGCGATCGTGCTCGGGTCCGGCGGCGACGCGGCGGGGTTGGCGGTGCTGGCCGCGCGCCGGCTGCCCGTCGCGCGCATCGGCCATGGTCCGCTCGGCGGCATGACGCTGACCACGCACGTGGATGAGCGCGCCGGCGTCGCTGCCGTGCTCGCACACTTGGTCCAGACACGGCGCATGACCGTCGGTTTTCTCGGCGGCATCCATCCGGCGCAGGAGGAACGCTTCGAGCATTTCCGGGCGGGGTTGAAGCCGGCAGGGCTGACGAGCAAGCCGGCGTGGCAGCTGTTCAGCGCCGAAACGCTGATGCAGGCCGGCTACGCCGCGTGCCGTCAGTTGCTGGCCCAGTCCAAGCGCGATCTGCCGGCCGCGCTGGTGGCGGGCAGCGATGTCGTCGCGCTCGGCGCGATGCGCGCGCTGAAGGAAGAGGGCCTGAGTGTGCCGAAGGATATCGCCGTGACCGGCTTCGACGACATCCCCGTGGCGCAGCTCGTCGCGCCCACGCTGACGACCGTGCGCCAGCCGATCGCGCGCATGGCCCGGCTCGCCTTCGAGGCCGTGACCCATCCCGCCGCCGCGCCCCAGCCCGCCCACGCCATCTGCAAGCCGCTGCTGGTCGTCCGCGAATCGGCCTGAGCCCTACACTGCCGCCCATGGCAACCTCCCCTCGCGCACCCGGATAACGCCCGCTACCTAGCCACGCTAGGTAGCGGGCGAACAACGGTCCGTGCCTTGTACGGACCTCGATGACTTATCGGGCCAGGGCGGTCGCGTGAGCGGCATCTCGGCCAGGACGTGTCCCCGTGCGGGCGGGTTCTGCAGGCACTTCCCAGTGAACTTATTGCGGCGGGCGCGGCAGGCGGGCCAGCAGATCCTGGCGGACCCAGCAGTTGCCGCAACTGCAACGGTCGGGGTGGCCGCAGGTATCGGCGACGTCGCGGAACGGCGGGGGCGTGAGGGTGGCGGCGACGAGCTGGCACATGTCCTGATAGGCGGGGTCGCTCCGGTCGCGGTAGGCGCCGCTGGCCAGCTGTCCCCAGCCGCCGGCGGCGGCGGGCAGCGGCGCGCGCAGGATGCGGCTCTCGTCGGGTTGGGCCAGGTTGACGAGCGCGGCCAAGGGTTGCTGCGCGAGGCTCACGCCAAAGCGCTTTTCGATCGCGGCGCGCAAGGCCTTTTCACCCGCGGGGCTGGGCGGCTGCGTCTCAATGCGGTTGTGCGAGTAGTCGCCGTAGAATTGCGCGTTGAGGTCCAGCCAGTCCACGATGCGCTGGAAGCTTTCCTGGTCCAGCTGCACGCGCGGCGTGCCGTCCTTGGCGGGATGGCCCGCGAGCAGCAGGGGCGCGAGGCAGCCGGCGGCGGCGAAATAATCCTTCGGCACGCTGAAGGCCGTCTGCACGTTGCGCTTTGCGGTCGCGACAAGGCCGGGCTTGCCGAGCAGCGCCAGGTAGGAGCTGCTGAATTCCGTGCGCTGTCTTTGGCCGCGCGGATGAGCGGGGTCCGCCCGGGAAAATTCCCCCGTCAGGTCGAGCCCGCCGGCGGCGCCTGCGAGGCCGTGGCAGCGGATGCAGTGGCGGTCGAGCACGGGCTGGACGGAGCGCATATAGCTGAAGCCTCCGGCATAGTGCGGGCCGGCCGGCGGCGTGAGCGGCTGGACTTTCAGGCGCGGATTGGCGGCCGGCGGCGGCGCGCTGCTGCGCGGCTCGTGGCAACCGACGCACGCGGCTTTTTCGCCGGGCTGGAGATAGACGAGGCTGCGCATGGTCATCACGGCCAGGCCATGCTCGTCGAGCAGCTGGAATTGCAGCGCCTGGTCCGACGGCGCCTCGAACGCGACGGAGCCGTCGGCGTTGACCGGCACCGTGCCGAGCACTTTCTTGACGAGCTGGTTGGCCACCTGGCTGCGCGACGGCGAGGAGCGCGTGGGCTTGCTGATGATCTGGTTGATGCGCAGGGCCTTGATCGTCCCGCGCGGGAACGGCGTGGAGCTTTGATAGACGTCCTCCACGGAGAACACGCCGGTCCGCTCCGCACTCTTCGCGACCAGCGTGCTGGGGATCGCCGGCGGCTGGACGCGCGGCCGCAGCGGGACCGGATCGCAGCACGAGATGGTGTCGTCGGCGCAAATCAGCTCGCGCCCGCCAAGCGTATCCACGAGATAGATGGCATAGTGCCCGGTCCGGTCCGGCCCGGGTTTGTAGGCGCAGAGGAACAGGTCCTCGCTGAGCGGCCACGGCGAGCCGGCGCGGCCGCCCCGTGCGTCCTCGGCCGGCGGCATGGTCGTGCGCGTGATGCCCGCGGGCACGCCGGATTCCGGGAAGCCCAGCTCGGGCGTGAGCCACGTCAGCGGCGCGCCGCCCTCCTGGCCCTTGCGCGGGTCCACCGTGACCAACGTGCCGAACGTCTGGCCGTGATGCGCGCCGCAGGTGCTGACGGTCTTGTGCGAGCCGGGGATCGCCTGCGGCTCGCTGATCAGGCACGGCGCGGCGGAGTTGTTGCCGTAGTAGTGCGCGGTCTGCGTGCCGTCGGGACGGATGGTCCAGAGGCTCTGGAACTGCACGTCGTGGCGGTCCACATAATCCCAGCGGCAATAGCCGAGCGAGCCATCGGACAGCACGCTCGGCGCCCATTCGTTGGACTCGTTGTAGGAGAGCGCACGGATGGCGCCGCCCGTGGCGTCGGCGCGGTAGAGCGTGTACGCCGGCACGTAGCGGCTGCCGTGGCAGCGCCCGTATTGCTGGCTGCGCGTGGAGATGAACGCGAGGCCGCCATCGGGCAGGTAGCACGGATCGGTATCCTCGATGAGCACGGTCTGGCGGCCGTCGCGGCCCTCCAGCGGGTCGCGCGCCGTGCCGGTGATCTGCCGCACTTTTTTCGTGTCGAAAGAATATTCGTAGATGAAGTAGCCGCGCAGCTGGCTGTCCTGCGCGCCGCGCGGGTCGGCGTGGTCGGCAAAGGCGAACAGCACGCGCCGGCCGTCGGGCGCGAGATCGGGCTGCAGCGTCGCGCCCCGCGGCAGCTTATCGGCGAGCAGCGCGGTTTGTTTCGGCTGCGCCTTCCAGTTTTCGAGCAGCACGAGGCCGGGTGCGGCCTGCGAATGGCGGCCCAGATACTGGTCGCACATGTGCTCCGGCAGGTGGCCGCTGCGCTTGTTGATCAGCAGCGTCGGGAAGTCCAGCAGCGGGTGCGAGAGGATGAGGTTGCGCCGCAGGACGCACGCCTGCGCATAAAGCTTTTCGCCGGAAATTTTCCCTGCGCTCGCGCCGGGTAATTGCGCCTGCAGCGCCTTGAGCTGCGCCGCAAACTCCGGGCGCGGAGCGGCCTGCTCGACGAACGCGAGCGTTTTCTCCGCGAGCGCGAGGCGCTCCTCGGCGTGCGGCACGTAGAACAGGCCGCGCACGGCCTCCACGTCCGCCAGGCTCTGGCAGCGCTTGGCCAGCTCCCGCGCCGGGCCGGACAGCTTGCCGCAGCGCTTCGCGTAACGCCCGGCGAGCTCGCTCCAGTCGTTGCCCTGCCACGGCGTCCGCCAGATGTCGGCGGCTTCCTCCAGCCAGCGCTCGCGGTGCGCCACCGGGCCTGGAAACGCCGCGGCGGCCAGCGTCCAGATTTTATCGAGCGCCGCGCCGTGCTGCATTTCCTGTTGCGCCACGGATGCGCACGAAACCCAGACACGCGTCGGCCGCTTGTCGTTGGGGTTTTCGTTGGGGACGCCCAGGGTCACTTCCAGCGTTTCAAATTTTCCGCCGAGCTCCAGGGTCACTTCGCCGTGGTTGAGCTCCATGCCGTTCGCAAAAACGCGCTTGCCACTCTTGACCGGTTTCCAGCCGTTCTCTTTGTCGTGGCGCAGGTTTCCCTGCTGGTCAATCTTGGTGAGCAACAGGCGTGCGGCCTGGAGCGCGACCGCCGCGCCCCGGGCGTTGAGCAGGCGGGCATCGCTGACGAACACCGGACGCGGGCCCAAGCTGCCGAGATAAAGTTTGGACAGTCCCGCCACGTTCAGCTTCAGCGTGCGCGGCTCGTCCTGGCCGGTGAGCGTGAAATCCTGCGCGTCAAAATTCTTGAGCAGGGCGTCGCCTTGCTTGCGGGCCTGCGCGGTCTGCGCGGCCTGCGTTTCCTGGCCGGCCAGCGCCGTGCGCGAAGCGACCACGGTTTCCAGCCACGAGTCCTGCTTGACGAAGTACGGCGCGCCGTCTTCCGCCCCTGCCGCCCCCGCCACGAGTGCAGCCACCCACCAGCCCAAACGATGCTTCATAAATTTTCCGGGTTCAGACGCCGAGAAAGGAAACCCGCGCACACCGGCGCGCACCCAAGTGAAACGGGGAAAGCGCCCGCTTATTGCCGCGCAGCGCAGCTAATGCCGCGTGCACACAGATAGCCGTCCCGCCCGGCGCTGCGCGCGTTCATTGCCGAACAGGGATTCGGCTCCTGCAGGGAAACGCGGCCCTGGTCGTGCGCGGCAAGGGTCACCTGCGCCGGGCTTTTCGCCGTCGCCGCCACCTGCTCAAACGTGCGGCTCGATGGCGATATGGACGCGCTGTGTCTGCGTCTGGATGTCCAGCAGCGGCCCGACGTGGTCGGCGTGCTCGACGGCCTTGCGCAACTCCTCGAAGGCAATGCCCTCGGATTCGATCGCCTCGCGCGCGCGCGCCGGGACCAGATTGGCCAGCTTGAAAATTTGCACCGGCACGCGGATCACCGCGTCCCATTCATCTCCCGTGCCCTTCTGGAGCGAGATGACCAGGTCCATGCCGGTCTTCGGCGCGCCGTGGTGCGCCGCTTTCTTTTCCCCATGCGCCGCGACGGGCGGCGCCGGCGGCTGGACGGGCACCGGCGGAACCGGCGCCGGGGACGGCGGAACCGGCGCCGGTGCCGCGACAGGCTCGGGCGCCACGGGAGCGACCGGGGGCATCACGACCTTGTTAAGCTTCGGCGCAGGCGTCGAAACAACGTGTGCTTCCGTCACCTTTTGCGTCTGCCCGGATCTGGCTGCCAGCTTGACCGGCGGCGCCTTGGGTGCGACGAATTCCGTCCCCTGGTGGTCGGTTGATTGCTGTACCGGCGCGGGAGGAGGAGGAGGCGGCGGCGGTGGCGGCGGAGGGGGCGGAGGCGGCGGTTGCGCCACGGTGCTGGGCGGCGGCACCGTGGCCGGCCTGATCGTCGTCGCCGGCCCGGCACCGGGTTTGCCTTCCGGTTTCTTCTTGAACACCGACACCATCAGCTTCTTGTTGCACGCCGGGCACGTACTATCGCACGCCTCGGGGTCATAGATGTTCTTGCAGAAAGGGCATTTTATTTTCATAGGCTCACCGTTTCGCGTAACGGATTTCATGCCCGAAATTAGCGGGGGTGGCAAGTCCTATTACAGTCCTATGGCGGGCACGGCCCTTGCGGGTGCAACACCGAGGGCGCTCCTTCCCGCCCCTTGGAAGGAGGAGCCGGCGAGTCCCCGGGCCCGGGGGCCCGGCTGGGGGAATTATTTCGCACCGACGAGGTGTTTGCGGAAGAAGGCCTCGCTCGGCGCGCGGTTTTCGTCGCCGGTGAACGCCCCGCCACCGCGGCCGGCGCCGGGCCGGTTTTTCAACGCGCTCTCGACGCCCGCTTTATGTAGCGCGGCAGGCCTTCGCTGGCTTTGCTCAGGGGCACGCCGGAATCAGCCGCCCCGTGCATGGGCAGGAACGGCGCGGTGTCCTTGGTCACCCGATCGGGCGGGCCCGCCTGCCTGGCGCGTTGGAGTTTTTCCCGGACCGGTCCGCCGGGCCCTTGCGCTCGTGCACCCAGGGTTTCGTGGACAGGAGCGGGGCGGCCTGGCCGGCAGGGAGTGCTCGTGCGGGCTTTATGTTCCGCCGCGCTCAAGGTCGTGGGCGCGGATCTTGGCCGCGACCAGCGGGCCGGCCTCGTCGTAGATCGCGCGGATGTTTTCGTCGGAGAACTCATAGACGCGGTCCTCGAACTTGGTCGTTGCGAGGCGGTCGAACAGGCGCTGGCGGGCTTGCGCGATGTCCTTGCCGTAGATGTGGAAGCTGTCGGCCTGCCAGTTGAGGCGGCCGAGCTCGACGCGGTGGCCGGAACGCTTGGCGACCTCGGCGGCGATCACGTCGCGGTTGAACAGGATGAAGCCGAACATGTTCATGAAGTTCGCGCCCCAGGCGTCGTTGCTGCGGAAGCGGACGTTGCAGTTGAGCCACCACGTGCCCGCGGCGTCGGGCAGGATGCGGTACCAGAGCGACTGCAGGCACGGCGGGTCGTAGCAGTCGAGGTCCACGTTCGGCATCCACGTGATCATCTGCGCCTGCCGCGTGAACGGCTGCGCGGCGAGCTTGGCGATGACCTTCTCGACCTGGTTGATGTTGAACGGGCCGGCGGTCTCGGAGCGGTCGCCGTGCTTTTCGAGCCACACGCCGTAGGCGGCGAGGCGGCCGTGGTAGGTGTATTCCCAGCGCGTGTCGGCCGGGTCGTTCATATTCTTGACCCAGTGGTCCTTGGCGCCCTGCACTTCCATGACATATTCGCGCAGGTCCTCGATGCCGCCGGGGAACGCCTTGTGGATCATCGGCTCGGCGAGCGGCTCGAGCACGGTCAGGTTCAGCGTGGCGTCGAGGCTGGGCGGATCGCCGGGCTTGTCGTATTGCGTCGGGAACGGGATGCCGCCGCGGAAGAGCGCGATCAGCCCCTGTTCGTACGCGGCCGCCAGCGACCGCGCGCACACCGTTAACACCGGAATATTTTCCATCGCATTCTCCTGCATGAGGGCCGGATGCTCGTGGCCGCGGATGATAAAGCGCGCGGCGTGGCAAAGCAACGCTGCGCCGGCGGCGGACGCGCCCTTTTCCCGGATTGTCCAAGGCCTGGTAAAATAGAGCTGCGGTTTCCCAAGCCTTGGAAAACTCACGGAAGAAGCGCGTTTACTCCGGTCCCGCGGCCATGACATAGTACGCTCATGATGACTCACAGAGGCTTTTACGCCGGTCCGGCCGCGGGTTTGCTGCTGGCGCTGTCGGCCGTCGCCACGGAAACGCCGGCGGACAAGCCGGGCCAGGCCGTCCTGGTGCGCAGTTTCTCCGTGGAGGCGTTTGGCGGGGATACCGTCCAGCTGGCCGACCTCGACGGCGATGGCGAACCGGAGCTGCTGGTCCTGCAAAGCGCCGGCCAGTTCTGCTCCAAGCTCTATCGCGGGCAGAAGGATCTGGACGATGTCGACCGCGAACTCTACTGCCTGACCGCGGTGACGCTGCAGGGCAAGGTGCTCTGGCGGGACGGCACGCCCTATAAGCGCGACTTCCCGTTCACCAGCCACGGCGCGCAGGGTGGCGAGCTGATGCTGACGGTGAGCGATGTCAATGCCGACGGAAAGCCGGAGGTGGTCGTCATCCGGCATGGCGAGCTGGCGTTGCTCGAAGCCGCCACGGGCAAGACGCTCAGTAGCGTGAAGCTGCCGGCCGACAACTTCGTCGACCTCTCCACCGCGCAGTTCGGCTCGCCGGCCAAGGGTCGCCAGATCATCTGCAAGGTGAACGACCGCTCCTATAAACCGTGGGAGTATGCGAACCCGATCATCGTCTACAACGCCGACCTCACGGTCTATCACGAGCCGTTTGCTGTGCCGGGCGCGGGCCACAACTGGGTGGTGCGCGACTTCAACGGCGACGGCCGCGACGAGCTGCTGATGGGCTACAGCCTGCTGGACCACGACTTGAAAACCATCTGGAAGCTCGATCTCGGGCCGGGCTTCAACTATGCCGCCGAGCATGCCGACCACGTCGGGGCGTCCGACCTGAATGGCGACGGCAAGCTGGAGGTCCGCTATTCCGGTTCGAAGGATTTCCTGGTCACCGACCTCGACGGTAAAACGCTCTGGAAGTCGTCCGCCGGCCACGGCCAGTCCTCGGTCGCCGGCCCGTGGGGCCCGCACGGCGAGCAGCAGATCATCATGGCGGAAAAAAATCGCGGGCTCTGGGGCCTCGACACAGGGGGCAAGGTGCGCTGGCACAGCAAGGACATCAACGGCTATGCCATCGCGAGCGTGCATTGGGCGAAGGCGGGCGCCTGCCAAAACTGGGCGCTCTTCCGGCCGCAGCTGAAACCGATAAAGAAGACACCGTACGAGAGCGACCCCGCCTGGAGCCGCACGCTCTGGCCGAAGTTCCTCGCGTGCGACGGCACGCCGCTGGATGTGTTCCCGTGGAAAGAGGAATACGCCCAGCCGAAGCGGCTCATCCGCGCCGAGCGCTCCTATGACTGCGGCGTGAAGTATTACGCGCTGGTCCGCGACCTCGATCACGACGGCCTCGACGAAGTGCTCATCCATGACCGCAGCCGCATCTGGCTCTTCCACGCGCCGCCGTGAAGCAAGCTGGCGGTTTACGGGACCTTCTTCGCCCGCTCGTTCTTAAGCTGCTCCAGCAAATCGCACGCTTCCTTGTAGAGGCCGTGGCCGACGCGGACTTCGTCGCCGAATTCCAGATGCTCATCGGTCGCCGTTTTGTACGCGGGCCACTTCGGCAGGCCCGCGCCGTTTGGGTTGCCGGTCTTCGCGAACTGTACCCAGCAGGCCTGCATCACCTTCGAGAGCTCGCGGTCCTTGTCGGCGAGGGTGCCGGCGGAACGGAAGGTGTCGAAAACGTAGCCGATTTCCGCGCCGTGTGTCGCGCCCAAACCCAGGCGCTTGGCGTTGGGCGAGACGCGGGTGAAGTGGTAGAGGAAGGCCGGTGATTTTTTCTGCTCCATCGCCCGCGCCAGCGCGCGCGCCGGCGCGACGAAGGCGGTCACGGTGCTGAAGCGGGTGAACGCCGCCTTGACGTCCTCGTCGCCCGCGCAGGGCAGCAGCTTCAGCGCTTCGTCGGCGTGGCGGCCGGCCAGCGCGCGCACCATCAGCTTGTAGGCGGCGGCGCTTTGCACGGGCATCTGGCGCAGGAACAACGTGCCCTCGTCGGCGTTGGCGCCCATCATGAACGGCACGTCGTGCTGCTTGCCCTGGTCGAACATAGCGCCGGGATCGTCGGGGATCGTCCAGCCATCCACAATGGGCCCGTACTTGGTGCCCTTGCCATAGAGCCCCTGCGCCGGATTGGCGGCGGCCAGCAATTCATCTGCGCTTTTCGCGCGCAAAGCGACGAGCGGCTTCTCCGCCTGGTCGCAGCCGAGCGCCTTGGCGAGCCGTTCGCCTTCGGCTTCCATGGAGGGTTGCAGGAGGCGCGTCTCGCGCAGGTGCCGGTTACGACCGTGGACGCCGCCGCTCTCCGCGATCGCGCGCTGGAAGAGCCCGACAGCCTGCGGCGAGACCATCAGCCGGCACACGCTCATCGCGCCCGCCGACTCGCCGAAAATCGTCACGCACTGCGGGTCGCCGCCGAACGCGGCGATATTTTTCTGCACCCACTGTAGCGCGGCGATCTGGTCGAGGTGGCCATAGTTGCCAGAGACGCCGTGCGGCGACTCCTTTGAGAGCAGCGGGTGTGCGAAATAGCCGAACGGCCCCAGGCGGTAGTTGATCGTCACCAGCACCACGCCCTGCCGGGCCAGCGCCGTGCCGTCATAGGAGGGCTGCGAACCCGCGCCGGTCGTGCAGCCGCCGCCGTGGATCCAGACCATGACCGGCAACTTCGCATCCACGTTGGTGGCCGCGGTCCAGACGTTGAGGAAGAGGCAGTCCTCGCTCGCCTTGCCTTGCTTCTGGCCGAGAATGGATTTCGGCTGCGGACAAATCGCGCCGAATTTTGTGCAATCGCGCACACCGTCCCACGGCTGCACCGGTTGCGGCGGCTTCCAGCGCAGGTCGCCCACCGGCGGCGCGGCAAACGGGATGCCCTTGTAGCTGCGCACACCATCACGCTCCTCGCCGGAAATCCGTCCGTTGGAGATGGCCATCTCTGGCGCAGCGCGGACTTGCGCAACCAGAAGCATAGACACGCTGATGGTCGCAAGGGTCGTTTTCATGGCGTGCTGTTCTTGAGATATTGGGTGAACCAGTTCAATTCGAGGCGCGTCGCTTCCTCGAAACCCTCACGATAGATGCCATAATGGCTGATGCCTTTCAAGACGTGATAGGCCACCGGCACGCCACGCGATTTTAGAACCCCGGCGACCTGCTCGCCGTTCTGGTGACGGTCCATCAACTCTTCGTTCTCGGCGTCAATGATGATCATCGGCGCGCGGATCTTCTCCGCCGCCTCGATGGCGTTGTAGCCGATGCTCTTCACGGGATTGACCCGCATGTGCTCGTACCGCGCCATTTTCCCGCCCATCTTGCCCGTCTCGAACGGCACCGGCTCTGTTTCTCCGCGCGCCTGTTTGGTGGCGAGCGCATAAGCGTTGCGCTCCGCAGCCGGTCCGCGCCCGCCACCCATACCACCGACTTGTGCGGCAACACATTTGACGCGCGGATCGTTGCCGGCGGTCCACGATACCAGCCCGCCGCCGTAACTGCTGCCCATGATGCCGATGCGTTGCGGGTCCACGTTCGGCTCGCCGGCGAGGAAGCTGATGGCCGCGCGGATGTCCGTGGCCTGGTCGGCGAAATCCATCTGCCAGCGGAGCGCGCGCGTGCGAACCGTGATCTCATTCTTGGCGTCGGGCGCGGGTTGCTTTTCCAGCGACATCAACCGGCTGTCGCTCTCGCCCCAGCCCCGGTAGTCGAACGCGAGGAACACAAACCCCGCCTGCACGAAGCGCGGCGCGAGCTTTTGCGGCGTGCCTTTCTTGGTGCCGCTGGTCCCGGCGCAAAACAGGACGGCGGGCAGTTTCTCGTCCTTCTTCAAGCCTTTCGGCAGATAGAGATCGCCCACCATCCGCACACCATCGCTCCAGATGGTCACCTCACGCTTCTCGACATCTTGCGCCATCGCCGCAGTGGCGCCAAAAATGAAGAGACCCAGCAGCACAGCGGTTTTCATTTTGATTCCTCCTGATCGGTTTTCTGGCGGCGAACGCCGTAGTAGGCTTTGACCTCGTCAAACGTCAGGACCCCGTCGCCGTCCTTGTCCGCTTGCTTGAAGGAACTCATCGGGAATTCAGTGGGAGTGAGTTTGCCGTCTCTGTTCTTGTCGTATTGCTTGAAGCGTTCTTCGATCCCGCCGCCACGCGCGGAGCCTTTGGCGGGAGCTTTGCCTGCGCCTTGCGTGCGACCGTCCTGCCGCCGCCATTGCGCGGGCATCATCTGTTTCTCCCACGCGGTGTAGGCGGCTTGGACTTCCTTCAGCTTCGCCGGCTCTTTCGCGGCGAGGTCGGTCTTTTCGCTGATGTCGTCCATGAGGTTGAAGAGTTCCGGTTCGCCACCACGCTCTTGCACGAGCTTCCAGTCGCCCACGCGCGTAGCGTGTTTCTCGCCGGCACGCCAGAAGAGTTGTTCGTGGGGACGGCCGGCTTGTTTACCGGTCAGGAACGGGAGCAGGTTGACGCCGTCGAGTGATTTCTCGGTCGGCAGCGGCACGCCGGCAGCGGCGAGCGCCGTGGCGTGGCAGTCGAAGCCCATGACCATCTCGCGATAGACCGCGCCCGCCTGCAGCTTGCCCTTCCATTGCGCCAGGAACGGCTCGCGGATGCCGCCTTCGTAGAACTGGCCTTTGTAGCCGCGCAACGGTTCGTTGCTCGCCGTCGTCTGCGGCGTTGGGCCGCCGTTGTCGCTGTAGAAGAAGACCAGCGTGTTTTCCTCCTGGCCAAGCGCGCGAACTTTGCCGAGCACGCGACCGACGGCGTCATCCATCGCCGCTACCATCCCGGCGTGGATGCGTCGTGTGCCGGTGAGGTTGGGGAACCGGGCGGTGTAGGCATCGGTTGCTTCCAGTGGCCCGTGGACAGCGTTGAACGCGAGGTAGAGGAAGAACGGTTTGTCCTTGCTGCGGTCGAGGAACGCGACAGCCTCGCGTGCGAAGGCGTCGGTGAGATACTCCTTCTCGTCTGTGACCGGCTGGCCATTGCGAAGGAGCGGATCAGTGTCGGCCTTGCCGGGCAGGTAGGTTCGCGCGCCGCTGAGGAAACCGTAGTGATAATCAAAGCCGCGCTCGTGCGGACGCAACCCCGGTTTGAAGCCGATGTGCCATTTGCCGACCATGCCCGTGGCGTAGCCGGCGGCCTTGAGCCGTTCGGCGAGCGTTGGCTCGGTGCGTGGCAGCCCGAAGTTTTCCGCCGCGAATCGCTCCGGCCCGGAGTTGGCCTCAAAGCCGAAGCGATGCTGGTAACGCCCACTCATCAGCCCCGCGCGCGACGGCGAACAGACGCAATGGTTCGCGTAGCCGTCGGTGAAACGCACGCCGTTCTTGGCAATCGAGTCAATGTGCGGCGTTGGGATGTCTTTGCAGCCGTTCACGCCGACGCCTGCATAACCGAGGTCGTCGGCAAGGAAGATGATAATATTGGGTTTACTCTCCGCGGCGAATGACGACGCGAGCAGGCAGAACGAAGAGAGGATGGTAAGGATGTTCTTCATGGCCTGGTTTCCATTCTGGTAATTCATCAACATGGCGCGGCTTCTCCGTGCGGATACCGGTAGTCGGCGGCGGCGTTGGTGGATACGCGCTTGGTCGAGCCGTCGTCCAAGCTGTAAACGTAGAGCTGGTTCTTGCCGGTTTCGCCGGAGTGATAGACCACCGCGGCCTCGCCATCAATCCAGCGCGGATACGCAAACCAGAACGGCTTGCCCGCCTCGTTGGCAAACGCCTTCGGGTTCGTGATCGCGCGCTTTTGCACATCGAAGTCCGCGATGTAAAGCGTGCGTCCTCCCATGCCCTTGCTCTTGAAGCCCGTTTGAAACTCGAAGCAGATTCGCTTTTCGCTGGGCGAGACGCTGACGCGATCCAACACGCCTTTCAGTGCCAGCTCGCACTCAATCCGTTCGAACTTCGGCTCGCCGCCCGGATTCGGCGTCATCAGGTAGTAACCGCGGCCGAGTTTCGGAGGTGCGGACGCGACGAGCAGCCTGCCATCGCTGACGGCCGAGTGGACCCATGAGATGTAACGCTTGTCGGTGAGCGCCACTTCCTCGCCCGGTTTGCCGCCGACTTTGCTCGCCATGATACAGTAACCGCCGGTCGCCCGATTCTTGCGGTTCCATAGGGGGATGTTCTTCCCGTCCCGCGTCCACGTGGGATTGAAGTCGGTGTAGGTACCATCGGAAAGTTGATGAAAGCCCGTGCCGTCCACGTTGATGATGCAGGCGGCGGTGATCCATTTGCCGACGTCGGGATCGTTCTTCAGTCGGCGGAAGAACACGAGCATGCCGCCGGTCTTCGACCACGACGGCTTGAAGTCCCAATGGCCCGTCGTCAGCGGTTTCCCCTCCGGCTGGCCGGGCAAGCCGACGTGAAGCTCGCCGTTGCAGTAATAGGAAATCCGCGAGCCAGGCGGCCGGGCCTCCTCGCCGGCGTTGGCAATGAGCGACAGACCGGCGAAAGCCGCCGCCGTCGTCAAAAACTCGCGACGTGTGAGTTGGTTGCTGTCTGTCTTCATGGTTGTGCTTCCTTTCCGACAGGGGTTGTTTGCGAGGCTGTGAGATTGAGATCAAGAAACTGATCGGCCTTCACGCCGACGAACGCGACGGTCTTGCCGCTGGGAAGCGTGACCTTAACATCGGCGCTGGTTGCTTTGCCGAGGCCGAAGTGGGCGTCGAGCGCGCCGCCGCTCTTGTAGCTGTGGTTGCTGTGAATCCAGCGGTATTGCTTTTTGCCACCGGCGGTGACCTCGACGCGCGCACCGATGAGTTCGGCATCCTTCACGCCGCTGAAACGCAGTCGCAGCCAGTGGTTTTCTTTCCCGCCGTGCCCGCCGGTGTTCCAATAGACCTTGCTCTCGTACCCGGCCATGCTCATCACCACGCCGGAGTTGTCGGGGTCGGCCGCAAAGACGAGGTCAAGCAAGCCGTCGTTGTTGAGGTCGGCGGCCTCGCCGCAGATGCCCATGCCATCAAGGCCGCTGAATGTCGTCGGCTTCACCTCGAACGTGCCGTCGCCGCGATTCATGAACAGCAGCGCGCGGGTTTGGAGATTTGGCGATTCGTGGCGATCTTGGACGACGAGGTCCTGCCAGCCATCGTTGTTGAAGTCGCCGAAGATCGCATCGGCAAAATAGGGACGGCGGTCGCCGGGCTGCATGGGCGCGCCGGGACGAGCCTGCGGCGCGGGCATCTCGAAAAACTTGCACCAGTCGCGATAGACCCAGTTCAGCGGCGACAGCCCGGCCGCCTCGGTCGCTTCCTCGAACTGGAAGCCGCCTTTGTTCCGCCAGAACCGGCCGCTGACGTATTCCGCGCGCGGCGCCCAGCCGGGACTGGCCGGACCGACAGCGAGCACGTCGAGCAGGCCGTCGTTGTCCACGTCGGCGAGCGAGATGTAGGGCAGGCCGGGCGCTTTGCCGACCGGCTCGGTCGTCTGCTTGTCGGGGCTGAGTTTCAGGCGCGCCTCACAGGCGAGGCCGTTGCCGGTGATCTTCTCGAACTGCAACTTGCCGGTCTCAGCGAGCAGGTTTTTCCAGCAAAACACACCTTGCCGATACTCGATGGGCGAATACGGCGCGGCCAAGTCGAGCACGTCGCAGTGGAACGACTGGATGAGGTCGAGATCGCCATCGTTATCGAGGTCGCGCAGGTTGATGTCGGGACCGGCCTTGTCCTTCGCCGAATCGTGATAGAACCCGCCGAAGTCCGGCACGAGATCGGTGCCGCCGATATCTTCATAGTAGTCATCACGCTCCGCGTGATGCTTGTCTGGTTTTCCATCACGCGGAGCGTGATGGCTACGATACACATACAACCGGCTGTGCGGCACGCCGCCCTGCGCGTCCTTGATGTTGTCGCAGCCGATGGCGATATCGAGGTGGCCGTCCTTGTTCACGTCGCCGATGGACGGCTGGCGATTGTAGGCTTTCTCGTTCTGGATGCCCATCTTTGCCGACACATCGCGGAACGTGTCCCATGAGCCGTCGCTGAGGTAAAGACCGTTGCCGAGTTTTTCGTCGAGCGGGTTCGACTGGCCGCCTTGCATCTGCGCATGGCGCGTCACAAACAGGTCGAGGAAACCGTCGCCGTTGAAGTCGGCAAAGCCCGGCACCTGACCACGTCCAAAGCTCTCCAGCGACACCTTCGAGTCGAGCAGCTTGATCGCGTGCGGATGGAACTTGAAGCCGCCATCGTTGATGAACACACGCAGTTTTTCGCCGGCGCCCCAACGTCCGCCGGTGCCGCGCACCGCGGAATACGTCGCCACGATGTCGAGGAGGCCGTCCTTGTTCAGGTCCACAATGGCCACGCCGTTCATGCCTTCCTGAATGCTGGTGAACCCGGGCACAACGACGCTCTCGAACAACTGGCCCCGTCCCGCCGCATCGCGAGCCGCATCGCCATCGGGCATCTTCTTCAACGGCGGCTCGCCCGGCCGTTGCTCGGCAATCTCCTCCTTGTGCGGCTTCGGCGTGATGTTGCCGTATTGCGCCTGGATGCGTTCGAGGGGGCTTTGACGCCGTGACGCGGCTGGCGCCGCGCTTTTCGGACGCGGGGCGGCGGCCTTGATCGCTTCCGGTGGCGCTTGCTCGACGTAGATGCGATTGCCGTCGGGATCAGTCACGAGCAATCGCTTCTCGCCCTCGACTTTTGCACCGCGTTTCGTGAGGCCCTCGCGTGCGACAGCCATATCGGCCACGCGTAATGTCACGCTTCTCAAACCCGGCGCATCCGGCCCGGCGTCGGACTCGCGCGGTCGCTGGCCCTGCGGCGCGGAGAACTTCACGCGGCCAGCGCCGGTGGCGAACAGATACATCTTCATGCTGAACGGCGGCGGCAGGTTCCAGGGATCGAACTCCTGCAAGCCAATCACCGTGCCGTAGAACTTCCGCGCTGCAGCCTCGTCGCTGACCGCCATGCCCCACGTAAACGTCTCACTTGACGCGCTGCGCGGCACGCCCATGATCTCGACGACGTTGCCATCGGGGTCGCGGGCCATGCTGACATTGCCGCCCTTCATCGGTGCCGGGTAACCGGCTTTGACGAGACGGTCGCTGATGGCGGCCGGGTCGTTGAACCAGAGCGAGAACCACCGGTAACCGTTCGTCGAGAGCATCTGCTTCATCGGATTGCCCGTGGCGGGCGCGGGCTTTTCACCGGCAACCTTGCGCAGCCGCAGATAGCTGCCCGCCCACTCCAGCAACGCGCCTTTTTCCGCCTGCGCCGGCTCGACCTCGCGCATCCCGATGCCGTCGCGATAGAACTTCGCGCACGCCTCGACATCGCGCACGCAAAGCTCGAACACCGCGTCCACCGCCGTGAGTTCGCCGGCGGCCAATGGCGCCGCTGGTTGTTCCGGGGCGGCAGGCCGCGCTGCCTGCCGCGTGGCGAAATACGCCTGCACTTCTTCGATGGTCAGGAACCCATCTTTGTTCTTGTCGGCAGCCTCAAAGAACCGCAGCGAACCTCCCTCCTCGCGGCTGACCTTTCCGTCGCCGTTGCCGTCTTGTTGCTTGAACCGTTCGGCGAGACCACTGCCGGCGGCGCGTTGTTGCGTCTGCGCCGAGGCGGCGAGGCAGACGAGCATCGTTGAAACACTGACGAGTGTGATGATCGTTTTCATGGTTTCTCCTTCAAGGTTCCTTTGTAAATCCACGCGGTGTCGCGGTGCGGGCCTTGGGCGGCGTCGAAGCCGCCGAAGTAGAGGACGCGGCCCTTGTCCTCCGGGAACGGCGAGACACAGACCGTGCGGGCGCTGCGCAGGCCACCGACGGCGGTCGGCACGACGGCGGGATCGAAGACTTGCCCCGTGCCGTAGCGGCCGTCGCTGTGGCGCACGAGATACCATGCGCCCTTGGCCCGCGCGTCGTCGCCTTGGAGTCCCGGCATGATGCCGCCGGCGATCAACAGCACGCGCTCGCCGGTGTCGGGATGAACAGCGGGCGTCATCTCGTTGTAGGCGAAGAGGGTGGTGAAGCGCTGGCCTTCCTGCGCGCCGACGAGTCCGCCAAAATGCTTGCGCATGCCGAACTCGACGCGGCGCTCGTAGTTTCGCTGCGGGTTGATGATCTCGATGACGCCATCCACTTCGCGGCTGCAAAGGATCAACTCCTTGCCGGGATGTTCGGGATCAGGAATGGCGGTGATGGCGCGAATCCACGCGACCCCGCGGCTCGCGAGGCGGTGCCCCCATTCGCCAAGCCACTCCCAGCGCGGCACCGGGCCGTCCACGCGACGAAACAGGCCGCCGTTCTTCGGCTGGTCGGGCGTGATGTCCACGGCGAGGTAAGCGTCGCCGTTGACGCGACCGACGGACATGATACGCCCCAAACGGCCGGTGAGTTCCGGCTCCGGGTTCCAGCGGATGAAGCCGGGCGCGGCGGGATCGTAGCCACCGCTGAACACCTTGCCGTTGGTGATGGTGGCGATGAGGTGGTCCGCGCCGGTCACCCGGTCGCGATGCACATGCAGCATCCGCACCTCGCCAAGATCACGTGCGGCGCGCGGTGCGATGATGCTTTTGACCCACTTCCCGGCAGCATCGTCGCGGACGAAAACGGCGCTCTCACTCCGCGACTCGAAGATGCTGCCGCCCGCAATCAGCAGGCTCACGGGTCGCGCGAGCGCCTTGCCCGCGGCATCCGTGGCGAACGTGAGCGAGGCAAGCACGGCCACGCGGACACTCGGTGGAGCAGAACGATGAAACTGCACATCCACCTCCCATGGCGCGGCGGCGGACGTTTTCACCAGCACGCCGGGGCCGGGGTTCGGCGCGGTCTGATCGTGATTCCACAAGCTCACGGCGGCATACAAGCGCCCGCCATGCGCCACGATGTAGTTGCACTCCGTTCCCGTCATCAACTTTCCGTTGCGATCTTTCGTGCCGGGCATCCAGTCGCGCGTGAACAACAAATCGGTGAACGCCTTGTTGTCCGACAACGGCACCGGTCCCGCGCTGTCCTTGCGATACGCGACGGCCTTCGCCACCTCGTCGCGGACGCCGCCAGCCGTGCCGCCGCGTTTTCCCTTCGCGGCGCCGGCGGCCGCCGCGGCCTTGGTTTCCTCCAGCGTGACCGCGCCATCGTGATTCCGGTCGAGCGTGTCGAACCACCGCGCATTGCTGCTCTCCTCCCGCGTGATCTTTCCGTCGCCGTTCTTATCGAACTGCCTGAAACGTTCCTCCGCGCCCGCCTTGACAGCGGCCTGTGGCGTCTGCGCCGACAGGGTCAGGCAAGTGACAGCGACTGATAAGCTGATCCTGACAATGGTCGTTTTCATTGTCTGGTCCTCCACAGCGCCTTCAGTTCGTCCTCGGTCACGAAGCCGTCCTTGTTCGCGTCGAGACGGTCAAACAGCGCGCCGGGCAGTTCCTCGCGGTCGAGTTTGCCATCGCCGTTCTTGTCGCGCTGCTGAAATAAGCCGCCCGCGCCGCCTCCGCCGGACATTCCGGCGCGCCCGCCGGCGATCCCGGCGGCTTCGTTGGCCAGCGCGAGGAACGCGGGATAGGTTGGCGCTTTGTAATTCTGCGTCTGCACCATAAAGAGAACGAAGAAGCTGTTCTTGCGATCAATCGCGAACTGCGTGCCGTCGGCACCGCCCCAGCCGTAGCTGCCCTCGCCGTTCACGACGCCGCCAAGACCGTATTTCTGGCCGGGGGTCTTGAGATGGTTCTGGAAGATGAGGTCCACCGTCTCCGGCTTGAGCACGCGCACGCCATCGAGTTCGCCGCGGTTCAGGATCATGCGGCAGAACCGCTCGTAATCGCCGATGGTGCTGCACAGGCCGTGACCGCCGAGGAACAGCGTCGGTTTGTCGGTGAGCTTCGCGCCGTCGCGACCCGGTTCGAGCACGCCGGGCTTTGGTTGCCGGAAAAGCTGGCAAATGCGGCCCGCCTTCGCCGGCGGCACCCAGAAATCGGTGTCGGGCATCTTCAGCGGGACGAACAACCGCTCTTTCAGCGCCTCATCCAGCGGCTTGCCGGTGACGGCCTCAATGTAGCGGCCGAGGATGTCAATCGAGTGACCGTATTGATAGCCGGTGCCCGGCTGAAACTTCAGCGGCTCTTTCGCGAGCGCCTCGGAAAATTCCTTCAGCGTCGTATTCGCGCCGCGCGTGGCCTTGAACGCCAGCGCCGCGACATCGCCGCCCCTGCCGCCGAGGCTGCCGTAGTAGAGGCCGCTGGAGTGGCTCATGAGCATCCGCGGCGTGATGGCGGCCTTGGCCGGGACGAGCTTGCCATCCTCCAACACCTTTGGCTCCTTCCATTCGGGCAAATGTTTTGAGATCGGCTCATCGAGCGTGAGCTTGCCTTCGTCGAGCAACGTCAACGCCGCGAGCGCGATGACCGGCTTGGTCATGCTCATCAACCGGAAGATCGCGTCCTTCGGCATCGGCTTGCCGGCTTCGATATCGGCCATGCCGAACGTCTCGAACCAACCGCGCACGCCGTTCTTGGAGATGATGGCCGAGATGCCCGCGACGTTCTTCGCGGCGACGTGACGCTGCATCTCGACATCGAGCTGCGCGAGCACATCGGCTTTGAATCCGGCTTTGGCGGCTTCATCGCCATGCGAACGCGGCTTGAAGTTCTCCGCCGGAGGCAGCGGCGCGCTGGTGGAAACGCCCATGCCTTTCCACTTCGCGGCCTCGCCCATGCCCTGTGCGCCACCTGGAGCAGCGCCTCCGCGCCCGATCGTGGCCGCCTCCTCCTTCGTCACGACGCCGTCGCCATTCTTGTCGAGCATCTTGAACAGCTCCGGCTTCGGCACTTCGTCCGCGGTAAGCTTGCCGTCGGCGTTCTTATCCCAAGTGGTGAACAGACGCTCCGGCGTCCACTGCGGCGCGGAGGCCGGAGGCGTTGTTGTCTGCGCGAAGGCGGACGCGTGGATGAGGAGAGCGATCATGATCAGTCGTGTGTGTTTCATGGTTGTTTCTTTCATTCGTCAGTCAGTTCCAAGCATTGGAAGACACACCAGCGGGATTTTCCAAGCCTTGGAAAAAACGGCGCAGCGTGTTCCAAGCCTTGGAACTTCCGGCAAGTCCCGCCGTCATGCCGCGCGGCCAGCGGTGCGAGCAGGGCGGCGATAAAAGTGATGGTCCTATTCATGGCGCGCGATTTGAAGCCGGACCAACGGCTTTGCTTTCAGAAACCGTGCCGCGATAAATCCACGCGGTGTTGTGGCTGGGGCCGGCGCCGCCGTCGTAGCCGCAGAAGTAGAAGACGCGGCCCTGCTCGCCGGCAAAAGGCGACGGCTCGATGTCGCGGCAGCCGGTGAGCTTATGGCCGGCGGGAACGGGATGCGCGGGGTCGTAGATGTAGCCCCAGTCGTAGCGGCCGTCGCGGTGGCGGATGAGATAGCAGGAACCGTTGTCGGGCGGATTCGGCGAGCCGGGACGTTCCACCCACGCGCCGCAGAGCCAGACGGTTTCGCCGCTTTTCGGATCGGTCACGGGCAGAAACCGGTTGTAGGCGGCGATGGCTCCGCGACGACGCGCCGTGGGCGTGTTCCATGCCTGGTTGAAGAATTCCTTGATGTCGATTTCCTGTTCCGCCGCGACACTGGGGCGAGTCGGATCGAAGCGCGCGATGGTGCCCGGATACTCGAAGTTGGCAATCAACACCTGATGTTTGCCGCCTTTGGGATCCGGCACCGCCGTCAGACCGCGCAGGAATCGCGACTGAAGGATGTCTTTGTCAATCGTCCAGCGATGCACCAGCTTCCACGAAGGCTTGAGGCCATCCACGCGGCGATACAGTCCGCCGTCCACGGGTTTCCCGTCCTCGCCCGTTGTGATGCGGGCGGCCATGTAGAGGTCGCCGTTGCACTCGGCAAAGCAGAGCACCCGGCTGTAGTCATAGATGCGGCGGCCTTTGCCCTCTTGGGCTTCGGCGGTGCGTTCCGGTGTCGCCTCCCATCGGATGCCGCCCGGCGCGGCGGGATCGTAACTGCCGCGATGAATCCCGCCGCGATTCAGGCCGGCGAAAAGATGATGCACGCCGGTTACCTTGTCCACGTGCGAGCCGAACGAGCGCGCGCCAAGATTGCCGCCGGTGATGTCACTGCGCTGCCATTGGCCGGTGGCGTCGTTGCGGATGAACACCGCGCTCGCGCCGCCCGCTCGCGTCAACTCGGACGGGCTGGCGATGAGCAGGCGCGCGAGTTTGGCCAGCGGTTTGCCGTGGAGGTCGGTGGTGAACGCAAACGAGATCAGACCCTCGACCCTCATGCAGTTCGGCTCGAAACCATGATCCACTTGCCACGGAGCGTCAGGCGAATCCTTGCGGAGGACTTGCGCGCCGGGTTTCGGGTCGTTGCCGGGCCGGTCCTGGCCGTAGCCGATGGCCGCGAACAGTTTTCCTTCGTGCCCCGCGAGCCACATCGCTTCCGTGCCGCCCATGAACTGGCCGTTCGCGTCCGTCGTTCCGGGAAAGTAGTCCTGCGTGAAGACCAACCGCGCCAGCGGTGTGGCTGCCGACTCGTTGCGCGGCACGACCATCTTCGATGCCGGTGTTTGGCTGACACCCGTGCGGCAGCGGTGGAGTTGAGAGGGGCCGTCGCCAACGAGGGTGTAATAGACAAACAATTCGCGCTCGCCGATGTAGCTTTCGGGGTCGAGACGACGGGCGGGCTTGCCGGTCTGCGCGCCATCATCGAGGCGGCGAATGAGATGTTGACCGTCGGCCGAGAAGCCGAACAACCAGATGGAGGTGTCCTTGTCTTTGTCGTCGCCGGCTTGGACGGTGAAATACGAGCGGCCAAGCGCGCCGCGCCCGCCGTTGATCGGCTCGACGGACTTCAGCGTCTGGTGCGGCGCGTCGGCGGGAAGACGCAGCGTGGCGATGCTTTGCCACGGGCTGCCGTCGCGCTTCACGTCGCGGTAGATTGCCAAGGCATGGCTGTCGGTGTTGGCGCAGAGCAACACTTCACCAGCGAATTCCGGCGCGTGCCAGAGCCACGGGTCAATCTTGTTGCCTTTGTCCGCGGTGATGATGCGGGACTTGCCGGTGTCGGTGTTGATGAGCGTGACCTGCGACGGCTCAGCTTGGCCCGGCCGGGCGCGGTAGGCGAAGGTGATCAGGTTGGTGTTGTAGGCCCAGCGGGCGACGATCATGCGATCGGTGAACGGCTTGAGTTGATCGGGTTTGTCCTCGCCAAGCCACGCGTCTACGTTGCCCGCTGCGCGCGGTTTGCCGTGATAAACGATGACGCGCGTCGAAGGCAGTGCCGGGTTCACCGACGGCTCGCAAATCCAGTTATGGATGTCGGTGTCGTGTGTGAGTTGAGAGACTTTGGGTTTGTCCCACGGCGGTTCCGCGCGCCAGAGCTGGCCGACGCCTTGGGCGTTGTCCTTCACGTAGAACAGCGCCGGTCCTTGAGCGTCGAGGCCCCACTCCGGGCCGTTGGAATAGCGTGACCACTTTGAGATTCCAGTGTCCACCCGCTGGTCGCGCCCGGTCGGCGTCTTGAACAGCCCGGTGGTGGGATCAATGGAGCCTACCCAGACTGCCGCTTGCGAGTCCAGCCACACCGCGAGGCCATCGGTCTGAAAGAACTCAGGATCAATGTAGGCGAACTGCGCGTCGCCCATCCGCGCGTCGTCGGGAGTGAAGCCCGCGGAACTCGGCGGCGAGGCACTGACGCCCAGGATGGTCTTGAGGAAAGCGAAGACTTTCGCTGCGACTTGGTCGTTCGGTGTGCCGAACTCCAGCGCGATTTGCATGTGCGTCTTCTCCGGCGCGGCGATGACCTCGCCGGTGATGCCGGCCGCTTTCAGCTTGGCGACGAACTCCTCTGCGTCCGTTTTTCGGCTGGGATTGCCGTGGGGTTTCTGGCCACCGCTGTAAGCGACGATCATCGGGGGGATGCTTTTGTTCTTGGCGACGTGCATGGCCGGCGAGGCTTTCGCCCAAGTGGCGGGGTCCTGCGTAAACGGCGCGGCGTAAAGCTCCGGCAGTTTGTCGCCGAAGCGCGCCGCGAAACCTTTCAGGTCGTAGGCTTCGGTGTCGAGCGGCACAACACCGCGTAGCGCCGACAGCGAAAGACCATGCGCTTTCAAGTAGCTTTCGTCCGTGCCGACCAACGCCACGAGATGCGCGCCCGCGGAATGGCCCATGAGAAACACGTTCTCCGGTGCCACGCCGTAGTCCTGCGCGTGTTTCCGCAGCCACGCGATGGCCGCCGCCACGTCCTGTGCCTGCGCGTCGAACTTGACCGCCGGAGCGAGCCGGTAGTTGACCGACGCCACGACAAACCCCTCGCGCACAAACGCCGCCGGCAGGCTGGCGACTTGGCTCTTGTCGCCGCGCGCCCACCCACCGCCGTGGACCCAGACCAGTATCGGTGCGTTCGTCGCGTTGGGCGCCGCGTAGATGTCGAGGCTCGTCAGCTTCGGCTCAACGCCTTCGAACTTTGCGTAAGGCAGGTCGAGGACGGTCTTCATCGGCACGCCATCGGTTTGCAGCGCAGCGGGATTTTGCGCCGGGCTGCGCTGCCGTTGCGCGCCGCTTGCGTAGAACGCTTTGATCTCATTCAGAGTCACAAATCCATCGCCGTCCTTGTCCAATTGCTTGAACTGGGAGACGGGAAACTCCTCCTGCGTCAGCTTGCCGTCGCCGTTCTTGTCGAACTGTTTGAAACGTTCCTCCGCGCCCGCCTTGACAGCGGTCTGTGGCGACTGTGCCGCGAGAGCCAGGCAAACGATGACGGCTGACAAGCTGATGATGGCGATGCTCGTTTTCATGGTTTCTTCTCGATGGTTCCTTTGTAGATCCACGCGGTCGGGCCGGTGGCTCCCGCGCCTTTGGCGCCGTGCTGGTCGAAGCCGCAGAAGTAGAAGACGCGGCCGGCTTCTTCGGGGAACGGCGAGGGGCGGATGCTGCGACAGCCGCGCAGGCCGTATTTGGCATCCGTCAGCGGGTTCTTATCGTCCCAGATGCGCTGGTAACGATACGTGCCGTCGGCGTAGCGGACGAGATACCAGGAACTCTTGCCGAGTTCGTTGCCTTCGCCGTCGGGATGCATGAGCCAGAGACCGATAAGGTGTGCCTTCTCTCCCGTGCCGGGATGCGTGACGGGCAGCATGTCGTTGTAGGCGAACGTGCCGATGCCGACGCGCCGACCCCATTGTTTGGTGAGGAAATCCCGCACGTTCAACTCAACCGTGACCTTGAAACCGTTGCGCGGGTCAATCCGCTCCATGACGGCGTCTTGTGCATCCCAAGCGCAGAGCAGCACCTCGCCCTTGCCATCGGGCGCGGGCACGGTGGCCATGCCGCGAAACTGGGCGGTGCGCAGCGAACGCCCCGGTTGTTGCGGGTCTTCCCATTCCTTGATCGGCACCCACTCCCAACGCGCGTTCGGCCCGTCCACGCGGCGAAACAGGCCGTGGTCCTTGACGGGACGCTCCGTGATGCCGCGAAAGCCTTCTTTGGTCGCGCCGTAGGCGACACCCACATACTGCACGCCGTTGGCTTCGGCGGCACAGGTGAAACGTCCGACGAGATCGTCCAGTTCCGGTTTGGCGTCCCAAGCGATGAGGCCGGGCTGCGCGGGATCATAGACGCCGCGATAAATGCGGCCCGTGCCGGCTCCAGCAAAGACGTAATGCACGCCGGTCACCCGGTCCACATGATCCCAGATGGTGCGGACTTCCGTCTCGTGGTTGGTCTTCTCGCGGTTCCACCGATTCGGCGAGAGCACCGACTTCGTCCATTTCCCGGTCGCGTCGTTGCGGGAGAACACAACCACGCCGGCGGGCTGGTGCTGCCACGCGCCGGTGCCGGCGATGAGCACAGACACGGGCTTCGGCAACTTGTGGCCGCGGCCATCGGTGGTCAAGGTGACCGACTGGATCATGCCCAGCCGCATGAACTCGCTACCGGCCTCCAAGTCCACTTCCCACGGCCCGTTGGCGGACTTCTTCACGAGCACCTTGGGATTCACATCACCGAGTTGCTTCGATTCCGGCAGGTAGCTGACGGCACAGTAGAGCTTGCCGTTGTGCGGCACGAGCGCGTTAGACTCCGTGGTTTTGGCGAGCGCGCTGTTGGGCGGCTGCGCACCGGCGAAGTAGTCGGCTGTGAACTTGAAATCGAGGAACGCGCGGTCGGTCGGCGGATGGGCCTCCGGTTCCTTGCCGGTCACGGCACGGGCCGGTCCGCCAGCGCCGCCGCCTTGACCGAAGGACTTCGCGGCTTCCTCAAGCGTCACGAACCCGTCGCCGTTGGCGTCCATCTGTTTGAATTTTTCCGCGTTCGGCATCTCTTGCGGGCTGAGTTTGCCATCGCCGTCGCGGTCAATGCGCTTGAACATGTCCTGCAGTTGCTGGGGAATTTGTTGGGCGGCGGCGGGGCGCGCCACACCCGCGCCACTCGCACCGGCTACCGACATGCAGACGAATTCCAGAATTGCCCCGCCCGGCCCGCGCGCCATGAACAAGCTTGCGATGCCCTGAAAGTTGGAAAGGGGCTGCGCCAGTTCGACGCCACGCGCGACAAACGCATCGTGGAGCGCCTGCGCGTCGTGGACGTTGTGGGTGATGTAGCGGAAGCCGAGCACGTCGGGAACCTGCCCCGTGTCCGAAGCGCGCTCGCCCTGTGGCGCCCAGCACTTGAAGACCGTCGCGCCGGTGGTGAACCGCAACTCCTTCTCGCCCGGCAGCACGCGGCTCGTTGCTTCCGGCAATTCCTTCGCGCCATAAACGCCGGTGAAAAACTCCCGCGCCTTCGCGAGGTCCGGCACGACCAAACCGATCTCCAACTCCCGCGCCGCGCCCGGTTTCGCCTCGACGAGTTCAAACGCCGTGCCGTCCGCGTTGCGCGCCAGCGCCCAGCGAACCTCGCCAGCCTGCTTTACATCCGTGACCTCGAAGCCGAGCCGTTTCAGCCGCACCACGGCATCGCCCAGCCGCTCGACGGGAATCGTCAGCACACGCAGCCCGTTGCGGGCGGCGATGTCGGTGGGCAGCTTTGTCGGTGGTTGCGGATAGACGCGCACCTTGACGTTGGAATTGCCCGCACTGAACAACAGCATCTTCATGCCCGGTCCCGCGCCGCCGCTGCGCGGTTCGCCGCGCGCGACCAGCCCGATGCCCTCGGCAAAGAACTTCGTCGCCTGCTCCGCATCGCTGGCGATCAAGCAGACTTCCAGCGAGGGCTTGGTCAGCCAATTTGCCGGTGCTGCCGGAATTTTCGATTGGGATATCGCTGGCTGCGTCGGTGCTTTTGCGGATCGTGCCGGAGCAGGCTGCGGTGTCTGTCGCCCACCATAAAAGGCTTGCGCCTCCTCCAGCGTTACGAACCCGTCGCCGTCCTTGTCCATCGGCTTGACCTGCGGCCCGGGAAACTCCTCCGCGCTGACCTTCCCGTCGCCGTTCTTGTCGAGTTGCTTGAACCGTTCCGCGAGGCCACTGCCCACAGGACGCGGTGTTTCCTGCGCCGAGAGAGTGAGGCAGGAGAGAACGGCTGAGAGGCTGATAATCGTGATGGTGGTTTTCATGGTTTCTCCGTTGGTTGCGGCTTGGGTGCGGCCGGTGATTTTCCTGACACGCGGATGCCCGTCCGGCAGCGGCGGAGTTCGCCGCGACCGGTCTCGGGGTCTTTGCGTTCGTAGTAGATAAAGACTTCGTCCGTGCCGACGAAGGACTCGGACTCGTAGCGGGTGGTCTGGATGCCGCTGACCACGCCTTCGTCCACGCGGCGGACGAGGCGATTGGCCGGATCCTTGCCGAGGCCGAAGACCCAGATGGAACCGTCCTTGTCCGTGCGTCCTGTTTCGCCGCGATTCGCGCCTTTCTGTTTGGTCGCGTTGAGCGAGAAGTAGCTGGTCCCGTTCACGCCGGTTTCCGGCGCGATGGGTTCGCAGGAGTAGATGTATTTGAAGGGCGAATCCGGCGGCAGCCGCAACTCGGCGATCTTTTGCCAGGGGCTGCCGTCCTTCTTCACGTCGCGGTAGATGGCGAGTCGCTGGCGGTCAATGTTGGCCATCATGAGCAGTTCGCCGCCGAACTCCGGCGCCCGGAAGCCGTAGGTGTCGAACTTGTCGCCCGGCTCGTCGGTCACGATCTGGCCCTGGCCAGTCCGGGTGTCGAGCAGCACGACCTGTGGCACGCCGGCCTTGTCGCGCGGCGCGTAGCCGATGTGATGCTCGCCGACGATGCGAGCGATGCTGTGACTGCCGCGCCAGTCCGGCAGTGGATGAAACTCGTTGGGCTTGGAGGCCCACGCCCACGCCATGGTATCCTGCCCGGGCACGTCGAGGTTGATGTAGAACAGCATCCGCGTGTCGGGCGCGGTGGCGTTCTGGGAAATCAGCGCGCCGCAATGGCCGCCGGGCTTCGTCGTGAGCGGCTCTGGCACATAGCGCCCGTCCTTCTCGACGGCCCGCCACATCTGGCGGCTGCCCTGCGCGTCCTCCTTGGTGAAGTAGATCGCCCAACCGTTGCGGTCACGCCCCCACTCCGGTCCATTGTGCGACCACCAGCGCCCGTCCTTGAAACTCGGCGAAACATCCTCCGCCACCGTGAAGTCGCGCGCCGCGGCATTCTTTAGCAAGCCGGTGCGCGGATCGAGCTCGGCCACGCTGATGTTCAGTCTCCCTCCCGCGTAATCCCAGTAGGTGACGCGATGCTGCACGTCGTTGAATTCAGGGTCCACCATCGGCAGTCCGGGCGGAGAGACGCGCACATCCTCGACCGTGAAATCCTGCCTGATCGCCGGCGCAGCGGCGGCGACCTTGATGCCGGTGGCGGCGCGGCGCAGGCCGTGCTGGCCTTTGGCGCGGTCGAAGAAGTTGTAATAGACGAAGACCTCGTTCCTGCCGACGAACGGTTCCGGCTCCAACACCACCGTGGGTGCGCCCGTGGCCGCGCCGTGGTCCACGCGGCGGACGAAACGCTTGGCCGGGTCCTTGCCGAGGCCGAGCACCCAGATGCTGCCGGGCGTGTTGCGGTCCTTGTCTTCGCGCGCCAGCAGCGAGAAATAGGAGACACCGCCGACGCCGGTGGCGGAGGCGATGGTTTCAGGCGACGAGATGAACTTGTGCGGCGCGTCGGGCGGCAGAGCGAGCGTCGCAATCCGCGTCCACGTCGATTTGCCGTCGCGCTTCTCGTCGCGGTAGATGGCGAGGGCGCGGTTGTCCACGTTGCAGACCAGCAACATCTCGCCGCCAAACTCCGGCGCGAGGAACAGGCCGGGATCATCCTTCGCGCCAGCGTCATCGGTGAGCACGCGCACCGCGCCCCGGTCGGCGTCCGACATCGCGATCTGGCCGTGCGGTGCGCCGGGAGGGGTTTGCACGAACAGAAAGTGCGGGGAGACCGCGCTCCACATACTCATCTGCCGGTAATCGAAGTTGGCCAGTTCGCGCGGCGCTCCGGGCTGGTCGATGAAAATCCACGCGGCCTTGGCTTTCCAGATCGGCCAGTCGTGCGTGTAGGCGACGCGCGGCGGGTTGCCGTCCAGAAACCGGCTGGGCATGTTGCCGTAGCAATCGTATTTCTGATGCGTGAGCTGTGTGACGACCGACTTGCTCCCGACCAGCCGCGCGGCGAATTGCTGCATGGTGCCGTCCTTGTCCGCCTTGGTATAGACCACGAGATGCCCCTTGTCGTCGCGTGTCCATTCGGGGCCGTTGGTGGAGAACTTCCGGCCCTGCGGCGGGCGGTCGAAGATGAGCGTGATGTTCTCATCCATCAGGTAATCGCGGCCCGTCGCGCTCTTGAACAGGCCGGTCGCGGGATCAATATCTCCGATCCAGACATTGTTCTTCACGTCCTGAAACACCACCTGGCTCGCCGCCTCGCTGAACTCAGGGTCAATGTAGGAGCCATTGCCCTCGCCCACGACCGGCGCGTCGGGCACGAAGTCTTGTTGTGTCGCGTGCGCGGGGGTGGCAGGCGCGGCTTGCGATTCGGCCTTCGGTGCTGCGGGCGTGCTGTTGGTGATGCGATAGAGCTTGGTCAGGGTGCGGAGGATGAGGCTGTCGCGGGCGACGGCGGGGGTGGCGAGGGCGGCTTCGTCGAGGCGGTTGACGTGCAGGACGCGGAATTCGGGGCCGGCTTCGACGACGTAGGTTTCGCCGGTCTCGGTCAGGCAGAAGATTTTGCCGTCATAGGCCCACGGCGAGGCGGTGAACGCGGCCTTGCCGGTGGTGAAGCGTTGTTTGCCATAGACCTCCTCGCCGGTGCGCGCGTCGTAGGCGGCGAGGTAGCCTTTGTCGAGAAGGACGTAGAGCAGGCCGTCGCAGACGAGTGGTGAGGTGACGTAGGGCGCGGCACGGCGCTGGCTCCAGACGATGTGGGTATTCGTGGTCGCGTCGCCTTGCAGGCTGATGTCACTGGTCGCGCCGGGACGGATGGCATAGACGGGCCGTTGCGGGCTGTGGGCGCAGCCGGAGGCGATGTAGAGCAGCCCATCGGCCGCGAACGGCGTCGGCACGGTCACGCCCGACATGCCGCGCAGTTCCCAGAGCAGTTTCCCGTTCAGGTCGTAGGAGCGGACCTTGCCGCTGCCGGAGGTCACGATCTCGGTGCGCAGTTCGTTCTGCCAGATGAACGGCGTCGTCCAGTTGCTCTTCTCGTCGCGCTCCACGCGCCAGACATCTTTGCCGGTGCGTTTGTCGAGCGCGGCGAGGAAGGACTTCTCCTGGTTGTCGTTGAGCACGAACAGCAGATCGCCGTGGAGCGCGGGCGAGGCGGACGTGCCCCAGTTCCAGTCCATCTTGAAGCTGCCCCATTTGCGCGACCACAGTTCGCGGCCATCCATGTCGTAGCAGAACAGGCCGATGTTGCCGAAGTAGGCATAGACGCGCTCGCCGTCGGTCACCGGCGTCTCCGAGGCATAGGTGTTCTTCGGATGAATGGAGCCGGGCGGCACGCCTTTGTGCGCGCAACGCGACCAGAGCAACTTGCCGGTCTGCCAGTCCACACAATGGAGCATGTATTGGTGGTCGTCGGTGGAGGACACGCCGCGAACGTGGTCGGCCATGCTGCCCAGCTTCTCGGGCGGCGCCTCGACGCTGCCGGGACTCACGGTCGAGGTGACGAACACGCGGTCGCCCCAGATCACCGGCGATGACCAGCCTTTGCCGGGGATCATGCAATTCCACACGACATTGCTCGTCGTGCTCCACGTCACGGGCAGGTTGGTGCCATAGGCGACGCCATCGCTGCGCGGCCCGCGGAACTGTGGCGAGTTTGCGTCAATCGTCGCCGGCCGCTTCGACGCGGGCTTCTTCGGCGCGGTTGTGGTGATCCGTTTCGGCGGCGCATTGGTGGCGGGTGGCTCGTCCGGTTCGGTCTGTCTCTGCCGCCATTTGGTCATGACGGTTTTCATCTCCTCCAGCGAAATCCCGCCGTCGTGATTGGCGTCCAAGGAATCGAACGCGGCTTTGAGCTTCGGAAGAGCATCCAGTTCTTCGCGACTCAGCTTGCCGTCGCCGTTGCGGTCTAGGCGCTTGAACCATTCCTCGGCGCTCCTCGGCTGCTGCGCAACCAGAGACGCGGTCAGTGCGAGCGCGGCGATGAAAACCGTTGTCAGGCGAAACCGGGTAAAGCTCATGCCTTCCATACGTCTGGCGCGTTTGTTCGTTACAAGCATTCTTTCCGCGAGAGTGACAAAAAAAGGCTGTAATGAAACTCGATATCAGGCGTAATGAACCCATGAATGGCGACGACCGCGGAACATCCGACGTGACGGCCGACATCGCGGCGTGGTGCTGTGGACGGGACGAAGCCGCGGCACGACGCTTGATTGCGGCGTTGTATCCGCAGGTCATCGCCATCATCCGGCGGCGACTGCCGCGGCGCGTGGCCGAGGAAGATCTCGCGCAAGATGTGTTCGCACGGTTCTTTGAACGGCTCGGCGATTACGACGGCCGCGCACCGCTGTCGCACTGGGTCGCGCGCATGACGGTGAACCTCTGCATTGACCACCTGCGAGCGGAGAAACGGCGACCGGAATTGCGCTGGGCGGACTTGACGGAAACCGAGGCCGACGCGCTGACGGCGACACTGGCCGGTCCGGACAAGCCCGCGCCGGATGTACTCGGTACGAGCCAGCTTGCGATGAAGCTGCTCGACCTGCTCGGTCCCGCAGACCGGCTGGTGGTGACCATGCTGGACCTCGAAGGCCGGACGGCGGCGGAAGTGAGCGCAACGACCGGCTGGAGCGAGGGCGCGATCCGCATCCGGGCGTTCCGGGCGCGGCGCAGATTGCGAAAGGAACTTTTGAAGCTGGAAAAACAACGATGAACACAAACGATCCGTGGAAACGTTTGGCCAATGCCGCGAGCCGGCATCGGACTGAACCTGACACGCCGGCGGAGATGCCGTTCGGCTTCGACACGCGCGTACTGGCACACCTGCAACCGCCGCGCCGGGTGGCGGCAGAGCTTCTGGGCCGGCTGGCCTTCGGTGCCATTCCGGTCGCCGCCGCGTTGCTGATGGCGTGCTGGATCACCGTCCGGCCAGACACGCACGCCAAGCTCGCGCTCGCGGACCCGACCGCGCTGGCCGACGAGGTCTTTGCAGAGGAGGCGGTTGAGCCATGAACAAACTCGCCTTCAAGATCGGACTAGGTCTCGTGATTCTCTTCGCCCTAGGCGTTTCCACCGGTGTTGTGGTGGCGCGCCAGACACATTGGACAACGCGCTGGACCGCTGACTACAGGACCTGTGAAGAGCGGTGGTTCGCCTCCCGCATTGAGGAATACAAGAGGCTGCTCAACCTGACCCCGGAACAAATCACAGCCATCCGTCCGCATTTCGACAAGCTGTCGGTCGACATGCGCGAGTTCCGCGGCGAGTTACGAACCAAGGTCGGCGGCGCCTTCAAGGAAATGAATACCGGCATCGCCCGCGAACTGATGCCGGAGCAGCGCGAACTGTTTTGGAAAACGCTGCGCGAGAAATCCGAGAAATCGAAAGCGTCGCGCAGTGCTGCCTCAAGTTAACCGGTCATTTCGTGGCGTGCGCGGCGTGTTGTTTGAAGAAGTTCCAGATGAAGTCGGTGGCGTTGAGCTTGTCGGTGCGCTTGCCGACCCAGCGTTCCGGCAGCAGGCTCTTGCCGCCGGCCCAGGTGTGGCCCTGATCGGCAACGGTCACAAAGACGATCTCCGTATTTTCGCGGCTGGGACCGAACATCTCGATACGGACGCCGTTGGCCTCGTTGGTCTGCGCCGCCGGCGTGGGGCAGCCGATGGCCTTGGCCCACTTCAGGATCGCGTCGCGCACCGGCGGCTTGGGTTTGGCGCGCATCTGGTCGCTGCTGCCGCCAAAGGCCATCTTCGGCACACCGCCGTTCATCAGGTTGAGCGGATCCGCGGTGCCCGTGAGGTAGCACAGCGGCAGCGGGCGCTCCATCGTCAGCGGCTCCGGCCAGTATGCGCCGGCGACCGGTGCGATGGCGGCGATGCGCCTGGAGGCCGCGGCGCCGAACCGGAAGGTCATCGAAGCGCCGTTGGAAAAGCCAGTGACGAAAATCCGCTGCCCATCCACGTTGAACTTCGCGAGCAATTCATCCAGCACCGCCTTGAGGAACGCGACGTCGTCAGGCGCCTGCTGCCCGGCATAGAAACGGTCGGACCCGTCGTTCCAAAGCTGCGGGTTGCGGGAGAAATGGTTTGGTTTCGCCGGGTCGCGCGCCAGCGCGTCGGGAAAGACGGCGAGGAAGTTTTCCCGGTCGGCCTTCACGTCCCAGCCCGTTTCCGTGGCGGCGCCCTTGCTCGTGCCGCCGCCGCCGTGGAGCATGATGACGACGGGCCGGGGCGTCTTACCGTCGTAGCCCGGCGGGACATGCACGGTGTAGTGGCGCGTCCGCCCGCCGACCTGAAGGTCACAGCGCTGGTCGGCGGCCGCCGGCGCCAGCGGCGCGGCCAGCAACAGCAACAGTCCTATTATGCTTTTCATCGGATGTTCCACGTCTTGGGATCACCTACCGCTACGCCGTCCGCCCGCCAAAGGTTACAGGTTTTCCGGCAGCCGCCGGGGGAGCAACGCGGGTTTGCGTTGGGGCGCGACGGGTGCCACTATCCCGCGCATGAAAATCTGTCTTTCCGTGTGGGTGGCGCTGGCGGTGTGGCAGGTTGGCGGAGCAGCGGAACTGACGGAGCATTTTGCCGCGACGGATGCGACCGGTTTCGTGCCGGGCTGGGAGGCGCAGTCCATTGATTGGGAGGTGCGGCAAAACGCGCTGCACTTCCGCGGCGGCGCGGAGCGCGGGCTGGCCCTGCCCTCCCAACTGGCCGCGGGCGCGGAGGTCACCGCGGAGGTCACCGTGGAGATCGAAAAGCGCGTCACGCCGGCCGGCTGGGCGGTGGCGGCGCTCGTCATCCGGCTCGACGACAACAATTACTGGCACCTCGCCCTCTGCGAAGCGCCCGCCGAAAACGGGCGCCGCCATTTCGTCGAGCTGGGCGAATGCCTCGACGGCCGCTGGCTGGCGCACGTCGAAGGGGCCAGCCGCCTGCAGCCGACCGCCAGCGAAGGCGGCGGTTTCCCGTGGGAATTTGGCCGCGCGTACCGGCTGCACATCTCCCTGACAGCGGACGGCATCACCGGCGAGATCACGGATGCGGCCGGGAAACGCTGCGCCCGCCTGGGCTATGCCTTCGATCGTCGCGCGGTGACCGGCGGCGCGCCGGCGCTGGCGGCGCCGTGTTTCGCGGCGCGCTTCACGGCTTTCCGCGCGAGCGTGGAGCGGCCGTTGCCGCCGTCGGCGGCGGTCGCGCCGGGCTTCCCGAAGTACGACGCGCCCGGCGCACCGGACGTGCGCAGCAGGGCGACGGGCTTTTTTCGCACCGAAAAAATCGGCGACCGCTGGTGGCTGGTGGATCCGAACGGCCGCGGTTTCTACTGGGTCGGCACCGACCATGTGAGCTACCACGGCCACGGGTGCGAGAAGCTCGGCTACGCGCCGTATGGCCGCGTGGCGCAGCAGAAATATGGCAGCGAGACCAACTGGGCGGCGGCCACGTTGCGGCGGCTGAAGGCGTGGGGCTTCAATACGCTCGCCGCGGGCCACTCGGCCTCGCTGCGCCATCAAGGTTTGCCGCACATCGAGTTTCTGTCGCTCGGCAGCTCGTTCGCCGGGCGCGACGATCTTTGTCCGCGCACCACGTGGACCGGCTTCCCCAATGTGTTCAGCCCCAACTGGGCGCGGCACTGCGACCTGGTCGCGCGGCGCCAGTGCGCGCGCGGCGCGGATGACCCGTGGCTGTTGGGCTACTTCCTCGACAACGAGCTCGAGTGGCTCGGCAAAACCTGGAAGCCGGACGGCCTGTTCCCCGAGGTGTGGAAAAAACCGGCGGCCCACACCGGCAAGCAGGCGTGGCTCGCGCTGCTGCAGCAGGAGCTCGGCGGCATCGAAAAGTTCAACGCCGAATTCGGCACGGCCTTCGCCGGCTTTGCCGCGCTCGGCGCCGACGTGACGCCGCGCCCGGCGCGCGGCGCGCTGGGCGCGCAGCTGGCGCAGGCGTGGGCGCGGCTCGTCGCGGAGCGCTATTTCGCCGTGGCCAGCGCCGCCGTCCGCCGCCACGACCCGCACCACATGGTCTTCGGCTGCCGCTTCGCCGGCAGCGCGCCGGACGTCTGGGACATCGCCGGGAAATATTGCGATGTGGTCACCGTGAACATCTATCCGTTCCTTGACGTCGAGCGCGGCGTGCCGGAGAAGGAGTTCAGCAAGGTGCGCGACTGGCAGCAGCAGGCCGGCCGGCCGCTGGCGGTGACGGAGTGGAGCTTCCCGGCGCTCGATGCCGGCCTGCCGTCGCGCCACGGCGCGGGGATGCGCGTGGATACGCAGGCGCAGCGCGCGCAGTGCTTCGCGCACTACCAGGATTTTCTGTTCCGCCTGCCGTTCGTGGTCGGCTCCAGCTACTTCATGTGGCTCGACGAGCCTGCGCTGGGCATTTCCTCCACCTTCCCCGAGGACAGCAACTACGGCCTGATCGACGGCAACGACGAGCCCTATCCGCTCATCACGGCGGCGGCGGCGCAGCTGAACGCGGACGTTTACCGGCGGCACAGCGCCGGCGGCTTCGTGCCGCTGCAGCGCGCCCCGCCCGGCGTGCCGGCGGCGTGGCGGGAAAACCTCGCCGCGCGCGCTGTGCCGGGGCTGCCCAAGCAGATCACCCTGACCCGCCAACGCCTGACGCTCACCGGCCCGAAGGAGGGCCGCGCGTGGCAGCTCGCGCTCGAGGGCCAGCCCATCGCCCAGCTTTTCCCGGTGCTGCATCAACAGCTCGGCGCGACAAATGCCTGGACGCAGCCGCAGTCGGCGCGCATCACCGCCATGCAGGAGAACGCGCTGATGACCGCCGTGGAGCTGGAGTTCACGTTTGGCGGCGCGCTGCCGGCGCGCGCCGCGATGCGCTATTGGATTCCGAAAAACGGCGCGTGGCTGGCGAGCGAGGGCGTGAGCGTGGCGAACACGGCGGCGCAGCCGTGGCGGCTCGGCGCGCTCTTCCACTATTGCGCGCCACTGACGACCGGCGACGCCGCGCAGGTTGAGCCGCTGTGCGCCGTGCCCGACTATTATCAGGCGCTCGCCGGGTGGGCCGACCGCGCGCAGCACCGCGCCGTGGCGTGCTGGGCGCCCGCCGGCAGCAAGCTGACGGGCTTTTTCTGGAAAGATGGCCCGGCCTCGTTCCACTCCGATATGCGCGAGCCGGCCGATGTGCTGCTCGAGCCAGGCGCGACGTGGAAGGCCTCGCCGACGCCGCTGCTGTGGTTCGCCGTACCGGACGACGGCCGCGACGCCAGCGCCGCCGCCGCGCGCCGGTGCGCCGCGCAGGCCGGGCTGCCCTGACAGAATTAGAATTTGAGCCGCGGCCTGAATTCTGCTATTTCTCACCCAACGCATGAGCAAAACCCGACGCGCGCTGAAAAACACCGCCATCCAGGCGGCGAGCCAGCTGATCACCTGGACGCTGTCCTGGATCCTGCTCGTCATCCTGCCGCGCAAGCTCGGCGACGCCAACTTCGGCAAGCTGTTCTTCGCGTTGAGCTACGGCATGATCTTCAGCCAGCTCATCAACCTCGGCGTGAACACCTTCCTGGTCCGCGAGGTCGCCGTGCTGCATCCCGCGGCGGACCTGTCCGACGCGGAGAACACCCGCCGCCGGGGCGCCTTGCAGGCGCTGATCAGCAATGTTTTCACGCTCAAGGTGGTACTCGCGGTCGTGGTCTACGCGCTCCAGTCCGCGCTGATTTTCCTGCTGCCCTACGACGGCGTGACGCGCGCGGCGGTGCTGATCATCGGCCTGGGCACCTGCGTGGGCGCGATTTCCCAAACGCTGAGCGGCGTCTTCCAAGGCCTCGAAAACATGCTCGGCCCGAACATCGTGGTGATCCTCGAGAAGACGCTGGTCACCGGCGGCTGCTGGCTGTTGCTGACGCTTGGCTTCGACCTGCGCGCGGTCTGCTGGGCGCACACGGTGGCGACGGTGGCCGGCTTCGCGCTCCAGCTCGGCTGGCTGCGCCGGCTCGAGCGGTTCGTGTTCGCGTGGGACTACGCGCTGATCCGCCGCATCTTCCTCGGCGGCCTGCCGTTCCTGATCTGGGTCATCTTCGGCGAAATCTATGTCCGCATCGACGTGCTCATGCTGTCGCTGATGACCACCGACGCCGTCGTCGGCTGGTACGGCGCCGCCACGCGCCTCTACGGCACGCTGCTCTTCATCCCCAACATCCTGATGACCTCGGTCTTCCCGGCGATGATGCGGCTCGGCGGCGCACAGGACGACGCCGCGTTCGGGCGGGCGTCGGAGCGGCTGATGAACCTGCTGCTCTTCGCCGCGGTGCCGGTGGCCGCCGGCACCGTCGCCGTCGCCGGCCCGTTTGTGAAACTGCTTTACGGCGACGGCCCCTTCGCGCAGGCCGCGCCGAACTTGCAGGTGCTCGGCGGTTCGATCCTGCTCGTCTGCATCGACGTGGTCCTGGGCACCGCGCTGATCGCGCGCGGCAAGGAAAAGCCGTGGGCGTGCATGGCGGTCGCCGCCGCGTGCTTCAACCCGCTGCTCAACCTCTGGGCGATCCCGTGGGCCGCGCGGGTCTGGGGCAACGGCGGCGTCGGCGCCGCGTGGGCGACGCTGCTGACCGAGGTGCTGATGATGTTCGGCGCGCTCTGGCTGATGCCCAAGGGCGTCTTCAGCCGCCGCAACCTGCTGTGCGGCGCCAAGGCGATCGCGCTCGGCGTGGCGATGGTCCTGCTGCTGCGCTGGTGGGGCTCGCAGAACCTCTTCCTGCTGATCGCCGCCGGCGGCGCGTTCTATCTCCCGCTCGCGCTCCTGGTCGGCGTCGTCCCGCGCGAGGACCTGGCCCACATGTTCCACGCCGTCTTCAAGCACCGCGGAGGCGCGGCGTGAGGCGTTTTTCCAGGGCTTGGAAACCGGAACCGGCCGTTTTTCCAAGGTTTGGACTAGGCAGCGCGCGGAGTTTCCCCACCTTGGAAAATGCGGAGGTGCAACCATGTTCGCCAAGCTGATCGCCTACTGGACCAACCACCTCGTCAGCCACATCCCGTTCTTCGCGGTGCGGCTGTGGTGGTATCGCACCTTCGTCGGCGTGCAGATCGGGAAGGACTGCGCGGTGTTCATGGGCTGCTTCTGGTATTTCTACCGCCCGCTCGGCCGCAACCCGCAGCCGATGGTCATGGGGGACAACTGCATCATCAACCGCCGCTGCACGCTCGACGGGCGCGGCGGGCTGCGCTTCGGCAACAACGTGAGCATCTCGCCGGAGGTCTCGCTGATCACCTCGAACCACCTCAAGGACGATCCCGCTTTCGGCATCGAGGACAAGCCGATCGTGATCGAGGATTACGCGTGGGTCGGCAGCCGCGCGACGGTGCTGCCGGGCGTGACGATCGGCAAGGGCGCGATCGTCGCCGCCGGCTCGGTGGTGACGAAGGATGTGCCGGCGTTCGCCGTGGTCGGCGGCGTGCCCGCCAAGGTCATCGGCCAGCGCGCGCAGGACCTGCGCTACACCCTCAGCTTCCGGCCCTGGTTCGAATGAGCGACAAGATCAAAGTTCTGTTTTTGGACACCAACGACGGTTTCGGCGGCGTGGTGCGCGCCCATCTGATGTTTTTGCAGTACACCGACCGCGCGCGCTTCGACCTGTATGCCGCGGTGCTCGGGCACGGGCCGCTGCTGCCGCGCTTCCGCGCCATTCCGGACGTCACCTTCTGGCCGATCGAGGTCGGCACGAAATCGGCGCAGTGGTGCGCCGGCTGGCGCGGGAAGGTGGCCAATGCGTGGGGCGTGGTGCCACTGCTGTGGACCGCGCTGCGCCTCGCCGTACTGTGCAAACGCGCGGGCCTCCAGGTGATCCACACCTCCGACAAGAAGCGCTCGCTGCTGCTCGTGCTCCTGCTGCACCGGCTGACCGGCCTGCCCTACCTCTATCACATCCACAACAACTACATCGAGTATGCGGCCAACCGCCAGGCGCTGGCGCGCGCCAGCATCATCATCGCCAACTCCGCCGAAATGCGGCGCGACTTCATCGAGCACCTCGGCCCGCCGCTGGAGCGCATCCGCGTGGTCTACAACGGCATGGATGCGGAGCGCTTCCGGCCCGGCCTGCCCTCGACGCTGCGGCAGGAGCTCGGCGCGGCGCCGGACGATGTGCTCATCGGCATCTCCAGCCGGCTGGCGCCGGACAAGGGCCAGGAGACCTTCCTGCGCGCCGCCAAGCTGGTCGCGGCGCAGGAGCCGCGCGCGCGCTTTGTCATCATCGGCGACGACTCCATCTTCAGCGACAACGCCGACTTCGTGCCGCTGCTCAAGCGGCTCGCCACCGAGAACGAACTGGCCGGGCGGGTCCATTTCCTGGGGTTCCGCAGCGACATGAGCAACATCTACCCCGGGCTGGACATCGTTGTGAACGCCGCGTGGCGCGAAGCCTTCGGCCTGGTCGTGGTCGAGGCGATGGCGTGCGGCAAGGTCGCCATCGGCACGCAGTCCGGCGGCATCCCGGAGATCATCACGCACGGGAAGGATGGCTTCCTGTTCGGGGTGCGCGACGAACAGCGGCTGGCGGAGCTGCTGCTCGACGCCGTGCGCCAGCCGGAGCTCCGCCAGCGCATCGGTCTCGCCGCGCGCCAGACCGTGCTGGACCGTTTCACCATTCAACAGCAGGTGCATACACAGGAACAGCTCTACGGCGTGCTCGCCGGGCTGAAGAATTTGAAATCCTAAGACTGGGGATGCCGGGATGGCCGACAAAATCAAAGTGCTGCTGCTGGACACCAACGACGCCTTTGGCGGCGTGGTGCGCGGGCACACGATGTTCCTGCGCATCACCGATCGCGCGCGGTTCGAGATGTATGCCGCCGTGCTCGGCCATGGCGCGGTGCTCCCGCGCTTCCTCGAGATCCCCAACGTCACGTTCTGGAAAATAGAAGTGGGCACGAAGCCGGCGCAGTGGTGCGTCGGCTGGCGCGGGCGCCTCGTCGAGGCGTGGAGCGTCGTGCCGCTGGCGTGGACGGCGCTGCGCCTGGCCGTGCTGTGCCGGCGCGCCGGCATCCAGCTGATCCACAGCTCCGACAAAAAGCGCTCGCTGCTGCTGGTGCTCCTGCTGCACAAGCTGACCGGCATCCCCTATCTCTACCACATCCACAACAACTACATCGATTATCCCGCCAACCGCCAGGCGCTGGAGCGGGCCAGCCTTATCTTCGCCAACTCCGGCGAGATGCGGCGCGACTTCATCCACTGGCTCGGCCCCACGATGGAGCGCATCCGCGTGGTTTATAACGGCATGGACGCGGAGCGCTTCCGGCCCGGCCTGCCCTCGACGCTGCGGCAGGAGCTCGGCGCGGCGCCGGACGATGTGCTCATCGGCATCTCCAGCCGGCTGGCGCCGGACAAGGGCCAGGAAACCTTCCTGCAGGCGGCCGCGCTCGTCATCGCGCAGGAGCCGCGCGCCCGTTTCGTGGTCGTCGGCGATGATGCGATCTTCAGCGATAACGCCGACTATGTGCCCATGCTGCGGAAGATGGCCGCCGAAAAGGGGCTGGCCGGCCGGGTCCATTTCCTGGGGTTCCGCAGCGACATGAGCAACATCTATCCCGGGCTGGATATCCTCGTGAACGCCGCGTGGCGCGAGGCCTTCGGCCTGGTCGTGGTCGAGGCGATGGCGTGCGCCAAGCCGGTCGTTGGCACGCAGGCCGGCGGCATCCCGGAGATCATCACGCACGGCCAGGATGGCTTCCTCTTCCCCGTGCGCGATGCGCACCGGCTGGCGGAGCTGCTGCTCGATCTCGTGCGCCAGCCGGAGCTGCGCCAGCGCCTCGGGGTCGCCGCGCGCCAGACGGTGCTCGACCGCTTCACGATCCAGCGCCAGGTCCGCGACCACGAAGCGCTCTACGAGGAGTTGGTTGGCCGGCCAATGAAAACTTGATTCGAACCAAGACACACCCATGAACATCCTGGTCCTCACCCCCTACATCCCGTATCCGCCGAACTTCGGCGGGTCGGTCCGCATCTTTCACCTCATCCGCCAGCTGCACCGGTTCGGCCATGCCGTGCATCTGCTGAGCTTCCACTATCCTCAGGAGCATGGCGAGGGCAGCACCCAAGGGTTGGAGCCGTTCTGCAAGACCCTCAAGCTGATCGGGCGCGACATCGGTCGCAAGCGGTTCCGGCAGTTCGTCTCGCTGTTTTCCCGCCGCTCCTTCCAGTGGAGTTTCCATTACAGCGATGCGATGCAGGTGGCGCTCGAGCAGCTCACCCGCGAGCAGAAGATCGACCTGATCCTCGTCGAGTTCTCGCAGATGGCCGGCTACCGGTTCCCGGCCGGCGTGCCGGTGGTGCTCGACGAGCACAACGTGGAGTTCGACCTGCTCGACCGCATGGCCGCGCGCGAAAACGGGGCGGTCCGCAAGTTTTTCAACCGCGTCGAGGCGCGTAAATTCCGCCGCGAAGAGCTCGCCGCCTGCCGCGCCGCCGCGCTCACGCTGGTCACCAGCGAGCGCGATGGCGCCGTGCTGCGCCAGCACGCGCCGGGCCTGCGCACGGCGACGATCACCAACGGCGTGGACTGCGACCAGTTCGCGCGCCCCGCCGGGGTGCGCCATCCGGACACCGCGGTCTTCGTCGGCGCGACGCATTATTTCCCGAACGAGGAAGGCGTGCTCTATTTCCTCCGCGAGGCCTACCCGCTCATCAAGGAAAAGCACCCGCAGTTCCGCTTCACGGTCGTCGGCGGCAAACCGCCGACCAGCATCGTGCAGCTCCAGACCGACGCGGTCCAGGTCACCGGCTATGTGAACGACGTGCGCCCGTTCATGTGGGAATCGTCCGTCTTCGTGGTGCCGCTGCGCATGGGCGGCGGCACGCGCTTCAAGATCGTCGAGGCCTTCGCGGCCGGCATCCCCGTCGTCTCGACGCGGCTCGGCGCCGAGGGCATCCCGGTGGAGGACGGCCGCGAGCTCCTGCTGGCCGATACGCCCGCCGAGCTGGCCGCCGCCGTGCTGCGCGTGCTGGAAGACCCCGGCCTCGCGGCAAGTCTCGCGCGCGCCGGCCTCGACTATGTGCGCCGCCACTTCGACTGGTCGGTGATCGGCGTGAGGCTCGACGCCGCGCTCGCCGGCAGCGTCAAGCCGTCCTGAGCGGCGCGACGGCCAGGCTGGCGCACAGGTGCGGGCCGGCCGGCAAGGCCACGACGCGCTCGCCGGCGCGCAAGTGGTCCAGCAGCCCGGGCAGGTCCACCCCGGCTTGGAAACCGCCGCCGCGCAGCTTGAGCACGGCCTCCTTGGCGGTCCACAGGCGCAGAAATTCCGCGGCGCGCAAAGCCTCCGGCAGGGCCGCCAGCCGGCCCTGCTCGCGGTCGCTACAACAGGTGGCGGCCAGTTCGGCCGCGAACTGAAACTGGGTCGCGTCTTCGATATCCACGCCCAGTTCCGCGTTGCGCGTTACCGCGAGCAGCGCCGTCTGCGGCGCACTCGACGCGCTGAACGAAAGGCCCGGCACGCACGGCTTGCCGTGGGAGGCGCGCTCGAAGTGCAGCAGCTCCGGCGCGCAGTGCAGGTGACGACCCAGCACCACGCGCCGCACGCCGCGGCGCAAAACCATATGCAGCCGGTCGCGCTCGTGGTAGAGGCGCCGGATTTCCTCGTGCTCAGAGGCATCGAGCAAGGCCGCCAGGCCGTTCGCTTCCGGCGCGAGCCCCGCCAGGTCGGCGCACCAGATGTGCAGGCCCGGCACCGCCGCCAGCTCTGCCGGCGGCGCGATGGCGGAGAGCGCGCCGAAAATTCTGGCGAGGTCAGCAATCATTTTCCTGCCCGGTTTCCAAGGCATGGAAAACGCGTCGTCATGACGGGTTTTGCGAGGTGCCGGCCGGCGGCTGGCCCAGCGCGGCAAGGTGCGCGCGCAGCACGGAGGCGATCTCGGCGTCGTGCGGCGGCCGAAAGAGGGCAAAGTGGTCGCCGGGGATCACATGCACGTCCAGGCCCGCGCCGGCAAACTCGCGCCAGCCGGCCCACTGGTCGGTGACGATGCTGTTGGGCGGCTTGGCGGACCGGAACAGGAGGATGCGGCCGGGCCATATTTTCGGCAGATAGTTCCAGGCGGCGGCCACCTGGCTTTTCATCGCCTGGTCGATGGTCTCCTGTTGTGCGCGGGTGTCGCGATGGCCGCGGCGCAGCTGCCGGCGGAAGCGCAGCCAGGCGATTTTTTCGCGGAAGAACTGCACTTTTTCGCCCGGGCTGCGGCGCCAGAAATTGGCGAGATAGGTCAGCACGCGCCGGGCAAAGCTGAGGTGCAGGGACGGGCCGTAGGCATCCACCAAAAACAGCAGCGCGACCGTTTCGCCGGCGGCGCGCAGGCGCTGCGCCAACTCCAGCGCGATATGGCCGCCGACGGAAAAGCCGCCGAGCAGATACGGGCCATGCGGCTGCATCTGGCGCAGGGCCGGCAGAAATTCCTCGGCCATGCTTTCGATGGTGACGCCCGCCGGCGCGGCGCCGGAGAGGCCGAGCGTCTCCAGCGCGTAGAAGGGCTGGTTGGGGCCCAGTTGCCGGGACACGCCTTGGAACCAGTGCGCGCCACCACCGGCGCCGGTGACGCAGAAGATGGGGCGCAGCGCGCCGGCGCCCTGCAACACGACGACGCTCGCAGGGAGCGTGGGGGCCGTGGAGCGGGGCTTCAGGCGTTCCGCCAGCTTGGCGATCGTCGGCGCGTGGAACAGCGCGGCGATGTTGAGCTTCTGCTGGAAGGTCCCGCTGATCCGGTTCAGCAGCCGCAACGCCAGCAACGAGTGCCCGCCCAGCTCGAAGAAATTATCCTCGACGCCCACGCCGCGCACGCCCAGCACTTCCTCAAAAAGCGTGGCGAGGCGCTGCTCCAGTTCGTTGCGCGGCAGCACGGCGTTTACGATGCGCACATGGCCGGCGGGATCCGGCGGCGGCAGCGCCTTGCGGTCCACCTTGCCGGCGGCGTTGCGCGGCAGCGCGGGCACCAGCGTAAAATTTTGCGGCACCATGTGGCACGGCAGCCGCGCCAGCAGGTAGGCGCGCAGATCCGTGCGCAGATCCGCGCTTTCCAGGGCGGGCACCACGTAGGCGATTACGCCTTGCACAATTTCGTTTTCGATCAGCGGACGGCAGCAGGCCTCGCGCACGCCGGGATGCGTGCGCAGCGCCGCCTCGATCTCGCCCAACTCTACGCGCGCCCCGCGGATCTGCACCTGGTCATCGAGGCGGCCGAGAAATTCGAGTTCGCCATCGGTCTGCCAGCGCGCCCAGTCGCCGGTGCGGTACATGCGCGCGCCGGGTGTGCCGGCAAACGGATCGGGCACGAAGCGCTCGGCCGTCAGCTCGGGCCGCCGCAGATAGCCCCGCGCCACCTGTTCGCCGCCCAAATACAATTCCCCGCTGACGCCCGGCGGCACGGGCTGCCGCTCCGCACTGAGCACATAGACGCGCACGTTGCCGATGCCGCGGCCGATGCTGGGCCGGCCGGCGCCGGCCGCGGTGACGGTCGACCATGTGCTGTCCACCGTGTTCTCGGTCGGGCCGTAGGTGTTGAGCACGGCGAACGGCAGCTCCGGGCGCGGCCGGATATGCAGCGTGTCGCCGCCCGTCAGCAGATAGCGCAGCGCCGGCGTCGCGGGCCACGGGCGCGCCAGCATCAGCTCCGCGAGCGCCGTCGGCACAAAGGTGAACGTCACGCCTTCCGCCGCCAGCCAGAGCAGGAAGGCTTCCGGATCGGTCAGCACGTCGCTGGCAAGGATGAGCACCGTGCCGCCGGCACAGAGGCAGGGCCAGAGATCGGCCACGGAGGCATCGAAGGTGACGCTGGCCACCATCGTGCCGCGGTCGCGGGCGGTCAGTTGCAGCCGCTGGTGATAGAAACAAACCAGGTTGGTCAGCGAGTGGTGCTCGATCTCCACGCCCTTGGGCTGGCCGGTGGAGCCGGAGGTGTAGATGATGTAGGCGCGGCGTTGCGGGTCGGCAGGCACGCCGGGTTCCGCGGCGGACTCGGCGGCGAACACGCTCGCGGCGTCGTCGAGCTGCAGGACGAGGCCCGGCCAGCTGCCGAGGCGCGCGGCGTGGCAGGGCTGCGCGAGGCAGCAGCGTGCGCCGCAATCGTTGAGCAGAAAACTCAAGCGCTCGTCCGGCGCGGCCGGGTCGAGCGGCACGAACGCGCCGCCGGCCTTGAGCACGCCCAGCACGGCAACGATGTAGGCGCACGAGCGCTCGAACAGCAGCGCCACGGTGGCCTCCGGCCGCAGTCCTTCGCGGAGCAGACGCTGCGCGACGCGGTTGGACTGCCGGTCGAGCTCGCCGTAGGTCAGGGAGCGCGTGGGGCTGCACGCGGCGGGGGCGTCCGGCTGCCGCCGCGCCTGTTCGCGGAAAAAATCCACGACGGATTTTTCGCGCGGGAACTGCATGTCCGTGCGGTTCCATTCCGTCAGCACCAGCTGCGCTTCCTCCGGCGTCGCCGCGCGCGCCGCGGCTTCCTCCGCCGGTTCCGCCGCGGCCGCTTTGGGCGTGGCGCGCAGGGCCGGCCGGTCTATTTTTCCGCTGCTTGTGCGCGGCATCTCCGGCAGAAACGTAAATACGCCGGGAATCAGGAAGCGCTGGATGTGGTCCGCCAGAAACTCGCGCAGCGCCTCGCCCGTCGGCGCCGCGCCGCGCGCCACGAGCCATGCGCATAATTTATCTTCGTGCAGCAGCACGACCGCTTCGCGCACCGCCGGGTGTCGCAGCAGCGCGGCCTCGATTTCGCCCAGCTCGATGCGCACACCCTGGAACTTCACCTGGAAATCGAGCCGTCGCAGACAGTCGAGCCGTCCATCCTCCAGCCAGCGCACGAGGTCGCCGGTGCGATACATCCGCGCGCCCTCCACGCCGGCGAACGGATCGGGCAGGAAGCGCTCCGCGCTCAGCTCCGGCCGGTTGAGATAGCCCAGCCCGGTGCCGGGCCCGCCGAGGAACAGTTCGCCCGGCACGCCGACGGGCAGCGGCTGCCCCTGTGCGTCCAGCACATAGCCGCGATAATTTTCCACGAGGCGGCCGATGGTCGGGCGGTACGCGTCCGTGCGGCACTCGTCGCAGGTGGCCCAGATGGAGCATTCGGTCGGGCCATAGATATTCACGAAGCGGCGGCCCGGCCCCCACAGGGTGACCAGTTCCGCCGGACAGGCCTCGCCGCAACATAACACCAGGCGCAAGGCGGGCGCCACCGGCACCGGCGTGCTGCGCAGCCCGGTGGGGGTCGGCATGATGACCGTGATCTGGTGTTGCTCCAGAAAACTGGTCAGCCCGGGACCCGGCCGCAGTTTTTCCCACGGCGCGAGCACGAGCGTCGCCCCGCTTTGCAAGGCCAGCAACATCTCGAACAGCGAAGCATCAAAGCTGGTGGCGGAAAGCTGCAGCACGCGGTCGCCGGGCTGCACGTCGAACTTCGCGCGCAGCGTCGCGCTCAAATTACTCAAGCCGCGGTGCAGGTTGATCGCGCCCTTGGGTTGGCCGGTGGAGCCGCTGGTGAACAGGATGTTGGCCGGGTCGTCGGGCCGCGGCGCGCCGGGCAGGTCGGTGGCGTCGAGCGCGGCGAGGGCCGCGCGCTCGGCAGCGTCATCGAGGCAGACCACGCGCAGGTTGCCGGTGGGCAGGTCGGACGCGAGCGCCTGCTGGGTCAGCACCACGTCGGGTTGCAGGTCCTGCAGGTAAAACTCCAGCCGCGCGCGGGGATTCACCGCATCCACCGGCGCATATACCAAGCCGCCCTTGAGGAGCGCGAGCCACGCGACCATCTGCTCCGGCGAGCGGTCGAGGATCACACAGACGCGCGCGCCGGGTTGCGTCCACGACAACAACCGCCGCGCCAGCTGGTTCGCGCGGCGGTTCAGGCTGGCGTAGGAAACGGTTTGCCCCTCGCATTCGAGGGCCGGGGCGTCCGGCGTGCGCCGTGCCTGGGCTTCCAGCAGTCGCTGCACCGGCTCCGCGGGATAGTCCAAAGACCCGCCCTGCCAGCGCTCCAGCGCGAGCGTGCGCTCGGCCGCCGGCAGCATGTTCACCCGGCCCAGCGGCAGTTCCGCGGGCGCGGCCGCCAACGCTTCCAGCAGCGTGCGCAACTGCTCCAGCACATGCGCCACCTGCCCGGCAGCATGCCGCTGCGGCGCGCACTCCAGCGCCAGCGTCAACTGCCGGTCGGCATAGGCCGCCAAGGTCAACAGATCGGTTTTTTCCAGCAACTCGACGGTGCTGGGGGCCCAGGCGGCACACGGCCGCTGCGTCAGCCGCGCATTCAGTTCGAACGTTTCAAAGACCAGCACGGTGCGGAACAGCCGGGCCTGGCCGGGCAGTTCAGCCCAGTGCCGGATCTGCGCGGGCGAGGCGAGTTCGCCGGCGCGCACCGCCACCTGTTGCGCGCGCAGGCCGCGCAGCCAGGCGCCCACCTGCTGGTCGGGCGCGATGTTGACCCGGAAGGGCACCGTATTGATGAAGAGGCCGACGCGCTTGTCGGCATCGGTGCCGGGCCAATGGCGCCCCGCCCGCGTGGTGCCGAAGGTGACATCCTCTACCGCGTTATAACGACCCAACGCCAAGGCCCAGGCGCCTTGGACGAGGTTGTTGAGCGTCACGCCATGGCGCCCGGCGCCGGCCTGCAGACGGGCCTTGGCCTCCGCGTCCAACACGATCTTCTGCGTCGCTTGGCCGGGCACGTCAGCGCCTTCCTCGGCCGCCACGGCCAGCGACGGCAGCGCGGGCGCGTCCACAAAGTGATGCAGGGCGGCCCGCCAATAGCCTTGGGCGGCGCCCACAGGCTGTGCGGCCAGCCACTCCAGGTACTCGGCGAACGGCCGCGCCGGCGGCAGTTCCGGAACCCGGCCGGTCAGCAGCGCCGCGTAGATCTGGCAGAGCTCTTCCAGCAGGAGCGAGTGCGCGCGGCCGTCCAGCAACCCGTGATGGAACGTCCAGACAAAATCAACCGCGGTCGCGCTCCAGCGGAAGATGGTCAGGCGCCAAAGCGGCGGCCGGTCGAGGTCCACCCCGCGGGCGCGATCTTCGGTCAAAAATTCTTCCAGCAGGCCGCCCCGGTGGTCCGGCGCCTCGCGGGTCAGGTCGCGCACCTGCACGGGGGGCACAACCGTGGCCGCGAAAAACTCGCGCAACTCCCCGCCGGCATCCGTGCTGAAATACGCGCGCAACATATCGTGGCGCGCCGCCAGCAACTCCCACGCGCGGACAAAAGGATCCAGTTCCACGGCCTCGGTCATGCGGCAGACGAGTTGCTGGATGTAGTGACCCTCGTGGGGCGCGACCAGCGAGCGCAGCACCATGCTTTGCTGCATGGGCGTCAGGTCAAAATGTTGATTCTTTTCCTCTTTGTCCATGAGGGAAGAGCCCCGACCGTCACCATCACGATTATTTCAATAGTAGACCCGGCGAGGTCCCGTCAAGCCCGAAGATAAGGGCCGTCCGAGGTTAACGGACGGAGACTCCCCTGCCAGGGGCGGGTGTGGACACACCCGTTCCTGCTGCCGATGTGTGTGTACCCGCAACCCTTGGCCCCGCCGCTCTTCAGCACCGTCCGGCGGGCTTCCCCGCGGATTGAACGCGCGCGTTCAGGCGGTGGCCCACTGCTCGCGGATGAAGGCGCAGGCCTTCGCCGGGTCGGTCTCGCCCTTCTTCCAGCCGCACTCGAGCGAAACTTTCCCGCGGTAGCCGATGCCCTTGAGCGCCTTGAAGTAGGGGCGGAAGTCCGTGCCGCCGGGCATGGGCGCGATGCGCGAGCCCTTCTGCGCCACATGGACGTGGACGATGCGCGCGCCGGCCTTGGCGATCGCGTCCGGCTGCTCATCCTCCTGCAACATGTGATAAACATCGGCATGTAGCTTGAACGCCGGATGTGCCACCGCGTCCACGAGCGCCGCGCCCTCGGTGATGGAGTTGATGAAGTTGGTCTCCTTGCGGTTGAGCGGCTCAAGCGCGAGCATGACGCCCGCCTGCTCCGCCGCGGGCGCGATGCGCTTGGCAAAGGCGATGAATTGCTCGCGCGCTTTCGCCGCGTCGAAGCCCTCCGGAATCTTGCGCGCGCCGCCGCTGCCGAAGACAACGGTCTTGATGTTGGCGAGGCCCGCGCGCCGCAGCGCGTTCTCGGCATACTTCGCGGCCGCGTCGTGGTTCGCGTCCGGCCCGACGATCTTCATGCCGCCCGGCAGGAAGCCGTTGACCGCCAGCACGGGGATGACGAGGCCCTTGAGCTGCGCGAGGTTCTTCTCGAACTCCGCCTCGGGTTTGTCCGGCACGAACAGGCCGCCGACGTTGCCTTCGAGGAAGTCATAGCCTGCCGTCTGCATGTCGGCCGCGTCCTTGTTGCCGCGGCAGACGCCGACCAGCGGCTTGAACCCGTCCGCCGCCGGGGCGCCCCGCAGCAGCGCGACACCCGCGCCCGCCACTGCCACCCGCTGCAAGAAACTCCGCCGCGACCATTGTTGCTGCTGCTGGTTCATGTTTGTCTCCGTTTGCGTTTTCCAACCTTGGGAAGAGGTGTCCGTTCGTTTTTCAAAACCTTGGAAATATCCACGCCGCACTCCGCCAGCCACTCCGCCGCCGGATGGGTGCGATGCAGCCCGGCGCGATAACCCGCGCGGTTCAGCGCCCAGGCGAAGTCGTTCAGCTCGCTCAGCCGGCGCACGGCGCGTTGGGCGGGAGTAAATTTATTTTTCAACGGCACGTTTCAAGACCTCGATATCAACGCGATCCGTGGCGGAATTCCGCGCCTGCTTCATGGTGATCAGGTCTGCCGGACGCACCACCCTGATATTGAACTGATCCCACTTCCTCAGCCTGGCATAGCGCAACATGCGGCGATGCTTGGGCTGCTGGGCCAGCAAGAGATCGAGCATCGAGATATCTTCGTTGCCCGGAATGGCCTTCCACAGGCGGCGCACCGATAAACCTGAATCACGGAACTCGATGCTCTGCGGATTCGCGTGGTAGCCCAGTTGGACCAGCACACGGACCATTTCCTCCACATCATCGGGATGTACCAGAAAATCAATGTCGCGGGTCGTGCGTACTCCGCCGTATATCGTCGTCGCCACGCCGCCGACCAGCGCATAGCGCACGGACGTGGCTTGCAGCGCCTGAACGATATCATTGAACTGTCCGAACAAATTTTGCATCAAGGCATCCATCCGCCATCAACCATTCACCGTCATCCATTTCTTCTTGACCCTCGCCACTCGTCCCGCGTCACTTCTTCTCGCGCTGCAGCGCGCGCCAGGCGATGTCCTTGCGGAACTGCATGCCCGCAAACTGGATTTTGCCCGTCGCCTCGTAGGCGCGCCGGATCGCCGTGCCGAGGTCGGCGCCGAGCGCGGTGACGCCAAGCACGCGCCCGCCGGCAGTCACCACCGCCTCGCCCTGCTGCGTGGTGCCGGCATGGAAGACCGTCGCGCCCGGCACGGCGTTGGCGGCGGCAAGGCCGGTGATCGCATCGCCTTTGCGGTAGCTGCCGGGATAGCCGCCCGCGGCGACGACGATGCACACGCTCGGCTCCGGGCGCCAGCGCACGAGGCTCTCGGTGAGCGTGCCGTCGATGCACGCCTCGAGCGCGGGGACCATGTCGCCCTCCCAGCGCGCCAGCACGGCCTGCGTCTCGGGATCGCCGAAGCGGCAGTTGAATTCCAACACCTTCGGGCCGGCCTTCGTCATCATCAGGCCCGCGTAGAGCAGGCCCTTGTAGGTGATGCCGCGCCGCCGCAGCTCGCGCAGCATCCGGCCGAACACGTCCTCGCGGATGAACGGCAGCAGGTCGGCGGTGACCACCGGCGCGGGCGAGTAGGCGCCCATGCCGCCGGTGTTCGGGCCGCTGTCGCCATCGCCGACGCGCTTGTGGTCCTGCGACGACGCGAGCAGCACGACATGCTCACCGTCGAGCAGGGCGAGGATCGAAGCCTCCTCGCCCTCCAGGAATTCCTCGATGAGCACCGTGTTGCCGGCGTCGCCGAACGCGCGCGCCACCAGCGCCTCGTCGATCGCGGCCTCCGCCTCGGCCAGCGTCAGCGCCACCGTCACGCCCTTGCCGGCGGCGAGGCCGTCGGCCTTGACGACGATAGGCGCGCCCTGTTGCCGCACATAGGTTTTCGCGGCCGCGGCGTCGGTGAAGGTCGCCGAGCGCGCGGTCGGCACCCCGGCGGCGGCCATCACGTCCTTGGAGAACTGCTTGCTGCCCTCGAGGCGCGCGCCCGCCTGGCAGGGACCGAACACCCGCAGGCCCGCCGCCAGGAACAGATCCGTGATGCCGGCGCAGAGCGGCGCTTCCGGGCCGACCACGGTCAGGTCGGGCCGGTTGTGCTGGGCCCACGCGAGCAGGCCGGGGAGGTCTTCGGACTTGAGCGGGAGGTTCGTGCCGAGCGTGGCGGTGCCGGCGTTCCCCGGCGCGCAAAAGAGCTCGGGGCGGCGGCTGTCGCGCCAGAGCTTCCAGGCGAGCGCGTGCTCGCGTCCGCCGCTGCCGATGACAAGAATTTTCATGATGGGTCTCCGCTGGAGCGCGGTGATTCTATGCGCCGCGCCGCAAAAACGAAGCGCAAAATTGATCCATGGCGCACGCCAGGCCGTTGTGCGGTTTGACCGGACAGGGTCCGCTTTTGACGTTTTGACGTTATGACGCTATAGTGCCTCCATGAAGACGACCTTACAGCGCGCCACGGTCTATCTCGAACCCGAGTTGCAACGGGCCTTGCAGTTCAAGGCGGTGGAGACGGAAAGTTCGGTATCCGCCTTGATCAACACGGCGGTGCGGCGGTCGCTGCGCGAAGACGCCGCGGACTTGGCGGCCTTTGAGCAGCGGGCCCAGGAGCCCACTTTGGCCTTTGAAGCGGTGCTCAAGGACATGAAACGCCGTGGCAAGCTATAAAATCTTGCTCAAGGCCTCGGCGGCCAGGGAGTTGGAGGCCCTGCCCAAGGCTGACCGGCTGCGCGTGGTCGAGCGCATCAAAAGCTTGGCCGAAAATCCCCGCCCGATGGGCTGCGAAAAACTCACCGGCGACGAAAAATATCTCCTGCGACAGGGCGTCTACCGGATTCTCTATGAGATCCACGCCGACATCGTGACGGTGGTGGTCGTCAAGGTCGGTCACCGCCGCGAGGTGTGGCGCTGAGGGCGGCAGCCCGGTTGGTTTTCAGCGCGCCGGCCGGCCGGCGCACGGGCGCGGGCAGGGGCCGAAAACTCTATTCTCAAACGTTTGAGCTTGACCACACTGGCGGGCTGTGGCAGCGTCCGCGGCGGTTTTCCAACCAGGAGCAATAGATGAAATATGGTCTGAATATCCGTCCCGAGGGCGCCCTCGACTTCCTGTCGCTCGGCGCGCTGGTCCACCGGCTCGATCCGGGCATCATCCCGTTCCGCAAGGCGACGCACTGCGACATCCACGTCAGCGGCGGCGAATTCAACGTCTCGGCGAACCTCTCCGACTGCTTTCGCCTGAAGACCGGCATCGCGTCGGCAATGGTGGACTATCCGATCGGCGAGCTCATCGCCGAGCGCGTCCGCGCGATGGGCGTGAAGCCCTACTACAAGAACTTCAAGCACGACGGCGTCCACGGCCCGAACATGGCCACCGTCTTCAGCGACCGCGGCCAGGGCGTGCGCGCGCCGGTCGTGTTCTATAACCGCTGCAACGAAGCCGCGCAGCAGCTCAAGCCCGGCGACTTCAACTGGAAGGAAATTTTCGGCAGCGGCGTCCGCTGGTTCCACAGCGGCGGCATCTTCGCCGCGCTCTCGACGACGACCGCGGAAGTGATCATCGAGGCCATGCAGGCCGCCAAGGCCGCGGGCGCGATCACCTCGTTCGACCTCAACTACCGCGCGAAGCTCTGGAACATCGTCGGCGGCCACGAGCGCGCCGTCGCGGTGCTCGACCGGATCATCAAGAACGTCGACGTCATCGTCGGCAACGAGGAAGACCTCCAGCTCGGCCTCGGCATCCCCGGCCCGGAAGTTGCGGCGAAGTCCAAGCTCGACCCGAGCGCGTTCTTCAGCATGATGGGCAACGTCCTCAAGAAGCACCCGCACGTCAAGGTGGTCGCCACCACGCTGCGCGAGGTGCACTCGACCAACCGCCACAGCTGGAGCGCGGTCGCGTGGATCAACGGCCAGACCTTCCAGGCCCCGACCTGCGAGCTGGACGTGGTGGACCGCGTCGGCGGCGGCGACGGCTACGCGGCGGGCTTCATCTACGGCCTGCTCTCCGGCGTCGAGGAGCAGGAAGCGGTCAACCTCGGCTGGGCCCACGGCGCGCTGCTGACGACCTTCGTCGGCGACACGACCATGGCCACGCTCGAGCAGGTCAAGGCCCTCTCCAAGGGCGGCTCCGCGCGCATCCAGCGCTAAGCGATAGCCCATAGCAGATAGCCAACAGCGGATGGCGAGCAATCGCCATCCGCTGTTTTCTTTCCGTGACCGCGCGGCGGGGCGCGGTTATAGTGCGGGCATGCTTGATCAACAAAACATCCGCGCACTCGTCCGCGGCGAACACGGCACCCCGCTTGACGTCCTGGGCCCGCACGCGACCGGCGCCGACCGGCCGGGCGTGGTCATCCGCGCGCTGCAGCCGCACGCGGTGCGCGCCGAGGTGGTCGAGACCGCCGGCGGCGCGGTGTACGCGATGGAGCGGCTGCACCCGGAGGGCGTGTTCGAGCTGTTCCTGCCGGGCCGCGGCGTGTTCGCCTACCGGCTGCGCCTGACCGGCGCCGACGGGCGCACCTGGGAGCAGGACGATCCCTACCGCTTCCCCAAGGTCATCACCGATTTTGACCTGCACCTCTTCGGCGAGGGCACGCACTGCCGCACCTACGAGAAGATGGGCGCGCATGTGATGACGCTGGAGGGCGTCGCGGGGGTGCATTTCGCGGTGTGGGCGCCGAACGCGCAGCGCGTCAGCGTCGTCGGCGACTTCAACCGCTGGGACGGCCGCACGCACCTGATGCACCGGCGCGGGGCCGGCGGGCTGTGGGAGATGTTCATCCCCGGCCTGCAGGCGGGCGAGCTCTACAAATACGAGATCAAGGGCCGCGGCAGTTTCATCGCGACCAAGGCGGACCCCTATGCCTTCGCGGCGGAGGTGCGGCCGCAGACGGCGTCGCGGGTGTGGGACGTGCGCGGCTACCAGTGGCAGGACGCGGCGTGGATGCAGCAGCGCAAGCACACGCCGTGGCACGCCGGGCCGATCAACGTCTACGAGGTGCACCTGGCCTCCTGGCGGCGGGTCCCGGACGAGGACAACCGCTGGCTGACCTACCGCGAGCTGGCGGCGCAGCTCATCCCCTACGTCAAGGAAATGGGCTTCACGCACATCGAGCTGCTGCCGATCTCGGAGCATCCCTTCGACGGCTCGTGGGGCTACCAGACGATCGGCTACTTCGCGCCGACCTCGCGCTTCGGCTCGCCGGACGACTTCGCCTACTTCGTGGACCAGTGCCACCAGGCCGGCCTCGGCGTGCTGCTCGACTGGGTGCCCGCGCACTTCCCGCGCGACGGCCACGGCCTCGCCTACTTCGACGGCACGCACCTCTACGAGCACAGCGATCCGCGCATGGGCGAGCACAAGGACTGGGGCACGCTGATTTTCAACTACGGCCGCAACGAGGTCCGCGCGTTCCTGCTCTCCAACGCGGTCTACTGGGCCGACGTGTTCCACATCGACGGCCTGCGCGTGGACGCGGTCGCGAGCATGCTCTACCTCGACTACTCCCGCAAACCGGGCGAGTGGGTCCCGAACAAGTTCGGCGGGCGCGAGAACCTCGACGCCGTGGACTTCCTGAAAAAATTCAACGAGGTGATCCACAAGGAATACCCCGGCTTCCTCACGTTCGCCGAGGAATCCACCGCCTGGCCGATGGTCTCGCGCCCGGTCTACCTCGGCGGGCTCGGGTTCGACTTCAAGTGGAACATGGGCTGGATGCACGATGTCCTGCAGTACTTCAGCAAGGACCCGGTCCACCGGAAGTTCCATCACCACGACCTGACCTTCTCGCTGATCTACGCCTTCACCGAGAATTTCATCCTGCCGTTTTCGCACGACGAGGTCGTCCACGGCAAAGGCTCGATGATCGGCAAGATGCCCGGCGACGACTGGCGCAAGTTCGCCAACCTGCGCACGCTCTACGCCTTCATGTATGCGCACCCCGGCAAAAAGCTGCTCTTCATGGGCTGCGAGTTCGGGCAGGGCGTCGAGTGGAACTACCAGGAGAGCCTCGACTGGCATCTGCTCAAGTTCCCGCTCCACGCCGGGATGCGCGCGCTCGTCGGCGAGCTCAACCGCCTGAGCCGCGCGCTGCCCGCGCTCCACGAGGTGGACTTCACCTGGGAAGGTTTCCAGTGGATCGACCTGCACGATTCCCAGCAGAGCGTCATCAGCTTCATCCGCCGCGGAAAGAAGCCGGCCGACGACCTCGTCTGCATCTGCAACTGCACGCCCGTGCCGCGCGCCGGCTACCGCATCGGCGTGCCGTGCGCCACGCCGCTCGACGTCGTGCTCAACACCGACGCCGCGCACTTCGGCGGCAG
>CAIWHP010000159.1 GCA_903912445.1 uncultured Lentisphaerota bacterium
AGCCGCGTCCATCCCGGTCTGTTCTATGCGCTGCCGCAGGCGCCGCAGCAGTACAAGCAGCTGCTGATGGTCGGCGGCGTCGAACGCTACTACCAGATCGCCAAGTGCTTCCGCGACGAGGATCTGCGTGCCGACCGCCAGCCCGAGTTCACCCAGATCGACATCGAGATGTCCTTCATCACGCAGGACGACATCTTTCGCATCGTGGACGGCATGCTGCGCGAGGTGTTCCAGGTGGCCGGCCATGGCGAGATTGCCCTGCCGATCAGCCGCATGACCTATGATACGGCGGTCAACCGCTACGGCAGCGACAAGCCGGATCTGCGCTTCGGCTTCGAGCTGACCGACGTCTCCGACGTGTTCAAGGACACGAAGTTCAACATCTTCGCCAAGGTGCTCGCCGCGGGCGGCGTGGTGAAGGCGATCAACGGCAAGGGCCTGGCCGGCGTCTCCACCGGCAAGGTGGACGAGTGGACCGTGGCGGCCAAGGAGGCCGGGCTGGGCGGCCTGGCGCACATCCGCATCCAGCCGGACCAGTGGAAGTCGCCCATCACGAAGTTCTTCAGCGACTCCGAGAAGGCGGCGCTGACCGAGCGCCTGAAGCTCGAGCACGGCGACCTGATCCTGTTCGCGGCCGACAAGCTGGACAAGGTCAACACGGCCCTGGGCCGGCTGCGCCTGCTGGCGGGCGCGGAGGCGAATGCCATTCCGCAGGGCGTATTCAAGCTCACGTGGGTGACCGACTTCCCGCTGTTCGAGAAGAACGCGGATGGGTCGCTCTCGTCGATGCATCATCCGTTCACGTCGCCGAACCTGGACGACGTGCCGCTGCTGGATACCGATCCGGGCAAGGTGCGCGCGCAGGCCTATGACATCGTGCTCAACGGCACGGAGCTGGGAGGCGGCAGCATCCGGATCCACGACTCCGACCTGCAGGCGAAGATGTTCCAGCTGCTGGGCATTCCGCCGGCCGAGATCGAGGACCGCTTCGGCCACCTGATCCGTGCCCTCAGCTACGGCACCCCGCCGCACGGCGGCATCGCGCTGGGCGTAGACCGGCTGGTCATGCTGATGGTGGGCGAGGACAGCATCCGCGACGTGATCGCCTTCCCGAAGACACAGAAGGCGGCGGACCTGATGATGGCGGCGCCCGCGAAGGTGGATGCCAAGCAGCTGCGCGACATCTTCATCCAGCTCGACCTGCCGGCGGCGGAAGAGAAGAAGTAACTACGAAAGGCGCGAAAATCGCGAAATGCAGATATGCAAGAAGGAGCGCCTTCCGCTCCTTTCGCGTGTTTCGTAGTTGAAAGAGGCTGAGGCAGCGGCGGGTTACGCCGGCTTCTCGGCCGCCGGCTCTGCGCCGTTCTTTTTCGCCTTGGCGCGGCGGCGGCCGCGCGGGACCGTCATTTCGCCCACGGTGGTGAACCGGCCATGGGCGCGGAACTTGTCGTAGCGCTTCTGCAACAGCTCGCCGGTGGATAGCTTCTGCAGCTCCTGCAGGTTGCGCACCAGCGCGGCTTTCAGGCTGGCGGCGATGGCGGCGGGGGCGGTGTGGGCGCCGCCCAGCGGCTCGGTGATCACCTCGTCGGCCAGCCCCATCTCCAGCAGGTCGGCCGACGTCAGCTTCAGTGCCTCGGCAGCGCGGTCGGCGAAGCTGCGGTTCTTCCACAGGATGGCGGCGCAGCCCTCGGGGGAGATGACGGAGTAGTAGGAGTTCTCCAGCACCAGCACGCGGTCGCCCACGCCGATCACTGTGGCGAGGATGGGGACACGGAGGAGAGACATCTCGCGCAGGTTGACCGCGATGGCCTCGGCGACGTGGCGCTCCTCGGCCTGGACGCCCGGGTAGGCGCCCGGGGTATCGATGAAGCAAAGGATGGGGAGACCGAAGCGATCGGCCATTCGCATCAGGCGGAGGGCCTTGCGGTAG
>CAIWHP010000160.1 GCA_903912445.1 uncultured Lentisphaerota bacterium
GCGTCTTGATCTTCTCGCCCTTGTGCCCCAGCAGCGCGAGGCGCACGTCGAGCCAGAGCTCTTCCGTGATGCAGGCTGGCGGCTGGTTGGCCAGCAGAATGTCCACGGTTTCGTAGATCGCGCCGCCGGTGGAGTTCTCGATGGGCACGATTCCGCGGCGCGACGGCTTGGCGGCAACAAACGTGAAGACCTCCCGTATGGACGGGAGAGGGATCAGCCGCGCGCTGGCGCCAAACCTCTTCTCCGACACCAAGTGCGAATACGTGCCTTCCGGACCCAAATATGCAACGTCCATTGCGCCCCGCCTTTTTTCTCCGGTTTCCCGGCGCTTTCTGATATATGTTTTACTTTAGCAGCGCCCGCAGGGGCCGGAAAGCGTTTTATCAGCGTGGAGGAACGGCCATGACCCTGGCCCTGGCAAATCCATCGAAGCAGCAGGCGCTCGAAGCGCGCATGCTCCGCCTCGGAATCAACGATAGCAACCTGGTGGAGAAGTTCGTGCTCGGCTCGGGCAAGGGCGGCCAGAAGGTGAACAAGACCTCCTCCTGCGTGTATCTGCGCCACGTCCCCACCGGGATCGAGGTCAAGTGCCAGCAAGGCCGGTCGCGCGAGTTGAACCGGTTCATGGCGCGGCGCGAGTTGTGCGACCGCATCGCAGAACGCGTGACCGGGGAGGTCACCCGGCGGCAGGCCGAGGCGGAGAAGATCCGCAGGCAGAAGCGGCGCCGCTCGCGCCGCCAGAAGCAGCGCATGCTGGAAGACAAACACCATCACTCGGCGCGCAAGACGCAGCGGGGAAAGGTTTCGCCGGGGGGCGAAGAATAGGATTGTCGGGAAAATACATCAATATTGATGTTGCAGAGCCATGGAGTTCAGCGTAGAGTTTACACGTCGGCGGCAGGAAACTGTCCTGTCAGGGAGTTCTTGGAAGACCTGAAGGCCTCCGATCCGGGTGATTTCGCTGCGGTCATGGCCGGCCTTGCAAAACTGAGGAACAGGCAGTATCACCGGCCACCCCTTTCAAAGGCCATTGGCCATGACCTCTTTGAACTGCGCCACGTTGGGAAGTTGAATTCGCGAGTCATGTATTTCTTCATGCGAGGACGACGTATCGTAGCCGTGCACGGCATTCGCAGCAAAGGCCAGGAAATTCCGCTGAGAGACCGCAAGACAGCGTTGGAACGCATGCGAGACTGGCTGGCAAGGAACACGCCATGAAAAAAACGGCTTTTGACTCCTATCTTGAGGCACAGTTGATGGATCCCATGTTCGCCGAGCGATTCGAGCGGGCAGGCGAGTCTTGGGACGTTGCCTTGCAGTTGGCAGCTCTTCGCACAAAAGCCGGCTTGTCCCAGAAGCAGCTGGCGCGGAAACTGAAGACATCCCAGCAGCAAGTCAGTCGACTTGAATCTCCGGCCTACGAGGGGCATTCGCTAACCACGTTGCGCAGGGCAGCTCGCGCGCTGGGCGCCCGAGTGAAAGTGGTATTTGAGCCAACCCGTGGCAAGCC
>CAIWHP010000161.1 GCA_903912445.1 uncultured Lentisphaerota bacterium
CCCAGCTCGCGCTCGAGCAACACGCCAGCGCCACCACGCCCGAACCGCTCCTCCCCATCTACCTCCATCCCGCCGTGGCCACGCCGCCGCCCCGTCCCGCCGCCCCGCCGCACGCTTGACCCGCGCGCAGAGGACGCCATGCACGACGAGGAAAAAAACAAAGAAGGCGCACCGCCTGCCGTGGCGGGAAGGGACCGGACGCCGCTGTCCGCCCTCCTCATTTCCAGCCTGGCGACCACCGTGCTGATCACCGTCATCATTGCCGGCAGCCTTTATATCTATCGGCTGTTCCCGGACCTGCGCGCCGGCAGCCTGTCCGAGGAGCTGTTGAGCTGGGGCGTCATCCTGCTGGGCGGCGGGGCCTGCCTCGCCGTGCTCCTGCTGGGCGCCCAGCTGCGCCGGTGGCTCGCAGCGCGCGCAGCGAAAACGCACCGCATACTCGACAAATAGGGCCAGGCCGAAAGCCAAACCCGGCGCGGTGCTGGGTTTAATATTCACGCGCAACCTGGCGCTCGGGGCAACTTGTCCCGTCCGCTGCGCCACGAACCTGCCGGGCAGGTTCACACCCGCCGGCCTCGTTGGGCCACCACCCGTGCCCGCCGGAGCCCGCCAGCCCAACCGGTGAGGCACCCTCCTGGCCCTGCTGCCAGCCAAGCCCAAACCGCACACTTGTACAAGTGTGCGGTTTGATCCTTTTCGTGAGAAATCAGTCGGTGGAATATTTTCCAAGCATGCTCGAACAACAACCCTTTCGATGAAGCGTACCTATCTCATCTCCTGCGTATTGCGATCTTCTGCTGACTGTTTCATCGAACGGCAGGCAGCACCACACAGGCTTCTGCCGCATCGCACACTTGTACAAGTGTGCGATGCGGCAGGCAGGGATGACGGCCTACGCGCCCCGCAGCGCGAGGGAGTCCCTGGGTCTTTCAGCAGCCTTGGAAAAGGGTGCGCCAGCGGGTAAGTTCCCCGCCGGCGGAGTTGTGCCTATGAAAAACGCGATCTTGAAAAATGTGCGGGACAACATCCTGATCGGGCTGATGCTCTTTCTGCCCGTCGGGCTGACGCTGCTGATCGCCAACTGGCTGTTCGGGATGGCGACGTCGGTCATGGTGGTCTGGCTGCCCAAGGAGGTGCAGGACGTCGCTTGGAAACTGTTCCTGCTGCGGGTGGCCTTCCTGCTGGTCATGGTGGTGCTGCTGTTCTGCGCGGGGCTGCTGGCGCGGAATGTGATGGGCAAGCGGCTCTATGACATCGGCGACAAGCTCCTCGCGCGCGTGCCGATGCTGAACAAGCTCTATGTCTGGATGCGGCAGATCAGCGAGACGATCCTCGACCAGAGCGGCGGCATGTTCAGGGAAGTGGTGCTGGTGGAGTATCCGCGGAAGGGCGTCTTCGCCGTCGGTTTCGTGACGGTGGATGTGCCGGCACAGCTGGCCCTGCAGCTGGCGGGCAGCGAGCCGCGCGAGGACTGGGCCGGCGTCTTCCTGCCCGTCTCGCCGCCAACCTCGGGCTTTTTCCTCCTGGTCCGGCGCTCGGAATTGCGGCCCCTGAAAGTCTCGGTAGGCGAGGCGATGAAGCTGCTCATCTCCGGCGGCACGGTCCTGCCGGGCGCGATCGCGGAGGGCAGCTCGCTGCTGGAGAAGGCCGAGGACTGGGTCGAGCGCCAGAAATGAGCACGGGCGAGCATGGCGTCATCCTCAAGGATGCGGCGATCGTCTTGCGGGTGGCGCCGGTGTCGAACACCTCGCGCATGGTGCAATGGTTCACGCCGGCGCACGGCAAGATCGCCACGCTGATCAAAGGGGCGCAGCGGCCGAAGAGCGCCTTCCTCGGGCAGTTCGATCTCTTCTATACCTGCGAGCTGCTGTTCTACGCCCGCGAGCGCAACCACATCCACATCGCGCGCGAATGCACGCCGCTGGCGCGCCGCGACCGCTTCCGCACCGACTGGCGCGCCGCCGCCGCCGCCTCCTATTGCGCCGATGCCGTCGCCCGGTTGACGCTGCCCGATGCGCCCCAGCCGGCGCTCTACCGCCTGCTGGAAACCACGCTCGACGAATTCGCCACGGCCGGCGCGGCCGAGGCCGTGGTGTACTGGTTCGAACTCAAGCTGCTGACCGCGCTCGGGGTGCAGCCACGGCTCGCGGACTGCCTGGACTGCGGCACCCCCTTGCTGCCGGCGGCGCGGCCACCCACCTTCGCGCTGGCGCGCGGCGGGCTGGTCTGCGCCGCCTGCGCCGCGCGCGGCGAGGCGGGCGTGGCGTTCGCGCCCGAG
>CAIWHP010000162.1 GCA_903912445.1 uncultured Lentisphaerota bacterium
AGCGTGCGGGCTCCATGACGGACACGCAAAGGGCCATACCTTCGCGGATGTGCAGGCGGGAGAGCAGATCGAGCCCGCCGAGGCGGATGCCGTCGCCGAACATCTCGTTGCTGGGCGCGAGGCGCTCAACCGCCTGAGCGATGGCCGGCAGCAACTCCACCAAGTCGCGGTCGGTCAGGCCGGCAAAGACTTTTCGCACCGAGGCGCGGGCGACGCTGTCCTCGTTTTGCAGGAGCGCTTGCACGGCGGGATAGAGCAGTTGGCGGTCCACGCCGGCGATGGATTCGGCGAGGATGCTCCGCGGTTCGCGGCGGCCGGGATAGGGCGAGAAGAGCGCGACGGCGGCGGCGCGCTGGGCCATGCGGCGCGGATCGGCGGGATTCGGGCGCAGCGTCATCGCGAGCAGGTCGCTCACGCTGGCCTTACGCGCCTCCGCGCCGAGATTGGGCAGGGCTTCGGCAGCGAGGCTTTGCAACCACGGGTCAGAGTCTTTGAGCAGGGCGCGCAGTTGCGGCGCGGCGGCATCGGCGCGCGCACCGAGCGCGCCGAGCGCTTCGCACGCTCCGTAGCGGGCATCGCGGTTGATGCTGGCGAGCAGCTTGAGCACGTCGGGCAGGAAATTCCCCTGCCGCCGGCCGAGCGCGACGGCGGAACGCAGACGCACCGAGGGCGACCAGCTCGACAGCCCGGCGAGCAGTTGCTCGACCGTGCGCCGGTCGTAGGGGTTTTCCGCATTCTTGAACGGGAAGTCGCGCCCAGCTGCGATGACCGCTGCCACTTGCGCGGCGTTGAAGGCCGGCACGGAGAATGGTTTTTTGCCCGTGAGCCGGAGGCTTTTCAGCGGCAGCGCATAGGCCAGCAGATAGCCGCCCGAACAATCCCAATTCGTGTATTTGCCATGCTCCTCCTCGCCCACCGGCGAGCCCTGATAGAGGAAGCGCGCGTCCCAGCCGCGCGCGAGGTCGAAATACCACGCCTGCTCTTTCAGGTAGGCGCCCGTGGCGAGCGGCCCGATGCGCGCCACGCCGGGCAACGCCCAGAGCACGTTGAAATAATTGCCCGTGTGCCCGCGCTCGCGTTCGCTATAGGCGGCGGTGGACATCTTCGCGAAATATTCCGCCGCCTCGCGGTCGCCGAGCAGATCGTAGAGCACCGCCGCGCTGGAGCACTTGCCATTGTCCTCGTGTGCGGGAAACGGCAGGTGGTCGCCGTAGGGCACCGCGCCCTTGTTCACATACCAGCGCACGAAGCCTGCCGCTTTGGCGATGGCGCGATCCAGCGCGGGCTCCTTCACGCCGGCGTCGCGGGCCAGCACCAGGCCGATGCAGAGGCTGAGGCCCGGCTGGTTCATGCAGCCGTAGCCGTTCAGGTTCCCGTTGGGCTGCGCGAATTTGTGGCCCCACGTGCCGACGGCGCTCTGGCCGTTGGCGGCTTCCAGCGCGAGGCGTTTCAGGCCGGGCAGCACGGACTGATCGCCGGTCGCGCTGACATACTCCGCGAGAAAGGCGAGGACGTAACCGTAATACCACGTCGCGAAACTGTCCGCCGTAAAGTCCGCCGCCCAGCGCGCTTCCTTCTGGAGCAGCGGAAGGTAGGTCTTGTTGCCGCTGGCCAGCAACGCGAGCGCGTTGAGCGCGCGCGGAATCGGATTCAGGCCGCGCGCATAATCCGGCCCGCCCATCCGCCGCGCAAGCGACGCGCAGCCCAGCTCGAAGATACGCTTCGATTTCGCGCAGTCATACGGCGCCGTGGCGCTGTAGGCGCCGAGCACCGGCAACAGCACCACGACCTCCTCCGTCTTCCCCGCGCGCCAGCGCAGCAGCCGCAGTTCCCCGCCACTTTGCTCCGACTCCGCCGCCCCGATGGCGTTGGCAAACTGGATACGCGCATCGCCGGAAAAACTTTTCCCCTCCACACCGAGAATGACATCGCCAACACTCAACACCGCCGCCGACGGGGAGCCTTTCGCCACCGCCGTCACCAGAATCTGCCGGGCCTCGGCCGAGTGGCCGTTGGCGGTATAGATCCAGCCGCGCGCCCCAGTCGGGCCGAGCGTCCAGTCGTGAGGCCCGTCCTTGGGCACCGTGTCGCCCTTGGTGAAGTCGGGCATCGCCAGCGCCTTGCCTCTGCCCGCAGCCAACACAGGAGACGGCGCGGCGAGGAAGGCGGCGAGAACGAGCGGGAGAAGGATGATTTTCATCAAGCTCACTTTTTGTATTGTTTGAGTTCCACCAGCGCTTCGGCGAGGCCCTTGCCGATGCCGCCGAGAATTTTCGCCGAGCCGAGATAATGAAACTCGAAGTTGGAAATGCCTTTCTCCAACACCTGCCGCTCCCGCTCCGTGAGGCCTTCGGCGCGCAGTTTCTCGAGCGCGGCTTTTTCCTCGGCGGGTTTCTTTTTGCCCGCGCTCGCGAGCTTCTTCGCCTGCTGCTTGATGGCGTCGTCCTTCTTCTTGGCGGCGGTCAGCTCGCGGTCCCAATACTTCTCCGTCCACACCGCCGCGACATTGCCCTTGAACTCCGGCAACTGCACCGGCGCGGCCATCGCGTCGCGGAAGTTCTGGTGCGTCGCCTTGTAGCGCTGCTGGTCGGGCCCATACTCCGCCGTCGGCCCGCCCACGCCGAGCACGCCGATGACGAAGGGCAGTTTCGGCGCGTTCAGATCCTTCCGCACATCGCGGATGAAATGCGCCAGCGCCGTGCTGTAGGCGTCGTAGCCGCCGGGCTGGTCGCGATGCGGATAGGTATTGGAATCCACCAGATCGTTCCAGCCTTGGAACCACACGAAGCCCGCCAGCTCGTAGCCCTGCGCGGCGTCGTAGGTGGGCACCACGCGCTTGATGTCGGCGAGCACCCTCTTCACCTGCTCGACCATGAGCCGATAATAAGCGCCCGTCTCCTTTGCCTTCTCCGCCTTCATGGCGGCGATGTCTTTCCCTTTTTTCTGGAAAGCGGCGAGCTGCGTTTCGTTGAACACATAGGGACCGGCGCTCGGCGAACGGAAATCGGTGTTCAGGCTCTTGCCGCCCCACGCGGTCTTGATGAGCAGGATGGGCGCGTCGGTGAACTTCTGCAGGTAGAGACCGAAGGTGAACTCCGGCCCGATTTTCGGACCGTTCTGGCTCGCGCCAAAACCAGCCGTGAGTTTCCCCGTCTGCTCCGCGTCGGCGCAGCCGATGGAGGAAATCCAGACCCGCTCGCAAATTTTCGGCTTCCCGTCCGCGCCCAGCATGTCCGCCAGCATCGGCTTCGTCGCCGGGTCCATGCCGATGTGCTCGAACGTCGCCACCTTCCCATGGCCCTGCATGTTCGACTGACCGGCGAGGATGAAGACCTGCAGCGGCTTCGCCTGAAGCTGCAGAGCGAGAACGCCGGACGCGAGCGCGAGAATAACTCGAGCGGAGAGGTTATGTATGGGTCTCATGGTTGTCTTGTTCGCCTTTCTATATTTCAAAAGTTCCAAGCATTGGAAACCAGCGCACCGCTTTTTCCCAGCCGAGCTTTGCGAGACGGGAAGCCCTTGGCTGCCAACGCTTTGAAAAAGTATCCGACGACTTTTCCAAACCTTGGAACGGCCGGCCAGGCGCGGCTAGCGCGAAGTATGCGGATGGGTTTGTGTGCCACCTCATTTCAAAGCACCAATGGCCTCGCGCATCGCCACGAGCACTGACGAACAGATCGTAGTCCTTGCGCCCCATCGCCAGCGTCTTGATGGGCAGGAAGCCGCGAAAATCTTGGTGGAGCCTGCAACAGGGCGGCGAGGGGTCTCACGGTGTCTCTACTTTTTCGGTAATGTCACGCGCAGTTCGCGATCGCTTGAGACCGCTCTGAGCCCCCCGGCTTTCCAGAGGTCGGGCCGGTCGCGGCCAACCTTCACGGTGTAGGCACCGCCGGCATAGACTGGCGGGCAAAAACGTTGACCGCGAATGCGACGGGTGTAGAGGATGTCGCCGTCTTTCTCGGCAACGACCTGCACGACCGGGTCCGTCGCGTTTTCTACTACCAATTCCGGCAGGTGGCCAGCCACGGGCCGCCCGTCGTTTTCTTCCATGCGGAATTTCACGGGCCAGCCGGGGTACTGCGCGGCGTCGCCTTTTGAGAGGTCGGCATAGCGCGGCCAGCACTCGAAGGTCGTTTCCCCTGTTTGCGTGTTGAAACAAATGAGGCCGTAGCCGTCGCCAAGTTCCGCCTTGGGATCGCGCTGTTTCTCGGCCATGACTTTGATGTCCGCAAAGGTCGGGTTGGCATAGGCGATCATGGTGATGCGGTTGTGGAAGCCGTCGAGGTAGTCTCCGGTCCAGGCCAGCGGGCTGCCAGGCACGGAGTTGGGGCCTGCCTTGGCATCGGCCGGTTCCCACCAGCGGCCGTAGTAGCTGTTGACAATCGCGGGGTTGGTGAAGGCGAACGGGCCGTCGCGGAAGGCGTCAATGCCGTGTTTGACGACCACGGACAGGTGCTGATCGCCGCACAGGTGGCAGGCGAGCGCGCGGCGGAGTTCCATCAGCGCGAGTTTGCGCTGGGTCTGCGGCCAGCCGTTGCAATCGAGGTCGGCGAGCAGGCGGTTGTTCTTGGAGCCGTGCATGTGGACCGCGCCGCAGAAGGCCGTCTGCGACAACACCGCTTTCATGCGCGCGCCCGTCCAGTCTTGTCCCCATTGGCGCAGGAATACCATCTGCCGCTCGCCGAGCAACTGGAGTCCCGGGAGGTCAATGGATTTCGGGTCGTAGTTCGGATCGCGGATGTGATCGGGTCGCGGCCCCATCTGGGGGATTTTGCCCTTGGGGCCGCTCTTGAACTTGCGGTCCTCGATGAGCGCGAAGTCCACGCCACCCACCCGCAGCCGCGTGAAGTACACGTTGATGCCCTGGCTGATCGGTTTCGGGTCAACCGGGTCGGGCAGGTGCCAGGTCTGACACTGGTCCACCATGCGGATGTATTCCGCCGGGTAGAAGTAGCCGCCCGAGTCGCCAGCGCTGGAGTCCGCCACGATGCCGCCTTCGCCCCAGACGTTACCCTGGCCGATGTCGTGGTCGTCAGGGATGGTCACGACGGGGCGGTCCTTGATGATCTCGCGGAAGTGTCGGCCCCACAACAGCCACGCGGCGGTGTGTTCTTGATGATCGTAGCTCTGGTCGCCGGCGAAGAAAAGCAGGTCGGGGTTCTGGCGTTTCAGTTTTTCGACTGTTTCCGCGCGGTCGCCGCGGTCCTTGTTGGAATCGCATGAGAGCGAACCGACCACGATGACCGCCTTGTCGGACGGGTCGCGGCGGATCAACCCCTCGAACATCGCCGACTCGCCGTGCCGGACGCGGTAAGGCACATTCTTGGTTCCATCCCACGGCGCGATGCGGAAGTGCGCGGACCAACCGGGATAGAGCACGGGAGCGCGCGCCGCCTCACGCCACGCGCCGTCGCGTTGGAATTCCAGGCGCACTTCGCGCGGTTCACCGGGCTTGAGCGGGTAGAGTTGCGCCGTCAACTTCAGCACGCCGTCCTGCTGGGTGTAGAGCGCGAACCCGACCACCTGGTCGCGCGGCACGCGCGTGAACTCGGCCAGAAACCCCTTGGCGGGCTTATCCCACATGTCTTCGCGCGCCGCGAGGTCCAACTTCTCGCCCCGCGGCCCGGGAAAGGGCGACTCCGCCGCCATGGCCCAACCCATCACAAGCAACAATAAAGCACTCACGTTCTTCATATTGTCTCCTGGAAGGTATGTTGTGCGAACACCGGCGCAGTCTGCCCCAGCCCACCCCCGTGATGCAATCTTCATTCACCCGGTGGGTGGGCTCGCAGCCGCCTCATGTGGTACAGCGGTCTTCTCCATGCCGGACTTAGGACGGCTCTGGTCCCACAAGGCGGCGCGCAGCGCGGCCAGCGGTGCGCGCCGCAGCGTGGCGATGAGTGTGAGGATGGGGTTCATTGTGCGGTTCGCAGGTTCAGCTTCACGTGTTTCAAGTCCAGTACCTGCGTGCCGGGCATGGCGAGCGGTTCGAGCGTGAGCTTGGCCGGGCCCTTCGGGAGCTTGAGTGCGCCGGCTTTCAGCGTGGTCCACTCGCGGTTGCGGTATTTCGCCTTTCCCACTTCGTCGCGGTGGGGCAGCGGGATTTCCGGCGCGGGTGCCGCAGGGATGACAGTCTCCAAGGACTCGCTGCCGACGCTGATGCGCAGCCGTGAACCGGCATCCGCAGGAGGACAAGCGAGGGAGAGTTCAAGCTCATACAAACCAGCGGTAGTGACATCGATGTCGAACCAAACCTTCCCTTTCGCATCCGTCCAGCCGGTGAGCCAGTCGTTGGCGAAGCCGGGGCCGCCGGCGAACTTCAGCGGCTTGTCGAAGTAAGCCTGCGGTGCGTGCAGTTCAACGGGATTGTGTGCTCCATGTCCGATGGGCAAAGGAAACCGCCGCAGGCCGGCTCGCGAGATGTCGGCGAACCACGCCTCGTATTGTTCGCTGAGTTGCTGCACGAGACCGGGTTGGTCAGCGGCGATGTTCTGCGTCTCGCCGGGGTCGCTCTCCATGTCGTAGAGCTGCCAGGGCGTGGCGCTGGCGTCGTTGGCCTTCGCCTTGGAGCCGCCCGCCGCGCCTTTGATCTCGCGGACGAGGCGATAGCGTTGCGTGCGCACGGCTCCAGGGAACTTGTTCGTCTCGTCGATGGGATTGTGCGTGAACAGGGTGCGCTCCGGCCAGGTACGGCTGTCGGCTTTTTCCAAAAGCGGACGCAACGAGATGCCGTCCACTTTTGGCCCAGCGCCCGCCTGCACTCCGCAGAGATCGAGCAGCGTGGGAAAGAGATCGATGTGGGAAACAATGGGCTTCACGACATGCGGCTGCCATTTCGCCGCCGGCCAGCGCACGAAGAGTGGCACCCGGGTGCCCCCCTCATGCACGCTCGTTTTGCCGCCACGCATTCCGGCGTTATAGGTCTTCACGCCGGCCGTGCCGCCATTGTCGGTGAGGAAAAGCACGATGGTGTCATCCGCGAGTTTCAACGAATCCAGGTGCGCGAGCAGTCGGCCCACATTGTCATCGAGGTTCTCGCACATGCCGTAGAACGCGGCCACGGTGGCGTCGAAGCCCTGGGCCTTGAACTTGTCGAAGTATTTGTCCGGCACCTGATACGGCGAGTGCGGCGCATTGTAGGCGAGGTAACAGAAGAACGGCTTGGCCTGATTCGCGGAGATGAACTTCAGGGCCTCATCGGTGAGCGCGTCGGTGATGTAACCCTTCGCCTGCTCCGGCTGCGAGCCGCGCAGGAGCACGGGATCGAAGTAGTTGTTCCAATGCCCGTTGTTGAAGCCAAACGCCTCGTCGAAGCCCTGGCCCAGCGGCGTGAACGGATACTGCTCGCCGTTGTGCCATTTGCCGATGCAAGCCGAGCGATAGCCGCCTTCGTGAAGCGCCTCGGCCAGCGTCACCTCAGACGGGTTCATCGCCTCGGCGTTGTGCGTGACGCCGTGGCACCCCGTGCGCAGCGGCCAGCGGCCCGTGAGCAAGGCCGCCCGCGTGGGGGCACAAAACGAGTTCACATAGAAACGCTCAAACCGCACGCCCTCCGCGCCCAGCTTGTCGATGTGCGGCGTTTGCAGATGCGCGTTGCCGTGGATGGAAAAATCGCCGTAACCCTGGTCATCGGTGATGATGAGGAGGATGTTGGGCTTCGCCGGCTTCGGCGCATCGGCGGCGTACAGCGCGGCCAGCGGCGCCAGCAGCAAGGCGGCGAGCATGAACAGTTGGTTCATGGTTTGGTTCCGGTGTCGTGCTCCCATGCCGATTTCAGGGTGTGAACCGTCAGCGCTGTGAGCCGCACACCGTCGCCTTTGGCGAACACCGCGACCGCGCGTTCCTCATCCTTGGGCAGCATGGCCATCGGCATATAGACGCGCCCTTCGTTGGCAAAGATTTCGAGCGAGACGCGGTCGAGCAGGAGCCGGAATTTGATCGTGCCGTTGACCGGTTTGAGCGGCGCGGTGCGGTCGGCGCATTTCAACAAGCCGTTCTTGGCGTCGAACGTGATGTCGACGCCGCGCACCTTCAGACCCACTTCCTCCGTCGCCGCGCCGACGGAAAACTCCGCGGAAATATCGAGGAGGCCCGCCTCCACGCCCGGCAGGACGGTGCCTTCGGGCGAGAGGGAGGTTTTGGAAAACTCGCGCGTGGCGGCGTAGAGCGACGCGATTTCCCGGATCGGCCAGGCGAACAGCCGCGGTCCGTCCTCGGTGGTTCGCAAGCTCAACTCCGTGGGGAAATTCATCATCTGTTGGAAGGGCATGCCGGGCATACGCGTGTGGAAGGCGCAGCCGACATTGATCCGGCGTCCGTCCGCCGCCGGAATGCCGTTGTAGGTCTGCGCCGCTGCGTAGGCGTCGCCGTAATTGAACCGGATTTTTTCCTGCTCCGCCGTGAAGCGCTTGCCGTCGAACGAGCCGATGGCATAACGCCCGAAATGTTCCTCGCCACGGCTGATGAGCGAAGGCGTCTGGTTGGCATAGACGACCCACTTGGTGTGCTGCCGGTCGCCGTCCACCGGCAACTCGAACAGCTCCGGGCATTCCCAATAATCCTCGATGCCGCTCTGGCGCGTCCAGTTCTTCAAGTCCGGCGAGGTGAAAAATTCAAAGCCGCATTTCGCCTTGGCCTTCCAATTCGGCTTTCCCGGGGGAAGCGACGGATCAAATTTCAGTATCTTGCAGGCGATCATGACCCATTGGCGCGTTGGTTCGTGCCAAACCACCCGAGGGTCGCCACCCTGGCCTTTGCACACCGGATTGCCGGAAAATTCAGTGAAGGTCTGGCCGCCGTCCGTGCTGTAGGTCAGGCAGATGCCGCGCTTGGTGCTGGGGAAAACAATAACGATGGGATCTTCCGGTCCGTTCTTGAAACCCGCTGTGTTCTCGCGATCCACCACGGCGCCGCCGGAATAGGGATGATCGCCGAGTTTGGGCGGATACAACGTGATGGGCAGTTCCCGCCAGTGCACCAGGTCTTTGCTGACCGCGTGGCCCCAGTGCATGTTGCCCCATTTGACCGCGTAGGGATTGTATTGAAAGAAGAGATGGTAGACGCCTTTGTAAAACACCAGCCCGTTGGGATCGCCCACCCAACCGCGGCGCGGCGAGAAATGGAATTGCGGACGCAACGGCTCACGGTAGAGATTCTCCGCATCCAGCAGAACGTCGGACTGGCGGAGTGACGCGAGCGCCTGCGATCCCGCGGGTAAGGAGTTCGCGCCCACGCTCAAGGTCTTGCCAACCCACGCGCCCACATCGAGCGGTGCCCACCAGTCGGCAGAGCCATCGGCCAATTCGATGTCGAAGCGCCGCACCTCCTTGCCGTCCACGCTCACCACCACCGCGCGTTTTGCCGCGCCGTTCTTCACCGGAAAATGGAGCAGCTTCTTTTCAACGACGAGCTCGCGCGTAACGTTCGTCGCGACCGCTGTCTGCGGTGCGTCAGCGGCGTGCAGCGGGATCAGTGGAGCCAGCAGCATGGCGGTGAGGAGGGTGAGGAATGTTGGTTTCATAGTGTGGTTCATTTCCAAATATTCGCCATCGGATAGACTGTGAGTTCTTCGATCACGGCATCGCCTTCGATGGCGAAAGCGGGGCCAGCGTCGGTGTGCAGGGAAGCGATCGAATAGGCGGCTTCGCCGCCGTTCCAGAAGCTCTCGACAACACCGCGATCAATGAGGAAGCGGGCAACGATGGATGGGCCGGGATGGATCGGGTTGTTCACACGGCCGCGATAGATGACCTTGGTCGTGGCGTCGTAGGCGAAAGCGATATTACGAAGGGTGATGTTCACCTGGCTCGATGCCGCAGGCCGGAAACGCACGACGACATCCAGCACAGCGTCTTTCGCGAGCGTGGCGAGTTTGGTCTGCGCTTCGGCGGTGGTGGCGTTGCTGAGCTTGAGCAGCGGTTCTCCACGCAGGGCATTGACTTCCTCGGCGGGTTCAAAGCAGAGCGTGTCTTCGCCATTGATGGCTTTCAGCTGCATCAGCAAGGGGAGGCTCGCGCATTGATTGAAGGGCTCGCCGGGGAACTTGGTGCCAGAAGCCCAGCCCATCATGATCGAGCGGCCTTTGCGTTCGTTCTGGAAGATGAGCGCGGCGTAGAAGTTCGGGCCGAGGTGCGCCTGGCGCGGCTTGGTGGTGGGCGTGAAGGCTTTACCGTCGAAGCGTCCGAGCTGATAGCAGGACTTCGTGATTCCCTTCCCCGGTGCGTCGTTTGGCGTGCGATAGCAACCGTAGAGCATCATGAGCTTCTCGCCGTTGAGGGCCGACTTCACCGGGATGAACTCAGGGCACTCGAACCAGTTCGGCAGCACGCTGGTTTGCTCCCACTTGATGAGATCCTTCGAGCGCAGGAAGTGGTAGCCCTCCTCTTTACCGTGCATATAGAGCACCATGCCGTAGTGCTGCGAAGCCTCATGCCAGATGACCTTCGGGTCGCGGTCGCCTTCGCCCAGGCGAGGCACGACGGGATTGCCGGCATAGCGCTTCCAGGTGCGACCGCCATCCGGCGTGGTGGCGAGGTGTTGCGAGAACGGTCTCGTGGTGGAAAAGAATAGCGCCGGTGCCGGGAGTTTCACGCCTTCATTCACGCCAGGAATAGGCTGCTGTTGCATCACGGTGGAGCCAGAAAAACACTGGCCGAAAGCGTTGGGGAAAAGCGCGACCGGCCATTCTTTCCAATGCACGAGGTCTTTGCTCACCGCATGCCCCCAGTGCATATCGAAACCCGGGCCCGTGCCGGTGGCCGCTGGATTGAACTGATAGAAGATATGATAAAGGCCATCCTGATAGTAGCTGCCGTTGATGTCGTTCATCCAGCCCAGGCGCGGACTGAAGTGGAAGCGCGGGCGATACGCACCGTCGTAGGCGTGCGGGTCCATGATTTCCTTGTCGCTGAACTCCAGCCGTTCAAGTGCGGCGGCATCGTGCGACCTGATGCGCAGCGTAACCGTGCGGCCTTTGAATTCGCGCAGATCGGCAGAATACCAGAAATCAGGCTGCTTGCCGTCTTGCGGCAGTTCGATATTCATGGAGCGCAGCAGCTTCCCCTCAGCCTCAACACACAACTTCTCGAAGCCCAACCTGGCGTTTTTCGGGTCGCCGTTCGCGTGCTGCATCAACGGCAATTGCAGGAAATCACCCGTGATACGCACGGTGCGGGTGCGTTCCGGCGCCGGCGTCGGTGATGTAGCCGGATCAGCGGCGTGCAGCGCGGCCAACGGCGCCAGCAGCAGTGCGGTGAGGAGGGTGTGTTTCATGGTCATTCCTGTCGTTAGGGGCGTTGCATCACATAAGGGGAGGGCTTTCCCTTTGAACCTTCGAGTACGAAAACATTGGGCCTGGAAAAGTCGGCCAGGTCGCTGAACTTTAACGTCGTCTCAAAAGTGAGGTGGAGATTGATTCCTTGCTGCGCCGCAAGGGCTGCAAAGGCGTCCCAAGTTGCGTCCCTTTGCTTGATGTATTTCTCCTTGTTCCGCATGTCTCCCACGTCCGCAAGTCGGAGCATCAGATCCCTGGCACCGAGCGTCTTCATCTTGTCAACGATCTGCCCATAAAGCTTCATGCCCGAATCGTAATTGGGAATGTGGGGGTAAAAGGCAATGCGGTCAAAGTGCATCTGATCCGGTCGCATATCCACGATGACCTTGAGCTTCAAACCTGCCAAAGCAACCGCATCCTCGCTAAGGGCGGCGCTGGTCTTGGACAGGAGATAGGTCGAGTCCACCTTGATACCTTTGAACTTCCCCAACTTGGCCCGGTGGCGCTGAAGCACGTCTTTGAGACAGGAGAGGTTGGGACCAGCGTCGCAGACATCGTCGCGCAAGCCTTCTGCTGCCAAGAGAGTGGCTTCCCATCCGGACAGGACTCGCTTCCCGCGCAGGGACGGCGCATCCTGACGAAAGGCGAGATGGCGCAGATCGCAGTAGAGGTCTTCTTCATTCTGGTAGTGGAGGTCGAGGATGTTTAAGTCCGCCTTCTCATTGAAGGTGTGGCCTTTTTGAGACAGCCGATTGACCGCGGAGGGGGCCAACAGGCGCACGCCAGCAAGAACGGCCACTGTCTCCAGATCACGGGAGGGCGAGACGATGATCAGGTCCTTGGGGGCCCGTTTCAAAAGCGCGAGTTTGGCGATCACACGAGTCGCCTTCTCGCCTGCAATTCCAGTGCCGTCGACGGCGACGCGCACGCCGCGCCGATCCAGCCAATGCGCCTGCTCCACGATCCAGCTATCATCCACCGACAGCAGGGCATCGGCGGTGACTTTGATTCCGTCGCACCATTGGAAGAACGATGGCATCCCCTGAAGATAGCGGCGAATATGTCCCAGCCCGGCAACCGCGAGCACCCGATTGGCGGGGCGGCTGGGATAGCGAATGGACGGAAAATCCTCGACGCCCTTCTCCTGCACGCGAATGCGGAACAGGCGAACGTCCCGACCCTCGATGTGTTGGCCATCGGACAATCCGTAATCCAAGGGCAGACGAGGGGAATTGCGCAAACCGGCAGGCGCATACGCCGCGCCTCCCACAGCGGATTTCAACTCAGCTTTGCCGTCATCGAGTTTGACCTCTTCCATCGAAGTGATCGAACCGATGTGGGAAGTGATATGGAAGGATTCGCTGTTCATCTTGTCGTTGAAAAGTCCCAGAACATATTCGCCCCTTTGCGGCCTAGTCACAATATAATGGAGGTTAGCGTTGCCAACGGAAAAGAGGGTCTGCCTGACCGCCTCGTCAGCCAGGAGCTGCGTAGCGTGCGTCAGCAATTTGTGAGGTAGGTCTGTGATCAACTGGTCGGGTTGCCACCTTGCTGCGTCGGGGGAAAGATACTTGGTGTGGTTGATGCCGTAGTCACTGAGGATCAGGACCAAGCCTCCCAGGCACTCGACGATCAGAGGCTTGTCTCCGACAGTGGCGAGAACTTTCAGGGCGAGTTTTTCCGTGTCCAAATCGTCACGGAGCGACTCGAGCAGGAAGCCGGATGACTCGGGAAATGTCCGATCCCCGTAAGCGATGGTTGCCCCCCGGGTAACGGAAGTTGGCAAGCGGTCGGCAAACCATTCGGGAAACATGCTGCGCGCTGCCGCCCCGAATAGGACGACCCGTCCGCGGTTGGCGGTGACGTGCCCCAGCAGCTTGTCTCTGACCAGGGAAGGCGACTCCGGCGGCACGCCTCCCCAGACGAGCAATCCGTATCGGGGGAGCGCCTCCTTCCGCACGTCGCAAAGGAGCAGGTCGATACTATTGCCATAGGGCGTGGGCACCAGCGCGAAGTCCTCGCCCATGCTCTTCTCGTAAACCATCTCTGATTGCAGGTAGTGCGGATAAAAGAAGTCCACGAGCCCGTGCATCTGATAATCTCCTGCTGAATACTGGGAGTCTCCGATGATCTTGAAAGCAATTCCGCCAGTTTTTTGTATCTCCGGGAGCTGCCAGGCATTAGCGAACTCGCGGATGATCGCTATGGGAGTCTGGACCGGTCCGGTCTGTCCGAAATCGGAAATACACTTGGCCGCCTTTGCTGTGAAACGCCCCAAAGGCGAGGGAAGGTTTCGCGCTCCGGAGACCTTGATAAATTCCCCTGTCTCCCACTGGAAAAAGCGAGCTTCGTTTAACCACGAGAGATAGAGCAGCTGGCGATTGAGGGCATAACTCTTTCCATAATTGGGGCCCAATCTGAAGGGCGGTATGATGTAGTCGGGCGTCTCCTGGTTTGAGGCTACGGCCACGGCGTTCTTCAACTCCAGGTTGAGCTGACCAGAAAACTGGACGCCAAAGGGATGGGGATACTGCCGGGATGCCGACCGCCCGGCCACCAGATTGAGGACGATGCTCTCCCTGCCCCGGTAGAACAGTTGGTTGGCGCTCATGCTCATGGCGCGTTCCTGGGCTACGTAGTGAATGCCCCAGCCGCTGTTGTGTTCCTGCATCATATACGGAACGGACGAGCGCTTGAGATTCGACTCGATAAAGTCCAAATACGCAGAGGGAAATACTTTACCCCCGGGCCCCACCGGGAGCCGGCCGTAGTAATCGCTGAAGAACCGGGTGAAACCTGCATCGATTTCGGCAACCTCGCCTCCGCCAAAAATGAGATTGGGATAATGCTTCAGGAAGGACTGGATCTTTGCCGGGTCGTGGGCGATGGCGCGTTCGCCATTTTCTTCGACCCGGTTGATCTTACCGATCCTTGCGAATTGAATCACGGGGATGATGGGCGCATCCAGAATCGCATCCGTGTTGGCCTTCTGGGATGGGTATTCAATGGAACGATCTTCGAGCAGATAGAACGTGTAGTTGATACCCAAGGAGTGTCTATGCAACGGATAGTTGCCTGGATATTTCGTGATCACCCGGGTCTGGTCGCCAAAAAAGGACCAGTGGAACTGCGGGGCTCCGGAGTAAGCGTTCTCCGGATCATCCGCCAGGTCGATCTGCTGTGAAGTCACAGGAATCCTCGTGTTCAAGACTTCACCGGCCGCAGGCCTGCCTTGGCTGGCATTGCCGGAGATGCCCTGGATCAGTAGCCCCGCGCTGAGCATCAGCAATATATTTTGTGTCATTCGATTTCTCCGTTCATTTCCAATCATGGAAAGTCATCGCACCACAGTTTTCCAATGGCTGGAAAGAACCGACGCGGAGTTTTCCAAATCTTGGAACTTCGACAAGTTCCGGCCCGCGTGCAGCGCAGCCGGCGGCGCGAGCAGCAGGGCGGTGAACAGTGGCAGGGCTGGCTTCATGCTTGGGTTATCTCAGCGTGTCTGTTGGCCGGTTGCCGGACGTTGCGCGGAATCGCCATACGCATGCCGGCAATTGAACTCGCTGACTCCCTTCAGCAGCGCGGGGTAGGTCGAACCACTGACGGTATACTTTGGGTGCGGCGGGAAGTGCCAGGCCCAGATGGCGATCAGGTCGCCGCCCTCCTTTTCGAGAAGATCGATGGCGGCGCGGGCGAAGCGCGCCTCGGGGTCCTCGGTGATAAAGGGGGCATGTTGGCCGAGCTCGCCGACGAAGAGCGGCATGCCGGCGGAGGTCGCGGCGCGGGCATACTCGGTCAATAGTTCCAATCCTTGGTTGCTGAGGCCGCCGACGCGCGATGGCTTCTCGTCGGGCGGAAAACTTCCGTCCATGTTGCCGTAGTAGTGGATGGATACCACATCCAGCGGCCTGGCCTGGCCTTGGCGAAGGGAGGCCCTGTGGTCGGCGAGGCTATCTTCCTTCCATACCCCCTTGGGGAAGCTTTCGCGGAGCGAACGGCTGTGCGGCCTTGGACCACTGTCCCCGCTGCTCACGAGATGGTTCGGGTCAATGGCGTGGAGGTGCGCCGTCATGTTCGCGCGGAAGGCGACCAGCGCTTCGGTCGTCAGGCTGTCTTCGCGGGTGCGGGCGGGACGGGTGCCAAGGTGCTTCGCGCCGGCGCCGTTGGCCTTCGGGATGCAAGACGCATCGAGATCGGCACTCAGGAAGTATTCGTTGCCGAGTTCCCACATCAGCACGTTAGGGTCGTCCTTGTAGCGGGAGACCAGTTCGGTGGCGTAGGTCCGCATCGCCTGGTAGGTCTTGGAATTCGGGTCGGCAATCTTGCTGCGCGGTTCATCGCATAGGTCGGACCAGAGGTAGCTCATCCAGAACAGGCTCGGCACGAGCATGACATCCTTCTCGCGGGCGTGGCGGAAGACCTCATCCATCCGCGCCCAGTAGGCAGGCTTGTCGGCGAAATAGAGCTTCATGTCCCGGGGCCAGAAGCCGGAGGCCCAGAACCTCAGGAAGCGGACGCCGGAGCGGCTCGCGTCAGCGATCGCCTCGAAACTCTTGGCGCGTCCCTCGGCTTCGTGGAGCAGGACGGAGCTGAAGAGGTCGGGCTGGTTAAAGCCGATGGCCCGGAAGGGGGCGCCGGCACGGGTCAGCCCGGCGCCATCCGCACGGACAAAACGACCAGTTTCGGTTGTGTCGGCAGCCGCAGGGAGTTGGGCCAGCGGCGCGAGCAGCAGGGTGGTGAGAGCCGAGCGCAGCGAGACGGCCCCCCCGGCTGATTTCAAAAGTGCGCGGGCAACTGTGAGAGTGTGTTTCATGACGGTTTCATTCGGCAAAAAGCAGGTTGATATGGTGCAGGCTCATTCGAGCCACCAGTGCAGGATGTTGGTCTTGCTGTCCTCGTAGGCGTGGGAGGCCTGGATGAGCATGCGCTGTCTGCCGCTGCCATCCGGTGCATCCACCACGATGCTGTTGGAATACGCTCCGGTGCCGGCTTCACGCATGCGGAGATAGACGCCGTCGTCCCACGTCACGCCGTCCTCGGACCTGTAGAGGATCATGTGCCCGCTGCCCTCGCCATACGCGCCGCTGCGGCCGTGCAGGTAGTATGTGCCGCCGAAGGCGGTGAACTGCGGGTTGCGAATCTTCCGGCTGACGTTCGTGGTGCCCGTCTTGGGCCACGTTTTACCGCCGTCCTTGCTGATGGCGTAGTCGAGCACGTTCTCGTTCGAGCTGTTATAGACGTAGGCGATGAGTTCGCCCTTCCCCAGCCGCCCGATGGCTCCGTAGCCGCGGCGGTTGGTGATGAAAGGCAGCTCGCTGCGTTTCGTGAAGCTCTCGCCGCCATCAGTGCTCACATGCAGCTCATAGACGTGCTCCTTCGTCGTGCCGCGCCAGTCTTTGATGGCGTCGTTGGCGAAGTGCAGCACGCGGATTTCGCCGTCCTGATACTTCGCGTCATAAACGCGGCCCCGCGTCGTGCAGACGGGCTTGGGTTCGCTCCAGGTCCTGCCTGCGTCCACGCTCTTGGAGAACAACGGAACCCAGTAGGGCTGCCACAGCGCGTTCTGCGCTACATCGCAGATGAGGTAGAAGAGCACGATCTCGCCCTTGTCCGTCACCACCGCCTTCTCGGCCATCGCGGTGCGGCCAGTGTGCTTATCGAACAGCTCCTTGGTAAAAGGCAGGACCTGCGGCGCCCCCCAGGTCTTGCCGCCGTCCTCGGATCGTTTGAACTCCATCCACCCCACGGCCGAGTGGCCTTTGTTGTCGCTGGAGCAGTTCGGATAGAACGCGAGGATTTTGCCGCGCTCGTATTGCACCAAAGCATGCCCCAGATGACCGCTGCGGTTGTTCTTCGAGTGATCCACAAACAGAATGCCGTCGTTCGGCGGATTCGCCGGGGTGATTTTCAACGGCTGCGCCGGTTTCTCAGCGGCGTGCAGGGCGGCCAGCGGGGCCAGCAGCAGGGCGGCGAGGATGAGGATGTGTTTCATGGTGATGCAAGCTTCTTAGTTGTTTTCGTTCCGCGATACTCGATGGACGCTGTTTGTTTGCCAGGCATGAGGCGAAGATTGAAAGCGCGTTTCACTTTGGCGCCAGCTTCGTTCGCGGGTTCGATGGTGAGCGTGTGCGCCGCGTCGTTCCAGAGGAAGCGAGTGCGGGCACCGTCTTGCTTCAGGTAATCCATGCTGTGGCCGTCGTCGTCGTAGAGCGTGTAGTCGCCGGCGGCACCCGGGTAGATGCGCACTTCCGTCGGCTCGGTCACCGGTTGCGCCGTGAACTGGCGGACCGGGTCGAGCGGGATGATGGCTCCGGCACGAACGAACAGCGGCAGCGTGGCAAGATCCACGGCGCGAGTGATTTTGTGTCCTCCTTCGCGAGCTTCGCCGGTCCACCAGTCGAACCATGTGCCACGCGGCAGATAGAGTTTCCTTTCGGTCGCGCCTCTTGCGACAACGGGTGCCACGAGCAGATCGCGGCCCCAGAGGAACTCGTCGCTGCACTTCACGGCTTCGGCTTCATCGGGATGATGCAGCCAGAGCGCGCGCATCATCGGCAGGCCTGTGTCGCAGGCTTCGCGGACGAGCGTGTAGTTGTAGGGCAGGAGTTGGTAACGCAGTTCGAGATACTTTCGGCAAATCGGCTCAACCTCCGCGTTGTGCAGTTCCTCGGGCTTGGGCACGTAGCCATCTTCATAGACTCCGGCCTCGCCCGTGTTCCACCCCCACGGCAGGCGCAGGTGCCAGTTTCGACCATGTGAACGGAAGGATGGCGAGAAGGCACCAAATTGAAACCAGCGCACATAAAGCTCCGCCGAGAGGCCGGGCTTGCAAGTGAAGCCGCCGATGTCGGAACCCCAGAAGGGCGTGAGGCTCAGGCCGCTGTTCAGCGCTGAGGGCACTTGCACCGCCAAGGCCGCCCAAGTCGTATAGCAATCACCCGACCAAATCCAGCCGCCGAAGCGTTGCGCTCCAGGTGTCATCGTGCGGTGGAGCGACCACGGGCGTTCGTTTTCTCGCGCCTGAAGCGGCCCTTCAAAATACATGCGATGCCGGGCGAGGCGTCCCGCTGTGGTCAGGTTCTCGCCATTATCCGGCCACCATGCATCCACTCCCGCTTGATGAAACGGCAGGTGCTGTTTCCAATAGCTGGCGATGTGCGACGCCCCGTCAGCCGCCTGCGACACATCTTCGCCGTGAAGACTGGAGGAATAGCGCGTGGCATGGAGCACGACTTTGAAATCCAATCCGTGCAGCTCGCGCAGGTTCGCAGCGGGATCGGGAAAGTTGCCCGTGTTCCATGCGAAGGGAGCTTCGCCGTTGCCCCAGCCGGATTTGCAGTAAACCTCGCTCAGATAGATCAAGGCGTCGCAAGGCAACTGCTTCTCGCGAAACATGCGCGCGACTCGGAGCACCTCGTCCCATCCCGCGAGCGTGCGGTGAGACTGCATGTAGCCAAGCGCCCAACGCGGCGGCATCGCCGCACCGCCTGTCAGCCGCCGAAGTTCGGCCAATATCTGCGGTGGTCCGTCGGCACCGATGAGAAAGAAGCGCAGCGGCTGGCCTCCGGCAGGGCCGCGAAAAACTCCGTGCTCACCCCGCAGATCGAACTCACCCATCAGACCAGCTTTGTTCATCGAGCGTTTCTCCTGCACGTCCGGCAAGTCCGGTATGCACAGCGCCCATCCATTCGCGCCGATCAAAACTGGAGAGACCACACGCGTCGTCGCATCGCCTTTAACGTCGCCATCCGCCAGCGATTGCAGCTTTCCTCGACGGTTCAATCCACCGCCGCCTTCGCCGAGCCCGAACACCGGCGCATCCGTCTTGAACGTCATGCTCCCGTCCTCCTGCCAGGCCAGCCGTTGTACGACCGTTCCATCCTTGCGGCGCGCGGTGATCGTCAAAGGCGAGCGCTCGATTTCCAATCGCAAGCCGCCCGCATCCACCGTCGGCGGTGCTTGCTCGACCAGCCCGCGCCACTTTTCCTCGCGCGGAAACTCCACGAGCATCGGCGACTTTTGCGGCTTATCGTCCTTCGGTCCGACGCGGATTTCGACGGTGCAATCCGAGACGCGAGCGACTGTCAATTCCTGCGCATGAATTACGGCCGCCAGCGGCAGGGCGGCGAGGATGAGGATGTGTTTCATGATCTGTTTCTTTTTATCACGCTTGTTACCGCATTGACGACTGGGAACCGGCTCAGGGTGTAAAAATGAGCCCTTCCACGAACTCGTTCGTTTTGAAAAATGCCGGGTCGCGCACGCTCTTCCCGGCGAGCGTGAGGTTCTCGAAGGTCAGGTTGCAGATGCGTGCGTCGGCCTGGCCCCACAACATTTGTGGTTCGCCCAGAATGCTGGGCGCGGCGATGGAGATGTTCTGGAAGAGAATACCCGACAGGTCTCCGGGGCCGCGCTTTTCTGCATCCTTCGAGTAGGGCGGCGGCATGGTCATGCAGATGAAAAACTGCTGCAACGTCGGGCGGGGATCCTCGATGTTGATGTTGCGGAAGATCACGCCGGCACCCGCGGCGCGTCCGCCTTCGCCGCGCATATTGAAGACCCGGCCGCCGCTCCAGTGATGCCACTTGGCTCGCGCATAGATCACATCGCAGTCCTCCACCACCAGCTTGCGGTCGGTGAGTTGCGGCAGGGCGCTCAAGACGAACGAAGAACCATTGGCATCGTTCCACAGCACGGTGCGGCGAATGCCGAGGCCGTTCACATAGAGCGAATCATCCTGCGTGCGGAGGAAGCAGTCCTCGATCAGCGTATTCCCGAAGGGATTGATCCCGTCGCCATTCGCACGCCAGGTGAAGATCTTGGTCCACCGGACCTCGTTGGGATGCCCCGCCTTGTAGGGGCTCACCAGCATGAGCGAGTGCGTCGCAGAGTCGGCGATGGTGAGGCCTTCCACGCGGGTATCGGTGGCGCCGATCA
>CAIWHP010000163.1 GCA_903912445.1 uncultured Lentisphaerota bacterium
CTGCACTTGCTCGAGCCGGCCGCGCCGCGCGGCCTGCGCCTGCCGATCGACTTCTTCTTCCGGTCTCTGGCCCAGGACCAGCGCGAGCGGGCGGTCGGCATCGTGCTCTCCGGCACCGGCAGCGACGGCACGCTGGGCTTGCGCGCGATCAAGGGCGAGGGCGGCATGGCGATGGCCCAGAGCCCCGACACCACCGAGTTCGACGGCATGCCGCGCAGCGCCATCGCCACCGGCCTGGTGGACTACATCCTGCCGCCGGCCGCGATGCCGGCGCAGCTGATCGCCTACGCGACCCACGCCTTGGGCACGGCCCTCCAGCCCGTCACGAGCGCGGCGCCCCAGGCCGAGAGTGCGCTGAAGAAGATCCACATCCTGCTGCGCGCCCAGACCGGCCACGAATTTTCCCAGTACAAGCCGAGCACCATCGCGCGCCGCATCGAACGCCGCATGGCCGTCAACCAGATCGCCGCGCTCGACAGCTACGTCAAATACATGCAGCAAAATCCGGCGGAGGTCGAAGCGCTGTTTCGCGACCTGTTGATCGGCGTGACCAATTTCTTCCGCGACCCCGAGGCCTTCCGCGTGCTGGAGCAGCAGGCCATCCCCAAGCTTTTTGCCAACAAGCCCGCGAACGCCCCGCTGCGCGTCTGGGTGGCCGGCTGCTCCACCGGCGAGGAAGCCTATTCCCTGGCCATCCTCTTGGTGGAACACATGGAGGCGCTCAAGCAAAGCCACACGATCCAGATCTTCGCCTCCGACATCGACAGCCAGGCGCTGGCCACCGCGCGCGCGGGCCACTACCCCGCCAGCATCGCCGCCGATGTCACGCCAGAGCGGCTGGCGCGCTTCTTCACGGCCGAGCCGGAGAGCGGCGCCTACCGCATCCACAAGGGCCTCCGCGACCTGCTGGTTTTCTCCGAGCAGGATGTGATCAAGGACCCGCCCTTTTCCAAGCTGGCCTTGGTCAGCTGCCGCAACCTGCTGATCTACCTGGGCGCGGAGCTGCAGAAGAAGCTCATGCCCCTGTTCCACTACGCGCTGAACCCCGGCGGCATGCTGTTCCTGGGCACGTCCGAAAGCGTGGGCGAGTTTGGCGAGCTGTTTGCCGCGGTGGACCGCTCCGCCAAGGTGTACCAGCGCAAGGGCGGCACGCCCGGCCTGCTGCGCGCCGGGTTGAGCGGTTTTCAGCCGGCGCTGGAGGCCGCCTGCCCGCGCTCCGCCCCCAAGACCGCCTTCCCCGTCAAGCTGCCGCTGCGCGAGCTGACCGAACAGGCGCTCTTGCAGCAGGTCGTCCCGGTCGGCGCGCTGGTCAACAGCCGGGGCGACATCCTCTATCTCCACGGCCGCACCGGCCTGTACCTGGAGCTGCCCCCGGGGCAGACGGGTGTCCACAATATCCTGAAGATGGCCCGCGAAGGGCTGCTCCCTGAGTTGACCACCACGCTGCGCAAGGCGGCGGGCCTCAAGGCGGTCGTCCGGTGTCCGGGCGTACGCGTCAAAACCAACAGCCATTTCACCAGCGTCGACCTGACCGTCCACCCGGTGCCCGTCGGCCTGACGGGCGCGGAGCCCGGTCCCGAGGCCGCGCTGCAGGAGGAGACGCTCTACCTGGTGCTCTTCGAGGAAGCGCCCGCCGCCCCGGCGCAGGTGCCGCCGGCCGCCGCCCCGGCCGATGGAACGGGGCCGCGCATCGCGGAGCTCGAGCGGGAACTGCGGGCCAAAGCCGAATACATCCAGAGCACGCATGAGGAGCTGCAAAGCTCCACCGAGGAGCTCAAATCGGCCAACGAGGAAATGCAGTCCGTGAACGAGGAATTGCAATCCACCAACGAGGAGCTGGAGACCACCAAGGAAGAGATGCAATCCGTCAACGAGGAGCTGGCCACGGTCAACGCCGAACTCCAAACCAAGGTGGCCGACCTGTCGCGGACCAATGCCGACATGAACAACCTGCTGGCCGGCACCGGCATCGGCACCGTGTTCGTGGATCATCAGCTGCGCATCCTGCGCTTCTCCCCCACGGTCAGCGCGCTCATCAACCTGATCCCGACCGACGTGGGGCGGCCCGTGGGCCACCTCGTCTCCAACCTCGTCGGCTACGACCGGCTGGTGGCGGATGCGCAGGCGGTGCTCGACAGCCTGATCCCGCGGGAGCTCGAAGTCCAGACCCGGCTCGGCGCGTGGTTTCTGCTGCGCATCCGTCCCTACCGCACCCAGGATAATGTGATCGAGGGCGTGGTGCTCACCTTCACCGAGATCACGGAGCTGAAAAAAACGCAGGCCGCGTTGCGGGAAACCGAGGGCCTGCGCCGTTTGGCCGTGGTGCTGCGCGACGCGCACGACGCCATCACCGTGCAGGACCTGGAGGGCCGCATCCTGGCCTGGAATCCCGGGGCGGAACGGCTGTACGGCTGGAGCGAGGCGGAGGCGCTGACGATGAACATCCGCGACCGCATTCCGCAAGCCCTGCGCGGGCAGACGTTGGCCAGGCTCGCCCGGCTCAGCCGGGCGGAAACCCTGGAGCCCTATCGCACGCAACGGCTCGCCAAAGACGGCCGCACCGTGGACGTCTGGCTGACGGCCACCGCCCTGCTGAAAACCGACGGCGCCATCTACGCCGTAGCCACCACCGAGCGGGGGGTGGGCTTGGATAACCAAGCAGCGGTAGCGCCCGAACACGCCTAGAGGCGGATATGACTGACCAACCGTCCGAATCCCAGCAAGCGGTGGATCTCCGCCGGCAGGCGGAGGCCCAGGTGCGCGCCCACGCGGCGGTCCACCCTGACGCACTGACGGCGGAACAGCTGCGCCAGCTCGCGCATGAGCTGCAGGTGCACCAGATCGAGCTGGAGATGCAGAACGAGGAACTGCGCCGGGCGCAGGTTGCTTTGGAAGCGTCGCGGACGCGGTACTTCGACCTCTACGATCTGGCGCCGGTCGGGTATCTCACGCTTAGCGAGCAGGGGCTGATCCTGGAGGCCAACCTCACCGCCGCCACGCTGCTCGGCGTAACCCGCGAGCGGCTCGTCCAGCAGCCCTTGGGCAGCTTTGTTTGCAAAGACGACCGGGACGCCTACTACCTTTGTCGCCGCAAGCTCTCCGCGACGGGCGCGCC
>CAIWHP010000164.1 GCA_903912445.1 uncultured Lentisphaerota bacterium
AGCTCTTCGAGGTCTGCCATCAGCGCGGCGTGCCGATCTTCACGTTCATGAACAAGTGCGACCGGCCGACGCGCGACCCGCTGGAACTGGTGGACGAGCTGGAGAATGTGCTCCAGCTCGCCGCGTGCCCGATCAACTGGCCGATCGGCACCGGCGCCGACTTCAAGGGCGTTTTCGACCGCCTCGCGCACCAGGTTCATTTGTTCGAACGCACCGTCGGCGGCATCTTCCGCGCGCCGGTCTCCATCGGCAGCCTCGCCGACGACGTGATCCGCCAGCGCATCGATGACGACCTGTTCCACCGCGTTTCCGAGGAGCTGGCGATGCTGGACCACGCCGGGACCTCGTTCGATCCCGCGGACGTGTTGACCGGCTACACGACGCCGGTGTTCTTCGGCAGCGCGGCGAACAACTTCGGCGTGCAGCTCCTGCTCGACGGCTTTCTGCAGCACGCCCCCGCGCCGCGCGCCCGCAAGGTGGGGGACCGGATGGTCGAGCCGGATACGGACGCCTTCTCCGGCTTCATCTTCAAGATCCAGGCCAACATGGACCCGCGGCACCGCGACCGCATTGCGTTCCTGCGCGTGATCTCCGGCAAGTTCGAGCGCGACATGCTCGCCACCCACTCGCGCAGCGGCCAGGAAATCCGTCTCTCCAGCTCCCACAAGCTTTTCGCCAACGAGCGCGAGATCGTCAACGAGGCTTTCCCCGGCGACATCATCGGGCTGGTCGGCCACGCCGAGTTCAGCATCGGCGACACGCTGACCACCGACCCCGCGATCGTTTACCGCGAGATCCCGCGCTTCCGCCCCGAGGCCTTCGCCTACCTGAACAACCCGAGCACGGCGAAGTACAAACAGTTCCGCAAGGGCCTTGACCAGCTCCTGCAGGAGGGCGTCGTCCAGCGCCTGCGCCTCAAGGATGCGGTCACCGGCCCGCCGCTGCTCGCCGCGGTCGGCCCGCTGCAATTCGAGGTGGTGCAGTACCGGCTGCAGAGCGAGTACGGCGCCGAGACGCGGCTCGAGCCCGCGCCGTGGACGGTGATCCGCTGGCTGCCGCCCGCGATCCAGCCCGAGGAGCTCGACCGCCTCACGCTGCCCGCCGGCGCGCGCGTCGCCTTCGACGCCGACGAGAACCCCTGCGTGCTCTTCACCTCCGAATGGTCAGTCGGCTACTTCAGCGAGATCAACACCAAGACCCCGCTGGAAAAACTCCCCCCCGAGCGCGTCGTGCTCGACGCCGCGGAATAATCCCCGGAAAGCATCGACCACAGAGGTCGCTGAGGTCAGCAAGAGGTTCACGGAGGTTTCTGTTCTGCATTCGCGTGAAAGTCGAAGTGAACAGAAGCCAACGAAGGAACGAAGTCGGAGGGTAGGGCGGGCGCGCCTGCGGTGAGCCTGCCTGCCCCGAACTCGTACAAGGGTCGAATCTGCCGCGCCCGCCGCCACACAACCTGCCGAAACCAAACGGCGGCGTGACACACCGCCCTCCAGAGGATTCAACATGGCGGGCGCAGCCTCACTGCGCCGGAAAACGCCGCCAGACAACCCAACCCACACGGACGGCGGCGCTGCCGCGCGCCTACCGGCCCAACGTGCCCGGCCCGCTAGATTTACTGCTCAACGTCGCAAATCACGGGCGGCGGTACGCCGTACCGTGGATGTGCTGGTTCGGTTTCCTATTCTGGCAATGTTGGCATTGTCAATCGAATGACCACCGCTGCCAGAATTGGCAGGAAGGTCAGAAAGAGAGACAATGTCTCGAACTGCTTCCTTTCGACTCGCGACAACAACCACCGTCCCCACGGAATTACGACCGAGAGAACGGCAATCCAGAACACCTCAACGACGAAGTTCGACAAGGACACCGTTGATCCGATGTTTGACATGGCGAGAGGAAACCATGCAACGACGCCTGTGAATGGGTAAACCCAGTCCCACCATGCCATGCGTTGGCTTTTCCGCAAAGCGCTCATGGGAAAGATCGCCACGCCTGCGATGAGCAGAAACAAAATTGCTGAAAATGCAATCATCTCATTTCCTCAAACCGAAGAGTATTATTGACGGACTAAAAGTTGTCTTTATGCAGCTTGAGTTTTTCGCCACGTCGGCACGATAAGTAGTCCGCGCTGACTTAACAAGCGGGAAAACAGCTTGCCTTGGAATCAGTTGGGTGAGCGGATAGTTTTCCGTTGCGGGCGAAGTTGTCTTTATGCGGAACCGCCGCAGACTGACAAAGACGATTTGTATAATGGCAACTCCGGAGGCCTCAGTTGAGGGCTGCGGTAACGTTTGAGCAGCGGCGGTGCTCGGTGCGGCGTGGGCGTTCTGGCGGCGCGCTCGGCGAGCGCGCCCTACCTTGCGCGCCTGATTCTTCGCTGCATCTTCCGGCTGACCGCTGACTGCTGATCGCTCCCGCTGTCCATCACAGGCGTTTGGAGCGGAGCAGGCCTTCGAGCTGGCGCATGTCTTTGGGCAGGGGCGCGGCCCAGGTCATGCGCTCGCCGGTGCCGGGGTGGACGAGCGTCAGGGTCTCGGCGTGCAGAGCCTGGCGCGGGAAGTCGATGTACACCGCGCCCTCGGCCTCGCGGTAGCGCCGGTTGTAGGTCTGGTCGCCGATCAGCGGCAGGCCGGCGAAGGCGGCCTGCGCGCGGATCTGGTGCTTGCGCCCGGTCTCCAGCTTGAACCGCAATTTGCTGACGAAGTCCCGGCCGTTCGCCAGTGGAAATTCCGCGAGCACTTCGTAGTGCGTGATCGCTTCGATCGCGGCTTCGCCGGCGACCTGGGCCTCTTCATCGCCGATGACGAACTGGCGCAGCTCGTCGTCGCGCAGCTTGAGCCAGTTCTTCCACGTGCCCTTCGCGGCGGGCGCGCGGCCTTCGACGAAGGCGACGTAGGCGCGCTGCATGGTGTGCGCCTTGAGCTGGTCGATCAGCAGGCGGCGGGCGGTGGGGTTCATCGCCATGCAGAGGACGCCGGTGGTGTACTGGTCGAGCCGGTGGACGGGCAGGGGCTTGAGGCGGCGGTAGGCGGGCGGCAGCGAGCGGCCGCGGCCCTCCGCGCCGCTCTCCATCGCGCGCAGGTCGCCGGCCAGGAAGTCCGCCACGATGCTCAGCGCGGAGATATCGACGTTTTCGGCGGGCACGGAGATCAGGCCGGCGCCCTTATCGACGACGGCCAGCGCGGCGTCGAGGTGGAGCAGGGACACGCGCGGATGGATCCGCCAGCCGTTGACCTTGCACTCCAGCGCCGTCGTCTCGCGGTGGAGCAGCTTGAGCGCGCCCTGCGGGTCGGGCAGCTTCAGGTGCGGCATCCGGATGATCTGCCCGTTGACGCTGACCCGGCCGGCGGCGATCCATTGCTTGGCGCGCGTCTTCGGCGTGTCGGGATAGGCGCGCAGCAGCCACTCCAGCAGGGGCTTCACGGCATCGTCTTGGGCAGCTTCCGTCGTCATAGGTGCGGTCAAGATGAGGCCGAAACCGCCGCAGGTCAACCCGAATGCGCCGGCGCTCTTGCCTCCGGGGCTTGCCGGGGCGTGCCCGATTTGAGATCATACCTAAGTATCCGAGGTATGAACTGGACCACCGTACAATTACGCAAAGGGTTGACGGCCTTGATCGTGCTCGACGCGCTGGAAGCGGGCGCGTGGTACGCCTACGGCCTGCGTCGCGCCGTGCATGACCAGACCCACGGGTTGTTCTCGTTCAGCGAAGGAGCGCTCTATCCGCTGCTACATGCCTTGCGGACCCGGCGTTTGGTGGCCGTGCAGCGGCGCAAGGTCCACGGACGGGAACGCCTGTATTACACGCTTACCCCCAAGGGGCAGCAGACGCTGGACGAGTGCCGCCGCGAATGGGCGGGCTTGAACAGGGCCCTGGCCCAGGTGCTGCGCCCGGCCAAGCGTCAGCCCTGAACGTGCTTCGCCGACCGGCATACATCGGTATCTGAGGTATCCAAAAGGCGCGTTGTGGCCAAGGCGAACGTTCGGAAATAAACGAGATACAGGCCGGCAGCGCGGCGAACCTTCCGGCTCAGGATTGTCAACCGGTGCGGGTTTTGGTAATAGCTCGCGCCTTCGCAAGGCGAGCAACTCTCAGACTAAGGAACGAACATGGCTGACAACAAAATTACGATGGGCGCGGACGGCAAGCTGCAGGTGCCGGATCATCCGGTGCTGCCGTTCATCGAGGGCGACGGCACGGGGCGCGACATCTGGCGAGCGTCGGTGATCGCGTTCGACGCGGCGGTGCAAAAAGCCTACGGGGGCAAGCGCGCGGTGCAGTGGCTGGAAGTGCTCGCGGGCGAGAAGGCGTTCAAGCAGACCGGCAGCTGGCTGCCGGAGGATACGCTCACCGCGTTCCGCAACTATCTCGTCGGCATCAAGGGCCCGCTGACGACGCCGATCGGCGGCGGCATGCGCAGCCTGAACGTGGCGCTGCGCAAGGAGCTC
>CAIWHP010000165.1 GCA_903912445.1 uncultured Lentisphaerota bacterium
AGGATGCCGACGAGGTTGCTGATGAGCACCAGCATGATCATGTGGATCGCCCAGCTCGTGAACTTGTAGGTGCCCATGCGGACGTGGCCCAGGTTGTAGAAGAAGAACTGGCCGTACCAGAACAGGCCCGTCACCAGCGCCATCGCCCAGTTCAGCGGCAGGCTGGCTTTCTCAGCGCCCGCAGGCAGCTCGATCAGTTCGCCGAGCGTCCGGTGCCGCGCGTGCAGCCAGAGGCAGTAGATCGCCGTCGTCAGGAACGCGCCGGTGTTGGAGAAGATGTAGACCACGTTGCCGCGCCAGACGCCGGCGCCGTGCGCGCTGGCGATGTCGGCGATCGGCTCGCCCGCCTCGAGCGCGAAGCCGTAGACGGCGGAGAGCACGCCGGCGAGCAGCGAGAGCAGCAGGCCCTTGAGCATCGAGAACTGGCCGGTGGCCTGCTGGGCGCTCAGGTCGCGCTCCTTCAGGCGGCCCGCCCAGCCCGCGCCGGCGATGCCGAGAGCGCCGGCGAGGATGCCGGCGATGATCCAGTCCCCGCCGGTCTTCGCGAGCGTCACGACGAGCGTGCCCTTGACCAGCGGCGGGATCAGCGTGCCCAGCACGCTGGAGAGCCCGACGGCGATCGCGTAGGTCAGCGAGAAGCCGATGTAGCGGATGGAAATGCCGAACGCGGTGCCGCCGATGCCGTAGGCCGCGCCGAGCGCGAACGAGCGCCACATCGCGTCCTTCGGCGCCTCGCGCAGGACGGCGAACAGGTCCGGGATCGTCAGCCACGCGCCGAGCAGCGGCAGCAGTAACCAGCAGAACGAGGCCTGCGTGAGCCAATAGGTCTGCCACGACCAGCCCTTGACGCGCTTCTCCGGCGTATAGCAGGTGGCGGCAAACGTCGCGCCAATGGCGTGCATCGCCACGCCCAGCAGCGGATTCGGTGTGATGGGAGTCATTGATTTAACCCTCTACTATTGTGAAATTCGGAATACCTTTACATACCTTGCATTACATGGCGACGATATTGAATTTGCTCTATACAGAATATCCATGATGTCGTCGATGATGATAAAAATGCTCCTGGGCTGGTCGAAGCTTTGTTACGGGATCAAACTGTAGATGCCGGCCAGCATATGATGTCAACCGTAGCGCTTCGGCACCGTTTTCTGTGAAGCGTTTCTGGTTCACTATCACACAAAGATTTTTATCGACTGACCAAAGACCTTCGTCAAACATCCAATGCGCACTCTTTGACAACGCCAGCCCATTCTTCAAGTCGTCGTTTCGTGTCTTGGCCCACTCTTCAATGTGCGCGGCATCGACAATGGCAGCACCGTCATCGGTGATACATCGATACCCGGTGAGCGCACAAGTGTACCGATACTCCGCCACTACTCTAACGGCAAAACGCGCGCTACGCCCCTTGTAAAGCGCAGCCGCCGTGGCTTCTTTCAGAAGACGGTCACCTAGAGAGTTGGGTTTGGGACCCGCTTGTAACCCGAGACTTTCAAAAAGCCCTACTTGCTCTATTCGCTCAAAATATTTTGTAATTAATATCATTCGTGCTTTGAGCCGAAAACTTGCATCGAAGAGCAACTCATGGAACTCTGGATTCAATTCACAAACCGCACAAGTATCTGGTGAAGTGGCCAGTCGCATTTCTACAGTAAGTGCCTCCCAGAACCCCTGTGACTTCAGGTAATAGAAGGGCATTTTTACGTCCAACCGCGTAGGCCACCGGTCGGCAGTGACCGTACCATAACTGCGAAACCTAAGAACCATGCCCGGACTTCGCGTGATGCTCCGTGATGTCAGTTCGCCGGTTTCTGCCAAATCAAGAAGAGCTAAAAGGAGCAGTGGCTTGTGTGGTGCTTTCCCACTGCAATCCCCACGACCCGTGGCGGGATTGAGCCGTGTAAGTTTTCCAAGCCATCGCCTCGTAGTTTCGTCGTCTTGCATCATCAATCCTTGGAGTTTTCCTTCTGAAAACTGTTCATTTCTCCTCGAACTCGCGAAGCGCAAGCGGATAGTTGCCGAATTCGCGGACCAGCTTGACGATGTAGTCATAGGTCTGGCCGGAGACGCTGCTGCTGACGGAATGGTCGGACTGGAAGATATAGCCGCCACCCTTCGCTGCATTCAGCTTGCGCAGCACCTCGCGGCGGATCGCGGCGCGGTCGCCGCTCTCCCAGACCTGGATGTCGCTGTTGCCGCAGATGCCGAGGCGTTGTCCGTATTGGCGGCGCAGTTCGACGGCGTCGAGGCCAGCCTTCACTTCGAGCGGATTATAAGCGTCGAGGCCCATCGCGATGTAGTCGGGCAGAATCGCCTTCACGTTGCCGCAGCCGTGGTAGATCACCGGCAGGCCGTGCGCATGCGCGAGCGCGATCATCTGCGCGACCCATGGCTTGAAATACTCGCGCCAGTAATCCGGCGCCATGAACGTGCATTGCTTGAACGCCACATCGCCCCAGATCACGAAGCCGTCGAGCAGCCCCGTGCCGGCGGCGAGCTCCGCCTTGGCCAACTTCAGATAGAACGCGCCGAGCCGGTTGATCACCGCGCCCATCGCCTCCGGTTCCTCGCCCATCCAGATCATCGCGTTCTCCTGGCCGATCAACCGCGTCAGGCATTCGCTCGCCTCGATGATGCTGCCGTAGACCGGGAAATCCGGGCGCAGCGATTTGACCGTCTCGATCCACGGCGGCGTGTTGCGCTGGAAGCCATCGCCGACGCCGGCGATCTGGTTGTCGCCCGCGCTGAAAAAGCGGCGCTGATCGGTCGGCGAATCGAATTCGACGCGTTGCAGCTTCTCGAACGTGTCGGTGTCCCACGCGCGCATCTCGGGCATCGGATAGGAGAAATGCTTGTGCATCTCCGCGCCGAAGCCGGTCTTCACGACGACTTCCTCCGCCGTCTCCTTGAGCGTCTCGAACGGACGGATCCACGGATCGAAATTCGGCACGGTGACGATCCAGTCGAGGTCGTAGTGATAGTAGGGATTCGCGTCCGGCGCGAGGCCCAGTTCCTGCCGCCAGCGCTGGATGAAGCCGCCCCAGAAGAAATCGCTGACCGGCACGCGGTCGGGTTCCTCGTGCCGCAGCGCCTTGTTCATGCGCTCCAGCTTGCGCAGGGTGTTGGGCTTGCGCCCGGTCGTGTCGGCAGCTTTGCCGATGGTATCGAACATGCCACTCATGGGGGGCTCCTTTATTCCAGCTCGAGACAAACCACTTCGCTGACCGGCACGCGGGCCAGCGTGACCTCGACGCCTTGGCGGTCGGCACGAACGCGCAGCTTTTCGCCGGCCACCAGTGCGCGGGCGGCGGCGACTTTCAGCGGCAGGTTCAGCCGCACGGTCACGTCGGTCAGCGGGACCGGATCCTCGTGAAACTCCGGATGCGGCGGCGCCTTGCGCACCGGCGAATAGTTGATGACGTGGACCAGGTAGCGCTTCTGCGCCGCCTGATGTGTGAGGGTGACCTCCGTCGAGAGCGGCGCGCTGGTGCGGATGAGGCGCTGCGGAAGCACTTCGCCGAGGAGCTTCTCGAACGCGGCGCGATAGATCCAATAGCCGTTGCGGTAGTAGCTCTGCCCCACCGGGAACGCGATCAGCCCGACCCGCCCGCTGCGCGCGAGCGCGGTGTAGTCGGTGAGGTGATCGAACGGCGTCTGCTTGTGGCTGGTGAAGTGCTCGGCGGTGCGCTGGAATTTCGGTTCGCCCAGCGCCGCCAGCGACGCAGCCGCGCCCGCGGCCTTCCACTGCGAGGCACCTTCGTAGAGCGCGTACTCATAGGTCGGGATATCGCCAGTGAACGGCACCTGCGGCACGAGATAGGCCGGCTTGAATGGCGAAGCGCCGGCATAGGTCAGGCCGTAGCGCTCCAGCCAACTGTTCGTTGCGCCGGCGGCGAGGCCCGCCTCGTGGCAGACGAGCACCGCCCCACCCTTCGCGACAAACGCGTGCAGGCGCTCGACCGTTGCGGCGTCGGGCCGAAAACCATCGGGCAGCACAACGAGCCCGTAGCGTTCCCATTCCTGGCTGGGTTCGACGACGTCGAACTGCAGGCGCGACTCCAGCATCAGCTTGGTCAGGCCGTAGAGATATTCATCGCGCAGCCGGTCAAAGGGCACGGCGGGAATCAGCATGGCGGCCTCGGTCACCGGCGCCGCGCCTTCGAGGTAGGGTTCCAGCGCCTTGATGCGGCCATAGGATTTGCCGATCACGTGATAGACCGCCGGGTCGAGGCGGCCGGTCGGCGGCATCTGGTCGCCGATGTCGCAACGCGCGGCGTTGGCGACGATGCTCGCCAGCTCCACATCGAGCTGCTGCGGCAGCTTCAGCCCGCCGAAGTCGGCCCACGAGGTGACGAAGCGGCCGGACATGCCGTAGACGGGCAGGCCGAACGTGCGCTGGTAGCGGATTTGCATCGGCGCGTAGAAGTAGCCCCAGCCCGCGCCGGTCGGCAGCGCCTCGATATCGATGTTGTCGAGCAGCCCGGCGCGCTGGCTGACGCAGGCGAGGCCGATGTCGTTGAAGTCCACCTGGCAGCCGGGGCGGGCGGAGCGCACAAGGTCGCGCATCCGCCGGTGCCAGCCTAGGAAGAGCTGGTTCTTGTGCGCGCGCTGCGCCTCGGCATCCTTCGGGTCCTTGCCCGCGGCCGCGAGCTGCCTGCGGCATTCCGGGCAGTAGCAGTCGGGACCTATCGGTTCGGCCATGTCGAACCACGCGCCGTCGAGTTCGTATCTGCCGACGAACTCGCGCGTGTGGTCGTCCATCAGCTTGCAGAACGGCTCGTGCGCGAGGCAGAGCGCGGTCCAGCCCGGCGTCTGCCCGGCCTTGGGCAGATAGTTCGAGCCGTCGCGCTTGATGACGAGCCAGTCCTTGTGCGTGCTCGCCAGATGATGGTCCCACGTGGTGCAGTAGTAGGCATAGACGGCGATCTTGCGCGCGCGGCACGCCTTGACCTGCTCGCCGAGCAGGTCGAACGAGAGGCCCGGATGCACGGGGCCAAACTTGCTTGGGTAATAGAACAGGCCGTGCATGTCCTTGGCGAACACGACGACGGAGTCCACGTTGCCCGCCAGCAGCCGGTCGCCGAACTCGTCGGCGTTGAACTTCTCGCCGATCTTCCCGATGTGCGCCGTGTTGTGGAAATCGAGATGGATCTTCCGCCACGGCCGCTTCGGCAGCGCGGCGAACCGCGGATCGATCCACGGCTTGAGCGGCAGCGGTGTCTCCGCCGCCGCGCGCAGCGGCAGCGCATGAACCGCCGCGACGCCCGCGGCCATCACACCGAGAAATTCACGCCGATTCAGCCCGTTCGTGGTGTTGCTCATGGTCAATTCTCCTTCTTCTTGCTGGCTCCGGTTAACAGTTCGTCATCCACCGCGCCATCGAAATCGCGCAGGCGGAAATAGGTCGCCTTGCCCGCGGGATCGGGAAACTCGGTGAGCGTGAGTTCATAGTCGGCTTTCTTACCAAGGCCGAAGCCGGGTTTCCATGCTTGAATACGGCAGCCGAGGCCATCGGGCCGGACGGCGGTGCTGGGCACCGGCGCGGCAAGCGATGCAGGGTTGAGCGCAATATAGCCGAGCGCGGTGCCGTCGAGTTTGGCGAGCGCCGGATTTTGCGCCGGGTCGAGGCAGAAGACCTGCGGCCCGCGCATCACCGCCACGCGCCCGGCCTGACGCTGGCGGCCTTGGACCAGCCGCCATGGCATCGGCAGTTCGAGCGTGACCACGTCGCCGGTTTTCCACTCGCGCTTGAGTTCAAAAAATGTCCCCGGTTGCAGCGCGCCGCCGACGCCTTGGCCGTTGACCGTCACGCTGGCGTTCACCGCCCACGCAGGAATGCGCAGGCGCAGTGCGAACGTCGCGGGCTGCGCCGGCTCCACACCGATGCGCACGCGGCCGGAATTTGGATAATCCGTTTCCTGCGTGAGCCTCACCGGCAGCTTCTCGTTGAGCTTCAGCGTCGCCTGCGCCGGCGTGTAGAGGTTCACCGTGACACCGTCGGCCGCGCGGTAGAAGACGAAGGTGGGCAGCTCGGCGATGATGCGGCGGAAGTTACACGGACAGCAGTAAGTGTCGGTTTTCCAATAGGTGCGCTCGCCCTCCAGCGGCGCGAAGTAGCGCAGGCGGCGGCCGTCGGACGACTGCGACGCGAACAGCGCGTTGAAAATCACGCGCTCCATCAGATCGCCGAGGCGCGCGTCGGCGTCGAGGCGGAGCAGGCTGTCGAAGACGCGCAGTTGATAGGCGAGCGCGCAGGTCTCGCCCACGTCGCCGCGCGCGTCCTGGTCGCCGGTCCAGATTTCGCACTGCCCGCAACTGCCGGTGATCAGCATCCCGTCGTGGCGCGTCATGAAAGCGTGCGCGCGCCGTGCCGGGCGGAGCAGTCCCTCGGCCGGCTGCAGGCGCTGCAGTTCAAGCTGCGCGAGGCAGCGCGTCAGGTAGGCATAGACATGGCCCTCAATGCCGGCGCGGCGGCCGACGACAATGCCGAGATCCCACTCCGGCAACGCGCGCATCCGGGTGACGAAATCGAGATAGGACCTCTCGCCCGTCGCGCGGTGCAGCGCCAGCAGCGTGCGCTCGATCCCGGTAAACGCGACGTGCGGCGCCACCTCCGCGCCGACGCCCCAATTCGGCGGCAGCACCGACCAGTTCTTGACGAGATAATCCGCCGCCTTGCGCGCTGCGGCGAGCGCCTCGGCATCGCCGAAATACTCTTGGTCCGCCAGCAGCGCCAAGATGATGTAGCCCATCTCGTGTACATCCCACAGCGTCTTGATGCGCTTCGCCGGCGGGAGCGTGCCGATATAACCATCCGCCTCCTGCGCCTTGATGATTTCCGCGACGAAATGTTTGCGCAGCACGTCCACCCGCGGGTCGCCCGTGTAGGCCGCCAGCCGCACCGTGGCGTCGAGCGTCTTGCCGAGACCGATGTACTCGCCCTTGCGCGGCTCCTCGCTGAACGGCCGGAGGAAGTCGTGATCGGCATCGAGCTTGAGCAGGTTGTTGGTGACCGTGATCGCGATGCGCCGCCCGATTTCGCCGCCGACCTTGACCTCGCGCAAGTCGAGCGGCGTCAGCACATCGGCCGCCGCCGGCAGCGCCGCCAGCAGCAAGGCCGAAATACAGCGCCGGAGGAAGATGATTTTCATGGTGTCGTGAATCCTTTCTGAAGCAAAAGTTCCATCGCAGGCGCGGTGTGTTCGCCGCTATTCTCGAACCCTGCACCGGTCTGGCCGTTGACGAATTTGAGCCGCTCGCCGACGCCGCGACCGAAGCCGAGGCCACGCAGCTTGAGCTGTTCGCTCTTGTCCTCTGCGCGGACGCCGGACTGCGTGTCGTAGATGGCGCAATCCACAACGCTCACGTGCGCGCCGCCGCGCTTGCCCGGACCGCGCAGGCGCAAGGCGATCTCGTTATCATGGAACACGCACTCGCGCACTTCGGCATCCACGTTTTCCTTCAGGTTCAGCGCCGCCACATTTTGAATCTGCGCGGGTTGCCTGAAGCCGTTCATCAGGCAGCGGAATATTTTCAGGACGCAGCGCGGGCCGTCGGCTTTCGTTTTTGTATCCACCGCGTTCTCGCCCGGGCGCTCGCCGGCCTTGAACCCGGCGGCCGCCGCCGGCAGCGGGCCGGTCCAAAGATGACAGCGCTCGATGGTCACGCTGCCGCTGGAGGCGCGGTCGGGGTCGAACTGGATGCAGTCGCCGGACACCAGCCCGATATCGCAATTGCGGATGACCACGCTGCCCCACCGGCCGGCGATGCCGTGCGCGTCGTTCTGCTCCTTGAACGTACCGGAGAGCATGTGATGGATGCGGCAGTTTTCGATCACCACGTTCGCACCGAAAACACCGATGGCATTCCCGCTGCCGCCAAAAATTTCGCAATGGCGCACGGTGACGTGGTCGGCGGTGATCTTCACCAGATTGCCGCCAGCGCCGCGCCCATCGAGCAGGAAGTTCTCGTAGACGCCAGGCTGGGTGATTTCGAGGCGCTGGATTTTCTTCGGCTGGTCCAGGCACCCGACCTGCCCGGTCGTGCCGATCGGCGACTGGGCCGCTGCGGATAGCGCAGCCAGCGCCAAGATTCCAGCCAGCGGACGGAAAATATTCATCCCCGCTTTTGCCATAGCACCTCGCTGTTTCCAAGGATTGGAAACCGGGAAGCTAGTTTTTTCCAAGCTTGGAAAATCTCGCGGAACCTATTCCAAGGCTTGGAAAACCACCATTCCACACTAGCGCAAGTGTGGAATGGTGTCTCACGCACTTGCGCGGGAAGGCATGGATACCTCAAACTGCGGGGTATCCGGCTCGTTGCCGGACCTTCGCCCGCGCGGTCAGTGCTTGGTGTGGAAGGTCGGCGGTTCATCGTTCTGGCGGTTGGTTGAGCGGCAGCAGCACCAGAAAGGATTCCTGCGACTTCACCGGCTGCGCGGCGAGGCTCAAGAGCTTGGGCCGGCCGTTTTCCAGCAGCAGTTTGGGCATCTCCAGGCGCTGGAATTCCTGGCGGACACCATCGTCCCACACAATTGAAAAATCTTTGACCAGCGTATGAACGGAGGGTTTCCAGTCGAGGCCCTCGGCGGACTCGAACAGCACGAGACTGCGGCCGTGCGGCGTCAGAAATGGCGCGTCGTGGTCTTTCATGATCGCGTAGTAGCGGCCATCCTGGAACCACTCGAAGTGGTCATCAATGTGGAAGTTGAACGGCTTGTCGGTTTTCAGCAGCGCCCGTTTGTCCACCATCTGCTTCGGCTGGCGCTGGAACGGGCCGAGCGGATCACTCCCCGTCGCCGCATAGTGCACCACCCCGCCGCCGAACTTGCCGGGGCCGGGCGCTAGCGTTTTATAGAACAGCATCAGCCCGCCAGCGGGCCGCACGAGCAGATTCGGCACGGCGGTGATGCCCTGCCCAAACTCGGGACCGACCTCGAGCAGCGGCTTGTCGGAGCGCTGCCACGGCCCGCCGGGCTGTTCCGCCACAGCGACGCCGACCCGCTGGTTGTTGCGCTGCGCCCACCACTCCTCCGTCGAGAGCTTGATCGGCCGGTCGGCGCGCCACGCCGCGGAACCATGATTGCCGGTGTAGTAGAGGTAGAACTTTTTTCCGAGCCGGACGATGCAGGTGTTATAGACTGAGTGCCCGTCCCAGAACTCGCTGCCGCGCGCCGGCAGCACGACGCCGCGAAATTCATACGGCCCAGCAGCACTGGTCGCCGTCGCCCACGCGATCTCCGCGTGCGTCGCCCACGCGTCGAAACCCAGCTCCTGTCGCCAGCGTGAGTAGAGCAGATGATAGAGGCCATCGTCGCCGCGGACGACGCACGGATCCCACAGACACCAGCCTTCCTGCTTATAAATCGCCGCGCGCGACAGCGTCGCCGGAATCAGCTTGGATACGTCCAGCGTGCTTGGCGGCAGCGCCTCGCCGGCGCACAAGGCACCCGGCGCTGACAGTGACAAGGCGACAAAAAACGCGCAGATAGGTTTCATTGGACAATCTCCACGGCGCCGATCTCGCAGAACTCGTCGTGCGATCGTTTCGAGAGCGGCAGCTTGATGACGCGACCGGTGGCGGGATCGTGGAGGGACATCAGCAGCGTGGCCTTGCCGGAAGCGCCGCTGATCTTCGGGAAGATGATGGTGTTTGTCACGGCGTGCCGTTCGCCTTCAAGCCATTGGCTGGTCGGCAGCGTGCCGGCTTCGGCTTGCGCGAGGACGTGGCCCTTCTCGGTGGCGAGACGCAGGCGCAGCACGTAATCGCGGAGCGCACGGCCCGTGGCGCGGTTGATCCATTCCATGCCGAGCTCGAAGGGTGCGCCCGACTTGAGGGTCTGCGGCACCGTGACCTTCAGCGGTACGAGGCGATAGCCCATGCGCTTCAGACCCTGCGCGATGAGGTCGGGCCGTTCCAGCATGAAGTCGAGCCCACCATGCGCACAGTCGAGCAGGCTGACGTAGTTCGGGTGCAGGCTCAGGGCATCGTCCACCACGGCCTTCACAAACGCGGTGCCACCACCGCGGACATGCCGGTAGGAGGTGACGAACTCGCTCATCTGCGGCGCGCGGCGCAGCTGGCGATAGACCTGTTCGCAAAGCTGGCGCTCGTTCGAATGGACGGCACCGCCCGCCCCATCGCGGCGCAGCGTGATATTGGTTTTCAGTAGCGCGAGATCGAACGCGGAGAAGCGCAGATACTCGTCGTAGTTCTTCGTGAAGACGGGATCGAGTTTGTTCCATGGCCCGGCGTGCAGCTCCGCGGGACCATCGGGATCGAACGAGTAGCTCAAGGCGAGCATGCGCTGTGGAAACGCCGCGCTCCAGATATCGAGCACGCTTTGCAACGCCGCGCGCTTGTCGGCGAGCGCCGCATAGGGATAGCCCGAGTGCCACTCGCCATAGCGGCCGAAGCCGCGCAAGTCCACGAGCACCGGCGCGCGTTTCCCGCTCAGGTGCGCATTGACCTCACGCAAGAACAAGCGCAGCCGTTCCCGGTAGAGCGTATTGCGCGCGTCCACGTGCCAACCGAACAGGTCGCCATCCTCCCGCCGTTTCTTCTGGTCATCGGGGATGCGCGCGAGCAGCCAGTCGGGGATGCCCAGGCCACCGGGCGGGTTCGCGCGCGACCAGCCGAAAAGCGGCTCCGTGCTCATGCGGAGGTGGATTCCCTTCCCGCGCTGCTGCCAGTGATCCCACGCCTGGTCCACGCGGCTCCAATCGAATTGGCCCTCCGCCTTTTCCACGTCCGACCACGCGAACATCACCGCCACATAGTCGCAGCCCTCGAACTGCGCCTGCGGCAGCACGTTCAGGGTGCCCGCGCCATGCGGGCGCGGATCGAGCGCGAAGTTTTCGTAGAGCACCCAGCCCATGTCGGGATTATGCAACACGGCCTCCATATCCTCGCGCGGCACAAAGGTCCGCGTCTCGACGGCACGCAGCGTGAGTTGCGGTGCCAGCAGCACGACGGCGAGGGCCATAAACTTTAGCTTCATAACTCCTGTGCTCCCGTTCGTATCTTTTGGATGGCGATGGATTCTCGCCACGCGCCAGCCATTATCACTGTTCCCGCCAACTTCATAATATTTTCACTCTATTTCTATCTGTGAGTACAAATGCTCAAGCCCATCAAGCCGATGACGACTTCTTGCGAGAGGCTTTCCAGCGTCACCTGTTTGAGTTCGACGCCGGGGCGCAGTTTCCAGCCGTAGACCATCGCGCGGCAGTTGCTGCCTAGTTGCGCTTGCGGCGGCGGTTCCTTGGGAAGCGAAAACGCCTCGGTGGCGTAGTCATAATCCTTGGACTGCTGGAACAGACACAGCGACCAGAAGTTCAGCGGGTTCACCAGTTCCAGTTCCTCCGTCACGCCGTCGGCATAGTGGAAGCGCAGCACGGCGTTGGCGATGCGCACCTGCATCGGGTTGCTCGAGCCGCACACCAGCAGCCAGACCGAAGCGCCCTTGCGGTTGACCGGCACGTCCACTTTCCGCGGCCAGTTGTCCCACAGCGAGGTGAAGGCGATGTTGTTCGCGTCGGGGTTCCATTTGAAACGCGCCCCTTGCGGCACCGCCAACATTCCGTCGCTCACCTGCAAGGGCTCGGGCAATTCTTTGGGCAGCTTGAGGCTCACGTCCCGACGCACCAGCGCCGGCGCGCCCGCAACAGTCGAGGCCACTTGCGCGTCGGCCGATTCAGGAATCCGCCAATCGGCCACCGTACCCGCCAGCGGCGCGGCATCAACCAAGCGGCCTTGGAGTTGTTCCATGGTGGCGGCCTTCGTGGAAATGGCTACGCGCTCAATGCGGCCCAACAGCCGCTTGTCGCCCTTCTGGTCGGAGCCCAGGCGCAACGTGGTGCCCAGTGACAACGCGGCGAGATCAATCTTCTCCGGCGCTCTGCCGCGCGACCGGCCGTCGAGAAAAAGCGCGGCCTGCTTGCCGCCGCGAAAGACGGCAGCCATGTGCGTCGCCCGCTCGGCGCACATGACCGGCCAGTTCCAAACATGGGTCCGGCCCACCTGCAAGTTCACGCCCTGCGCGCGCGGCAACGTCTCCAGCGCCACATCGCCCAGTTCCAAAATTCTTCCGCTGGCAAACGACGCCATATCGGCGCGCGCCCAGACTTCGATCGTGAAATCCTTGCCGGGTTTCAAATCGCCCAGCGCCGCCTCGTAAACCGGCGTCGGCCGCCGCGGCCACGTGTTGCTCACGTCAACCGCCGGCGCCGGCTTCCGCATGTAGGCGCCGTGCCAGGTTTGATGTGCATCCTTGCCCAGTCGCGCCGAGATCGTGTCGGGACGCGGCGCAAGATATTCCTGACGGAAAAGATCGCTGACCCGACCGTTGAACTGGCGGGAAAGATCGATCCCCGACCACTGCGCGCCGGCCGGCGCTTGGCGCAGATTATTTTCTGCCGCGGCTCGCTCGGCCTGACGGTCGCGAACGAGGAAATCGAAGCTGCGCCACTGCGGCGCCTGACCCATCTGCACCAACGCCAGCAGCCGGTGATGGCCAGCGTTGTTGGATATGCGACCGCGAACTTTGCCATCGGACAGCTGTGGTGCTTCCAAGACACCTTGCGCGTCGTGCAGCTCCATGATCCTTCCGCCATCAACAGCCAACTCGACCGGCGCGCCCACCTCCACGTCGCGCGACTGCGCCACGCCCAACGGCAGCTCCCGCTCCACCTCCAGCACCAACTCGGCTTTCTTCGCCACTGGCGTCCGCACCACATACACCGAACGGCCAAAGCCCGGCTTGAGCGTTCCCTGCACCGGCTGACCGTTGAGACGCGCCGACTTGAGCGCCGTCCCGCGAAACGGAAGCTGCAACTCCAGCGCCGACCCGCGCGCCAGTTCCACGATCAGCTGTTCGGTCCGCTCACGATGTTGATACGTCAGCTTGAATTCCGGGTGCGTCAGCGACGCACGATCCCATTCGGCCGGGAACTGCGGCGCGATGGTCACCAGCCCATTCGGCCGGTCCGGCCGGTATCCGAAAATTCCCGACACGGCCGCACGGGCGAAGGGCGTGAGGAAATCGGAGAAGTCGGTGCCGCCCCAGGGTTCGCCGAAGTTGCCGGGTACAACCGACTCGAAAGCGGTCTCGCTATGACAGCCGCGGATGATTTCCATGGCGTGTTCCGGCATCCCGGCGAGGCAGTAGCCGAGCGCGAGATGATATTCTTCGCCCGGTGACTTCGTGCGCAACGACCAGATGCCCGGCACCCAGTTGGAGGGCGTGACGCGCACGCCGCCGGCAGGACGCCGCTCGCGCTCCAAACCATATTCCGTGAAGTGCAACGTCGAGGCCGCCTGTTCGTCATTGAACAGCCCCGGGCAATCCAACGGATGCACGATGCTCGGCAGCCACGCATCGGTGTGCAGCCGTTCGTGTCCGCCTTGCTCGCGATACGCGCCGGGATGTCCTTCCTTGGCGGCCCAGACTCTCGCGAAGAAACCTGTGCGGATCAACGCGAGCTTGGCCTCGTGCCGCTGCACCGCCGCCGCGTCGCCGGCCCGGCGCGCCATGTCGCGCGCCGCCAGATGTCCGCGATACGCGAACGCTGTTTCCTCCGCCGTCTCGCCGCCGTTGTACCACTGGTTGTCGGTCAGGTAGGTGTTGATGAAACTCTCGTATGCGCCGTTGCCGTCGGGATCGAAGCAGCGTGCGATATAATCGAGATGCAGTTCCAGCGCCGGCCGCAAAATCTTTTCCAGCTCCGGGTCGGCCGTGAACCGCCAGTCCTCGACCAGCTGATCGAAGAAGATGGATTGCATATCGTACATCGTTGACATGCCGTCGGGAATCAGCCGGCCCTTGCTCAAATAGCGCAGGCTCTTGCCCGGGTGCGTGAGCGTGCCTTCATAGCGCTCCAGCTCGATGTTCTTCTCGACGAGCTGGCGCAATGCGGGATGGTCGAGATAGCTCTCGCCCGTCACCTGCGAGGCCAAAAAATGCCGCGCGGCGGTCAACACCCGGTCATGCCAGCCATAGGCCATCCCGCCCATGAGCGCCCGCCAGCCCAGGAACGGCGTGACATAGACCGCGCTGCCGGAATGGCCATAGGCGTAGCCGCGCCAGATGCCGTCGAGCGCCGGCGTGGCCGCGCGCACCATGAAATCAAATCGCGCGTCGGGCGTGTAGCTGACGACGCGGTTGCGCAGCGACTCGACGCGTTCCCACGCAGCGCGGAAATCGGCCTCGACGTTCGGCGGCGCGGCCGACTTCTCCGTTTCCGGCCACGACCGGGCGATCCACGTAATCGGCGTTCGTCCAGCAAGCGGCGTCACACCACACGCGACGGGACGTTGACCGCCGGTGCTCGCCCAAAGCGTCTGCGGCGTTTTCCACTGGTCGGCGTCCGCTATTTTGATTTCCGAGCTGGCACTGCATCCGGCCAGCGTATAGCGGAACCGATTCCCGCGCGGCGGCTCCAAGCGAATCACGCCATCTTTCATTTCCACACGATCGCCTTGCGCCTCGTGCGGCTCGAAGCCGTTGTAGCGCACGTCGCGATTGGAGAGCGCGTCCATGGTGTTGACGAAGTCTTTGTGGTAGGCGCAGCCCAGCATCCACACGAGCCGGTCGCCTTCGTGCGCGCCGGTCACCTGCGCTTGCGCCGCCAAGCCGGTGCCCACGGCCAGCGGCAGCGCGTGCAGCGCAATGGTCACGCCGGGAAACTGCGGATCGCTGGCCACCCACTCCATCCGCCCGCCGTGATACCGCGCCTCGACCGACTTGAAATCCAACAGCCACTTCGCCTCGCCGCCCGCCTGCTGAAATCCGAGCATGAAACAACCATCCACCCACGGATTGCCCCCGAACCGCACGAACGGCCTGTCACCCGCGAACACCCAGTAATACGGCGATGCTGGATTGCCGTGACTGCCGTACAGGGAGCGGTTGTTGTAGAAGACCCCGTTGCGCCGCACGATCGCGCCATCTTCCAACACGCCCGGCACATTGCCCTTCTCCACCGCGCCAGCGGACAACGTCGCCAGCAGCAGGACGACAAACCATTGGCGTTTGTGTTTCATCGGTTCGCCTATCTGTTGAGTTTCTCATCCCCGTGCTTCCTGATCCAATCGCGCATCCATGGGGCGGTGTTGATGCCGAGGTCGAGGTGGGTGTTGGCAAGGATGACAAGCTCGGAGACGCGGCCTTCCTTGAGCCACTTCAGGCCAAGGCCGCACTGGTGCTCCATGAGATCGAGCGGGACGGGCTTGCCCCACCGGTACGTCGGATTCGCTTTCTGCGCTTCGTCGATGCCGGTGTAGTCCCAGAGGTAGATGCCGAGGGCGATGCGGGTGGTCTTTGGCTTCAAGGCTTCGAGGCGGGCGAGGTTCTTTTCAAGGTCGCGCAAGTCAGCGCTTTGCCACGTCCAAAGCACGAGCACATCGAAGTGCTTCATCGAATCAACCAGCGGCGGCTCACACTGTGTGTAGTCGGCGTGCTGGGGATCGAGGTCATAGGTGTAGATGGTGGTCCAGATGTCCATGGGGCGACCGACTTTGGCGAGTTGCTCCCGCATGGCTTTCAGTTCGGCCTCGGTCAGGGCGGGCTTGCCGGTAAACGTTCCGTCGGGGCGTTTGTTCCGGTCTTTGATGAAGTCGTCGAGGTAGATGCCGGTGAAGTTCGGATACTTCTTCGCAAGCGTGACGATGTCCGGCACGGTCTTGAGCCCGCCACCGCCGCTGGAGCCGACGGCGGCCCAGTTGACGCGCTGCAGCGACTCGAAGGAGATCGCCCACTGTTCCATGGTGGTTTTGGCTTTCCACTTGGCCTCGCTCCATTGGGCCGGCGGACGGTTCCAGTCCTGGGTGACGAACAGCAGATTCCTGATACCCAGCCAGTGCGCGCCCTCCACCGGCGTCATGCGCGACCCGCCGCGGATACCGGCGTTCTCCAAATAGTCGGCATCGCCACCCGGCGGACAACCGAAGAGCCAGAGATGATCGCGAACGATGCCAGACGCAGCCTGTTGCGAATGCGCAGCCAGCGGAGCCAGCAGCAGGGCGATGAGGATGGTGAGGGTGTGTTTCATGGTTTGGTCCTTTCGTTCTCGTCAATGGGCCAGGTTACGCGCAGGTCGTCGCGGTAGCAACCGATCTTCTCGACCGGGATGCGCTGGAAACCAAGCTTGAACGCCGGCGAATTTCGCTTGAGCTGATAATGGTCATCAGCGAAGAGCGGGTCCGCGATGAGCGAGTGGCGATCCATGCCGAGCGATTGCCACGCGTCCCATTCGTCCATTGGCTCGGCGGCGTGCAGTTCCACATCATCCACGCAGACCGCGCCGTCGCCGTCGGGCAACCGGATGCGGACGTAACAACTCTTCATCGCCGGTGGCTGCGCTGGAAAACGAGCGATCAGTTCATGCCGCGCCCACTCGGTGCCGACGCTGACGGTCTTCACCGACTGCCAACTGTAAACGTTGGCTCGGTAGGCCTGCAGGCCGATCTCGAGACGCGTGTTCGCTCGGTCGGCGCGCAGCCATGCGGTCAGGCGATAGACCTGGCCGGGCTGGACGGGGACTTCGACGCTCTTCACGCTGGGGATGCGCGCCCACGATTCCTTGTCCTTGTTGGCCTCGCTCAACTTGCCCGTGAGCCGCAGGCAGCCGCGTCCGTTGTGCGGGGAGTCGGCGCAAAGCGTGACGTGGTCGTTGGTGCTCGGACGGATGTGCCACTTCCAAATTTCTGGCGCCTCGAAATCGGCGTTCGCCGGCGCGATGTTCGGCCCGGTGACGGCCTTGAGTTTGAACTGGCCGGTCTTGAGCGGCTGTTTGAAATGCCAGACGAGATTGGAATCGGAGAGGTTGTGTTCAAACGAGACGTTGCGGAACTGAAACGGCTGCGGCTGCGGGTCGTGCCAGCAAAGGATGTTCTGGTGAACGACATTGTGGTGCATCGTGCGGCCATCGGGCAACGGCGCCGTGCGCGGGTCGCGCAGGCTCGCGACGCTGCGCCACGCCGGCAGATTGGCGACGGAGTCGTATTGCTTGCTCCAGTTGGCGATCTCGCGCGTCCAGTAACCGGTGGTGGTCTCCCAGCCGTTGAACTCGATTTGGCTGGTCGAGCCGTGTTCGCTGCGGCCCATGCCACATTCGACGAAGATATTGTTCTCGACGAGGTTGTCGCGCCCGTCGTGGAGATGGATGCCGGCGCGGGGCGTCCGCGCGACGATGTTGCCGGTGACCGTCACGCCCATCGCCGTCCAGTCGAGATAAATGCCCCACGCAAAATACGGCGCGAGCCATTTGCCGGCCTTGCCGCTGCGGCCAATGACGTCGTGGATGAAGTTGTGGCGGATGACGCAGCCGTGGGCCGAGAGCCAGTTCAATGAGTTACCGTAGATCGCGCCGGCGTCCATCGTCTCCAGGCAAACGCGGTGGATGTGGTTCAGCTCGATGACGTGGTTTTGCCCGCCGAACATGATACCGAAACGCGGCAGATGATGGAGCGTGTTGCGCGCGACGCGGTTGCCGGTGCCGCTGATGTTGATGCCGTTGCCCTGCTTGTGGAACAAGCCGGTGCGGGTGAGGTGGTTGTTCTCGGCGTAGTTGCCGGCGGGCGCGAGCGTCTTCTCGTCGCCACCGCTGAGGTTGATGCCGTGGCTGCCGGTGTCGGCGATGTCGCAGCCGACAACGCCGTTGCGCGCGCCGCCGGTCACGCTGACGCCGTTGCCGTTGTAATCGCCGACGTTGCGGATGACGCACCCGGCGACGAGGCAGTTGGTCGAGTTGTTCAGAGTAACGGCGGTGCCTTCGCAGCACTCGAAGGTGAACCCGCGAAACGTGACGTTCGCCGCGCCAGCACTGAGTGCGAGAATCGAACGCAGTCGCGGCGCGTAAACCGGTTGTCCCTTCAACGGTGACGGCGGCCAGAAGTAGAGCGTTCCCTTTTCCAGACACCACTCACCGGGCACGTCGAGTTCTTCCAGCAAGCCGCGCACGAAATAGCGGTCGCCCGCCGCGATCTCGTACGAGCAATCGCGACGCAACGTGATGATTCGTTGCTCGCGGTCAACGGCGACGATGGGAGCGATATTGTTCCACCATTCGTGGCTCGGGAAGATGGAAACTTCGCCGTCGGTGGGCCGCGCCCAGTTGCGCAGGTCGGTGGCGCTCGCCAGGAACGCGCGTTTTGAAAGCCCCTTCTCCACAAACGTCCAGCCGCTGGTGTGCGGGTTCTGCGGGTCGAGATTCGGGTACCGCGCCAGTTCCTGACGCTGGCCGTCGCAGAACAGTTGGCGGAACTGGTTGGTGCCGACGTTTGCTTTCAGGATCTGTCCTGTGTGGGGCGCAAAGCCGGTGATCTTCGCTCCGCCGAGCAAAATCGGCTTCTCGTCCCGGTAAGCGCGCCAGATCACGCCGGAATCTTTCGCGTCGAGCGTAAGCGTCTTCGTCAGTTCATAGACGCCGCCGCGCACCAACACGGTTGTGCCGCCACGCCGTTCCAATGTGCGGGCGGCATCGCGCGCCCGCTCCAGTGTCGCAAACGGTTTCGCCCTTGTACCGGAATCGGCATCGTCACCGGTGGCGGCCACATAGAACTCGGCAGCGTGCCCCGAAGCCAGCAACAGGGCGGTGAGGAAGGCGAGGATGGGTTTCATGTCTCAACGTTTCGGTAGTTGCGCTTCAATCGCTTTGGCCACGGTCTCGCCGAGGAAGTCGTAGCCCTTGGTGTTGAAGTGGACGTCGTTGGGGGTCTGCATCTCGGCCAAGTGCGGCGTGATGGCGGCGAACAGGTCGTCAATGGCGTCGCCGTGTTTCTTAATCAACTCAGCCGCAACCTGATTGCGCTCGACGATGGCGGCGGCGGTTTGTTTTTTTGCGGGGTCATCCGGAATCGGCGTGGTGCTCGCCCAGATGAGCTTCGCGCCGGTCTTCTTCATGCGCTCGATGAGTTGCTCCAGCCGTTGCGCGTAATCGGCGATGGGTGTGGCGCGGTCGTGGATGCCGAAGTTGAAATGGATCAGGTCCCATTTGCCGTCGCCGAGCCAGGCCTCGATGTGCTTGAGGCCGTTCGCAGTCGGGCCACAGTTCGCCGGTGCGCGGTGGACGTTCGCCTTGCCCGCGAGCGCCTTGCGCACGGCCGGCGTGTAGCCGCGTGACACCGAATCGCCGATGAGCAGCACGCGCGGCAGTTTTGGATCGTCTTGCACGAAATCCCATGCGGTAGACTGGCCCGCGACCTTGGCGCGCTTGTGGTGCGGCAGATAGAAGCCGCCGAGGTTCTCCTGCAGAACGCGCTCCCAGGCCTGTTGATCGGCCGGCAGCTTGGCGACGAGCGCGGCGTATTTCGCGGCGATCAGCGTGTCTTCGGTCGTCGGTTTCGCCGCGGACTCGGCGGCAGTGGTCGGCTCAACGGTGGACGCCCCCGCAGCGGAGGGCGTTGGCTTGAAGGAGAGCTGTTTGACCTCCAGCCGGTTTAACTGCGGACCACCGATGCCGGCTCCGCCGCCAACGCGGATGTAGGGAGCGCCACCCCGCAAGCCCGGTGCAGCCCCGGCGCTGATGCCGGACACCAGCTCCTTGCCGCCGCCGCTCAAGGCCAACTGGCCGTCGCTGCGGCGCGTGACTTTCCAGGTGTGAAACTCTTCGGCGCCCGCCAGGCTGCAGCCAACGGATTTTCCAGTGGCGGCATCCTTCAAGGCGACACTCTGCATCTTGGTGTCGTTCACGAGCCACAGAATGACCCGGTATTTGCCGTCGTGGACTTCCACGACGTAACCACGGCAGGCCGTGCCGATGCGCATGGTCACCTCAAACTCCCAACCCGCCGCGGCGGCTTGGGCCGTGGCAGCCGGAATCGGCGCCAACAGGCCGCAACTTTCCGTCTCGCTCGCGTCGTCGAGCACGATAATGCCGTTATCGAGTTTGGGCGGGATCTTGTCGTTCAACGTCCAGCCCTGCGCCAGCGGGTCGGATTTGCCGTCGAGGAAGAGCGCCGGGATTTTCCGAGCGGTCGCCGCATCTTCGGCCGGCGGCTTGACAGCGGCCGGCGCGCCTGTCGCGGCCGATGATGTGGCGCGCAAACGCAGGCTCGCGATCTCCAGCTTGCTCATTTCGGCTTGGCCAATGCCACTGCCGCCGCCCACGCGAACGTAGGGCGCGCCCTTCAACAAGCCCGGCGCCTCCCCGGCAACGACATCGTCCAGGAGAACCTTGCCGTTGCCGCTCAAAGTCAGCTTGCCCCCGCCGCGCCGCGCGATCTTCCAGGCGTGTACCGCCTCGCCGCCGGCAAGGGAACCACTGACCGTCTTGCCCGTGGCCGCATCCTTCAAACTCAGGGCCTGCGCCGTGCCAGTGTTGAACAGCCAGACGATGACGCGGTATTTGCCGTCGTGAACCTCGACGACGTAGCCGCGACAAGGTGAACCGATGCGGAGGGCCAGATCCAGTTCCCAACCCGCATCGAGGGCCGGCGCCGTGCCCGCCGGGATGCGGTACAACAGGCCGCAACTGGCTGACGCGCTTTGGTCGTCGAGCACAACCACGGGCGTGTCGCCGATTTTGTCGAGGCGCGGCGCGATGGTGTCGTTCAACGTCCAGCCTTGCGCCACCGGCTCGGATTGGGCGTTCAGCGCGACAACGTCGGTGGCTTGTGTCGGCCGGCACGGACAGGCGGCCCAGACAACCGCCAGCAGGATTGCAGTTCTCCACTTCATGGTTTTGGTTCCTTTCAGTTGGTTGTTGATTGCAGCCAGTCGCCCGGCGAATGACTTTTGACGCGGTAGATTTCTCGCGCATGGATTCAGCAGCAGGGCGGTGAGGAGCGTGAGGGCGGGTTTCATGGCATGGCGTTTCACTGTTGTTGCGGGGTGTTTCGGGGCAGCGCTTGGCTGATGGCTTTGACCTGGGCCAACTGAGGCTCGCTGAAAACGCCGACCGGCCCGGTTGCCGCGTCCCCATTCGGGCCCAGGTCGAGCGTTACCACGCCGCCCTTGGCCACCACCGTGCTCACCCATCTGACCCAGTCCTCCGTTGGATGACGCGTGTTCCGTTGGCCCCAAAAAGAACCCAGATACGTCAGCGCGTGCCATTGCGAACCTTCCACCCAGCGTGACGCGGGCTGAACCTTGAACGGCTCATTCAACTCGCCGGCGGTGTAATCCTCGGAGCGGGTGTGGCGCACCAGCTTGACGCCGGGATTGAACGTGACGATGGCCCGTGGATTGCCGCGCTTGACCGCATCCCCATAGATGGCTGCTATCGCACCGTTGAACTGGATGTGCTCGTAGCCACCGTCAAACCACCATCCCGCCACCTTGTCGCCATACCGCACGGACCATTCCTGGATGACTTTGGCCCACTTGCGGGCGAACTCCTCGTTGATGGGCTGGTCCTTCTTGCCCTCCGGCAATCCGAAGGCTCGCTGCGCGTGGGCGTCTTGGTTCGGCGTTTGGCACGGCAGGTAGAGCATCAGCCGGATGCCTTCAGGTTGCAGGGCACGGTAAAGATCGAGGGGCAGGTCCCGTTGAGAACAACGCTCGCCGGGCTTGCAACCAAGGAACTGGTCATAGACGGCGTTCGGCGAATTGTAGAACCCGGAATTCTGGCCCAGCGTGAGCACCAGGTAACCGGCCCCGATCTCCTTCAACTGTCGTGTCACGGCCGGCACGTCGAACGCATCCACCAGCTTCATGTCCCTGGCGCTATTGGGCCAGAAGTGCATGAACACGCCCAGTCGCGCGTCTTTCAACCAGTCCGTGACGTGGGGGGAAGCCACTGGTGCAACCGAAGCGCTTGCATCAGCAGCGTGGACCGCGGCCAGCGGAGCCAGCAGCAGGGCAAGGAGGTGTGGGAGGATGTATTTCATGTTGATTCATTCCACCGCTAGCTCAACATACGCCAAGGCCCTGCGCAGGTAGCGCTGGCTGTGGTACGGGGCGAGTTGAGGGTTGAAGCCTTTGGTTTTGGTCTGACAGGAAGCGCAAACGCAAGGGCGGGAATCAAGGTAGCGTGTTTCATGGCGGGATGCCTCATTTTCGAGTGTTCGAACGATGTTTCGCCACCGCGTCCGCGATGGCCTGGACCATGCGGCGCTGTATTTCGGCGGCCTTGGTCATGGCCGCCTGTACTTGCGCACGCCCCGCGGCACGATCTTCGTGCAGCGGCCTGAGCTTTTCCCAGAGCTGCTGGCCGGTGGTTGCGCTGCTTTCGAACACCCAATCCTGCAGGCCGAGATCGCGGAACATCTGGCCCTTCACCGTGTCCGCGGGGTTGCGCACGTAAAAGGCCGGGGTTCCCTGCGACAGCGCGATGATCGGCGAATGGCACTCCGCGCTGACCACGGCAACCGCGCGGGCGTAAACGGAGGCGGCCTCGTCGGCGAGCCAGAAGGTGTCGCGCCAGATGACGTTGGGTTTCACGTCGGCGGGCAGCGGATCGAGGAGGTGTTCCTTGGCCACCGCAATCTCGTAGGTCATCTCCGGGCACAGGAGCACCTTTAGCCCGGTCTCGCGCACCCAGAGCGTGATGAGGTCGCGCAGCGGCGCGTGATCGCGGGCGGCGTGCTTGGCGTTGATCGCGTCCAACTCGTAGTCGCCCTCGTCGCGCGGCAGATCCTTCACGCGATAATAGGGCGTATAGCGCAGACGGGGCAGCACGCAGATGAACTTCCCCTCCTCCGCGCCGATGTGCCGCAGCCAGCTCTGGGCGCGCTTTTCATCCCGCACCGCGATGCCAAACGTGCCATCCAGTCCGAACTCCATGAGCGGCGTGCGCAGCTTCTGCCCCTTCAAATACAGGAGCGAATAGGTGTCGCGGGCGAAGAGGAAGGACGCGCCGTCATAGATCGCGCGGGACTTGTAGTGGCCGTCGAAATGATCGGCTGGCAATTTTGCGCTCGCCTCGCGCAACTCCTCCAAAGTGCCGCCGTCCCGCAACGTCGTGCGGCCGCTGACCGGATCGAAGTGCGAGCCGAAGAAGCCATACGGCTTCCCGGTCTTCGCCCAGACCTGGAACGTCTTCGCATGACGTGCCGGGGTGATGAAAATATCCGCCGCGCGCCAGGCTGCGGCCAGGGCGGGTGTGGAAGCCATGCCGGAGTCATCCACCTCGCCCTCGGCGATGCACAACCCGGGAAAGGCCCGCAACAACAGCTCGCGCTCGCGTTCATGAAGCTGCCAAGGCCAGAGCGTGATCGTCGCCTCCGGCAGATACTGATACATGAGCCGGATCGTGCCCGGTACACGGCCACTGTCGCCAATGTTTTCAAACTGCAGCGCCTCGCGCAGCAGGATGTGAGGCGGCTCGGCGGCGAGCGCGGCCAGCGGCGCCAACAGCAGGGCAGTGAGGAGTTTGAGGGTATGTTTCATGGTGGTTACTTTTTATTCGAACCTGAACAACCCCCACAGTTTGGGCTGAAGCATCGCTTCGCTCGGCACGTCGGACATGATGTTCGTGTTCTTGTTCGACCAGTAGACACGGTTCGAGGCACGCGTGCCGGTCTGGTCGCTCAACACCCGCCCCACATCGCCGAGGGTTTCCTTGAGATCGGCCGGATCCAGATGGAGCGACTTCAGCGGCACGGCCGCCTCGATCAGCACCATGCTGTTCTGACGGGCCACCGCGATTTTCGCTTCCGGCAGAATCGACACGCGGTCGCACCAGATGGTCCGGACCGGCGAACTGAAGGGCACGCGCTCGCCCTTGTATCCGGCGATCTTGAAGTCGTACAGCACGCACACAGGCTTGCCGTCGAACATCGCGAAGCTCAGACGGATATCCCCTTCGCCCGCTTCCGAGCGCGGTTTGAGCCCTTTCTTCGTCTGCAGCATCACGTCCAGAACGTCGCCGGTCTTGAACAGTTCCATGGGATTGACGCCTTTGTTCTCGAACACGGCTTTGTCGTCCTGTCCGCGGAAATGGATGTACAGATTCTGCGAGTCGTAGGCGAGCGCGAACCCGTCGATGCGTTGGGGTTTCCCCCACTCCTTGTCGTGGGCATCGACGGTGATGCTTCCGTCGGTCACTTTCCGGACGCTGTAGATCTTGGGCTGCGCGGTTTTGAGGATTTCATCCTGACGGCGCTGCTGGGCCTCGGCGACGGTTTCCGGCGTGACGGCGAGCGTACTGCCCGCAAGCCGCTGGATCTGGTCGAGCCCGGCGAGTTCGACCACGGAACAATGGTTCTTGCCAACGACGTACACGAACTTCTCGCGGCCGTCCGGACCGACCGTCTTCTGAAGCAGCCCGCCAAAGTGTTCGTCGTAGAGACTGGTCTCGGCGAGAACTTCGGGAGTCGGCGGTTTGGGACCATTCCACAGGAATTCTGCCACGCGCTGGTCGCGGAAGACACGGTCGATGTAGAGTCCGTCGTCAGCCGTCATCAGATAGGTGCAACCAAGATTGGAATTGAAGGCGACGACTTCGCCGAGTTCCTTGTTGACAGGCACCACGCCCCAGACGCGGCAAGGTGCGATCAAGACGCCGGGTTCATCCCCACGGGCGGTGGTGGCATGCCCAGCGTGCAGTCCGGGCCACTGGTTGCGGTAGCTCCACTTGACCTTGCCTTCGGGCGTGACGCAGGTGAGCGGACGACCGAGGATGATGGCATTGTTCTGCGAATCGGTGATGAGGCCTTGGCCGCTGCCCGGCACGGTGTTCGAGGGAACGGCGTAGAGCGGATATCCGTGTTTCGTGAATCCGCTGGGGGTGAAGAACACGGCGCGATTGTTGCCGGCGTTGGCGGCCGCGACAAAATTGCCGTTCATCCGCCAGTTCCAAGCGGCGTTGGCGCTTTCGAGCAGTTTGCCTTCGTATTCGAGCTTGCCGAACTTGAGTTCATCGACTCCGACTTTCCCATCGTCATTGAGATCCGTCCAGGTGAAGAATTTCTGATCGGGAGTGTATCCGGGAATATGCTTCACCAGGAAGTCAGTGTTGGTGTTGTTTGTGTCTTCTTTGAGCTTGCCGCCGACCATTTTCTTCGGAGGCGGCGGTTCGCCGAAGGTCGTCCGGAGAGAAACCGCGGAGCCCATCGCCGCGACGGGTTGGACGATTCCCTTTTTGTAGAGCCACAGGACCAGCACGGGGTGGCCGTGGGGGTGCATATAGCTGGTGAACCAGAGATCGCCTTTCGCGCGGAAGGCGTAGCTGGGGTAGTTGCCGTCCTTGCCGAGGGCGGACCTATGGATGAAGCTGGCGATGTTGGTGTTGTCGATGCGGTAGGTCATGTTGAGGGGCGTGACGGTGCCGGTCACGGGATCGCGGCGGAACTCCATGCCTTTGTAGAAGGCGCGGGTTTCGTCGGCAGGGTCGAGGCTGCCATCGCCGCCGTACTGGGTGGGCCCGTAAACAGCTTTGACGCACTTGGCCGTCTGCGGATCCCAGATGCTCACGCGGCGCGTCCAGTCGGTATGCTCCGTGACCCAGACACGGCCATCCGAGGCGACTTCCACACCGAATGGCTCTTCGAGGTTGTCGTTGTCGAACGCACCGGGTTCGCGGCGGCCGGGTTTGCCGAGGGTCAAGAATTTGCGTCCCTCGGGGGTATAGCCGAAGACCTGGTGCAGAGGCGCCCCTTCGCCGATATAGAGGTTGCCCTTGGCATCGATGCCGAGACCGAGCGGATTGACGAGCTTATCCTTGATAAGGGTTTTGACCTCATAGGTCTTCAGATCGATCGTGACGATGTCGCGGCCACTGACGGCGACGAGACGGTCCGGCCCATACCGACGGATACGGCCGGGCGCTGGCAAGGAAATCTCCTTGATGAGCACGGGCTTGAGTTCATCGAACTGCTTTTTTACGGTGGCCCAGCTGAAACCGCGGGGTTTGGCGCGCAGGCCGACGGAGATGTCGAAAACCATGATGGTGTTGGTCTTGGCGAAGGCCGCAAAGGCGCGGTCGCCGACGACCTGGAAGCCGGAGACGCCGTTGTTCTTGAAGAATCCCTTGGATTGTTTGAGTTCGCGCTGAAAAACTTTTTTGGAGGCCTTTGTCTTGGTATTGATCTGGAGGATGGCCTGATTGTCGCCGATCCAGCCGCCTTCGCAGAAACCATAGTAATAGTCGCCGTCGGCGCAGATTTCGGAAGGAATGGCCAACCAGATGCGGTCGATGCCCCAGAGCTTCTTGGCGGAGTTGTCGACTTCAATGATGGAGTCGCCCATCTCGGCGAACGCGCCGAGCCACATCTTATCCCCGACGCGGCAGATCGTGCGCGGGGGTTCGTGGTCGGCGAGCCAGCCGCCGTCGCGGTCCGGGGTCTGCCACGCGACGTTGTTCAGCGGCATGGGGTAGTAGCTGTACTGGTACGAAACTTTGAGTCCCGGCACGTAAAGCCCCTTCCACGAATACTGGCCGGGCTCGGTGACGGGATTTCCCGCGATGTCGGTGAGGTCCCAGTAGACGGTGTGCGTGCCTTTGCGAAACTCGACGCCCGCGACGGGGTTGGCGACGACGTCGCCCTTCTCGTTGCGGATCTGCACGGTGACCTTGCCGGAATCCGGAATCGTGAACTGCACGGGCACGCGGCCTTTGGTTTTGCGCGCGACCGGTACGGGGGCATCGCCGAGCGCCTGCAGTGCGAGCACTTCGCCGAGTCCGATCTGCTTCACACCGCCGGTACACACAAGGCGCACCGCGCGGGTCTTCACTTCACGCCCGAAATCGAACAGCGAAAACGCGCGGAAGGCGCCCTCTTTCGACCAACTGCCGGAGCAGAGTTCCCAACCGTCCCGGGCGAAGCGGGGATCGCCGGAACCTGTGTAGATTTCCACGCGTACGTTCCCGAGGCTCTTTTCGTTGCGGCCGCGTAGGAGACCGAGAAGGCGAAGAGATTGATCGTCGTTCCAACTGAGCAGAACCGATTCGGGCGCGTCCGCGGTGATGTCCTGATCACGCGGGGCGGAGAAAAAGTTCCGGTCTCTATCGATGAATCCGTCAGTGAGGGTTTCGGGACGGTTGAGCCAGCCGAGGGGACGGAACCCCGTACTGAGCTTGTCCGCAGAGCTGACCGTGACAACGGCGTCCTCCGCGACGTTCACAACCCGCAACGGCAGAATCGAAACGAACGGCAATTCCGCGCCGTATGCGGCTTTACCCAAACCGAACCCGGCCCACTGGCTTCCGGGCGCGGCAGCCTTGTTGGCGCCACCTTGGACTTTCTTCAATTTGAGGGGGAGACGGAAGACGAGCGAAGTACGGGTTTCGCCGGGAGCGAGAGGTTCCAGCGTGAGTTTGTCGTCGATATACGAGAGAACGGTGACATTGCGAAGCGGAGCCTCTGGCGTGAGCGTGAAGACGGCTTCGCCTTCGTGGTTCGTATCGGCCGTTTTCCAATCGGTGATTTCCCAACCGTAGGAGGTCTTCTGGACCTGCGGCTCGACCGCGCCGGGCTCGGCAACTCCGCGCACGCCCGCAGAAAGCTTCAAGGGCACATTACTCAACGCCTCGGCAGCAACCGGTTCCCGAGCGTCTGCCGTCGTCAGTGACGCGGAAACGAATAGGAATGACGCCGTTATCAAGACCGCAGTGGTGTTTCGCATGGGAATTCTCCTCGTCAGTTATTCGCCTTGTCTTGTTCCTCGCTCTGGTTCTCCATTCATTTCCAAAGGTTGGAAGTTGCCCACCTGACTTTTCCCAAGGCTTGGAAATTCACAGACGCGACTTTGCGCGGCGAGCGGTGCGAGCAGCAGGGCGGTGCTGAGTGTGAGGGTGTGCTTCATGATTATCGTTGTTCATCGCTCGATTCTTAGATGAGTCAGGCCATCGAGCTTGAATTGTATGTCGCGGGGTTCTTCATTCACGGTGGCGTCGGTGCCGGTGACGCGGAGGTGGCCGGTCAGCTTGTGTTCAAAATGTAGCGTGACGTTGCCCTGGCCGCTGAGGGTAAGTTCGAGCAAGTGGGCGGCGAAGTGGGTGACGCAGGTGTTCACGGGATGGTCGGTTTGCAGGGTGATGGGGAGGCGGACGAGGATGGCGGTTTGACCGGGGGTGAGATTCAAGTCGGTGCGGGTGCCGGATTTGTCGGCGGTGGTGAGTTGGGCGTGCGGGGTCAGGCGGCCGCGGGCATCGAAGAGGCGGATGTCGTGGAGGTGATGGTCTTGCGGCCAGCCGTGGATGCCGGAGTTCATAGTGACGATGCGTTCGCGGCCTTGGATGCGCCCCGCGTGGATGGACTCGATGGTGAGCGGATACATCTCCGCCGTGATCATGCGGTGGGTGAGAAAGGAGGCGCTACCCGTATACCAGTAGTAGGTGTAGAAACTGCCCCAGCCGAGCTTGGCGCGGATGTCGTCATAGATCATTTGCGTCGTGCTGATCTGGGTGGGGTTGGCGAGGCCGTGCGGCGCGGGGCTGAGGTGCAGGCTGGCGCAGCGGGCGTCGCCATCGTTCGTCTCCGCCGCCCAATAGGCCGCCTGCCTGGCGAAGGTGCGCGGCACGGTGCTCATGTGATTGATCCACACGCGTCCGCCCTTGGCATTGATGCGGCGGATGTATTCGAGGAGCACGTCTTTGCCGAGGGCGGCGGCAATACCCCATTTGCGGCGGATGGTTTTCGTGGCGGGGTCGAGTTCGACGGAGAAGCCGTCCCACGGTGCGAGCGTGCGCACGTATCCGGTGGGGAAATCGCCCATGCCCGCCGCATAGCCGGAGAGCAGTCCATCGGCCCACACCATGCCGACGCCGATGCGATCCATCATGAAGTCCGCGCTCTTGAGCAGGTCTTTGCCGAAGCTGTTCTGCATCGTCGCGTAGTAGGGAAAGAAGGCCCAGCCTTCGCGGCGTCGATTCTCGCCGAGGTAGCGCGCGTAGTTGCCATACATGTCGTGCTTGCCGGAGGCGGCGAGCATGAGCGAGTCGGCGTAGAGCTTGCCGGGCTGATCCGTGGCGTAGATGTTGTAGGCCACGTGGAAGCCGGGAACGAGGCTGGGGTAGTGCGACTTCCAATCCGCGTAGTTCTTCCGCAGCGCCTCGCTTTCCTTCGGATTGTTCACGAACTCGATACCTTGGAATGAGAGTCCTGGGTCGTCGGCCACCTTGGTGAGACAACCGGAGGAGGCATACTTGAGGCCGCCATATTTCACCAAAGGCTCGGGCGGCGCCATGCGCCCCCACACGCCGCTGTGCGACATCGCGAGACAGCCGTCCACGGTCAGGCCATTGAGCCCTTCATCGCGGCGGATGGCGTTGATGAGGTCGTAGTAGTCCGTGGTCGCGAGCGGATAGATGGCCCATTCCAGCGTATGCGCCGCGCCTTTGGCGATGCCGAGCCCGGCAATCTTCGCGCCGCCCGCGCGACCTTCCACATACGTCGCCTGGGTGAGCTGATAGACATCATCGAGCGGCACCAAGCCGAGGCCGTGATCCTTCGCCCGCACGAACAGCGGCGGGACGGGAGCGGCGAGGGCTTGTAGTTCCACACCCTGTTTGTCCCGCGCATCCACACGATTGTCCAAGGCGAGGCCGAGGTCGGCATCGGTCAGGTTTTCGATACGGTCTTGGACAAGGATGCGGCTCGGCTGCGGCGTGAGTTCGCGCGTAATGCGGTAGTGCTTTCCTATCGCCACGATGCGGTGGCCGTGCGTGCCCAGCTTCTCCGTCGTCACCGTCCACGTTTTTTCTCCCGCAACGTCCGGCGCGTCGGCGACCACGAGCCGATTCTCCCCGCCCTGTGGATAGCTGAACGACGACTCCACCGGATACGACTGCGCCCCGATACGCATCGCGAAGCCGCCACCCCGGCTCACCTCCAGCGAGTAAGCCGCCGGACCCGGCACGCCGGGCAATGGCCCCGCCGTGCGCTCCATCGGCGGAGGCAACTGCGGCGGAGTCTCGGGATGCGCAAACGCGATCACTTCCTCCGCCCTCACCTTGTCGCCAGCGCGCACGGACACCGCCACCGTGCAGGCACCGACGGCGAGCGGGCCAAGGTCGAAGCGGAAATCTTCGCCCCCCGACTCCGCCACCGCCGTTCGCTCCAGTTCCTGCGCCGGCTTTCCATCCGCCCCGCGCAACACCGCCACCACGCGCTCCGCTTTCCCCAGCGGCAAGACGCCTCGCAGGTCCGCCTCGATGATGGCTTCGAGCGTGTCGCGATAGATGAACGGCTGCAGATGCAGCTTCCCGAGCCACGAGCGGTCCGTGCCGAACCGCTCCGCGCCCGCCGCATACAGCGCGACGACCTCGCCCGCGGAAAGCACGCCAGCGTAGAGCCGCGCCTCGCTCATGATGCCCGCCAGCGATTGCTCCGCCGCGCTCAAGGTGAACGGCGCGCGGCCCGGCGGCAAATCCTGGTAGGTGTTCACCTCCGCGTCCTTTTTCCCATCCACAAAAATGGACACCTGCTCGCCCTGCTTCACCACCGTGATGAATTGAAACCGGTCCTTCGCCAGCGCCGACTTCGAGAAGCCCTGCCTTGGCGCAACTTCCTTCGGCCCCCGGCTGGAGCGTGCATAAAGCCGCCCTGAGCGCCCATCGATGCGGCAGTTGAATCCCGACAGCCGATACTCCTCCCAGGTGAAGAGATGCCAGTTCGCGTTCTTGTCCGGAAAGGTCTCCGCCAACGGCTTCACCCACGCGGAGAACGAAAAATCCCCGCTCCGCTTCAAAGCCGCCACGTCGCCGAAATCCACGAAGCTCTTGTTCGCACCAAACCGCAGCCCAAACCCATCCCCCACCCGCACCCACTCTGCGCCGTGAATCGTGCCGTCATGCTTGTTCCCGCTCCTATCGTGCAGTACCTCTCCCGAGCCTTCCTCGAAGGACCAATGCGCGATGAGCGCGGGCTCTTGGTCAGCGGGGACTGCGACCAGCGGTGCCAGCAGCAGGACGGTGAGGGTGAGGAATGTGAGCTTGATGGTGGCTCCTATTAAGGGTTGCCTGTTTGGTATCGAGTCAGGCGCATCGCATCATTCCTCCGGGAAGAAGAGGGAGCCAAAATGTTGATGGCCGGGCTTGGGTTGGGGCGTTGGGCCTGATGACCACATGGTGGGTTCCTTTCCGGGGCGGAAGCGGGTGATGTTGGCCTTGATCTCCATGCCGGGCTTGAGCTGGAGGCCGAGGGATTTCCACGGGATGATGATGGTGCCGGTCCAGCCGCCGGCGACGATGTGCGTCGCGGCTTTGACACCGCTTTCCCACTTCGCGGGATCGGTGAGCGTGGGATCGCCGTAGAGTGCGGCGAAGGTCTTGCCGCTGGCGTTCAGCATGATGGCGGCGTGACGTTCGGGCTTGGCGGGATCGGGCTGGAGTTGGATAAGGAGCGAGTTGGAGGCGCCCAAGGGCAGGTAACGCCGATTTTTGTCCGCCCAGGTCCAGGCTTTGCCGTCGAGCGATGCTGGGAGCGATGCGGCGCCATCTTCGGCGGCCTTGAAGGTGAGGTAAAGATGCTGCGCGTCATGCGCCACTTTCACGGTGGAAGCGGGTGCGGCGGCGCGGCCCGTGGTGGCGTCGGACAAGGTGAGGTTGCCGCCTTTCCACTCCTCCTGGAACCGGGCGTCGAGTGGCGGCGCGGGGAAGACGGCGCTGGATTGGAATTGCTGGATTTTTGCGCTGGCGGGTTCCAACAGGCGAACCTTCCCGGTGATCCCGGAGTCCCCGGCTGAGTTGTGGATGCGCACGGCCAACCGGTTCTTCCCGGAGGCATCGAGCACGGAACCCGGCACGGTCACTTCGAACGAAGCGTCATACAGGACGTTGATCGACTTGCCCTCGGATTCCACGGAGTGCTCACCGACCTTCTTGCCGTTGACGTAGATCCAAGCCTGTTCGTCCACCGATCTAAAAAACAGACGCAGGTCGCAGCCCCTGGAGCTTTCCGGCACGGAGAAGGTGGTGGCATACCAGCCGTAGCCGATGGACGAGCCGGCCTTGGTCTTCGAGAGAAAGGATGGCACTTCGACCGTCTGCCAGCCGCCGGCCTCCGTGGGCTCGGCCGCTGCCCAGTCTTGCTTCACGCCTTGGTCGTTCGGGTCCCAGCGGAACATCCACGCGCCCCACGAGGGGGGCAGTTCCACTCCGGCCACCAGTCGCTTCCGATTGATGGACATCTCCTGCTCGATGAGGGCGATGCGCTGATATTCCTTGGAGCCGGGCACGACTTTTGCCTTGGCGGCTGCGAGGAGGCTGTAGAAGCGGCTCAGGTCTTCGGCGGTGTAGAGTGTCTCGATGATTTTGTCGCCATCGGCGTATCGATCGAGGCCCGAGGTGTCGCGCATCCAGCAGTTCTCGGCATGCTGCCAGAAAGCCTTCATCTCATCGCGAGCCGCTCCGAAGAACTTGGTGTAATAGTCTTCAAGCAGCGCATGGATGTCGAGTGTTGGATCGAAGAGTAGCTTGCCGGTGAGATAGAACGTCAAGTGTTCCAGACCGGGATTAATGGGGAGCGACCAACTATTGGCGTATTCGCCGAGCAGGCCATGCTCGTGCATGAAGCGCGTATCCTCGGCCAGGATGGAGGGGAAGAAAACCGGATAGCCGGCAATCTTCGGGCGGCTTCCCCACGGCCGATAGGCCCAGATGTAGTATTCCCAGACTTGCAGGTCGGAGGTGACCTTGCGCGCACGGCGCACCGAGTCATAAAACGCCTTCTGCTTCTGCCGGTCCCAAAAATCGCACCGCGTCTTGGTGAACATGAAAGCGATGTTTGGGGGGAGCGGGCCGAGTTCGAGGTAGTCATCCGGACCACCAGCACCCATGTAACCGGCGGCGCCGATGAGGCGATCCGGGTGGCTTTGATAAAGCTGGCGGGCCACCTCAACGTGAAACCGGGCCAGCGTCTTGCCCGAGGCGGCGCGAAACTCGGTCATCAGCTCGGGAGGCAATACCGCGCGGGTGGCGCCGTCCTGCGCCTTCTCCACCTTCATCGTCTCACGCAAGCGCTTGCGCAGGGCGGGATCGAGTGCGGACAGACATTTGTTGCAGGTGCAGGGGGTCCAGACGTCGTTGGGCCACACGGTGAACTCCTTTAGGTCTGGCTTGTTGTCAAACTGGGAACGCGCCAATTTCACAAACTCGGTGAGTGTGTCTGGCTCGGAGAGGCAGAGATTGCCCATGCCATAACTAGTGGTGTCAAAGTCGCGCTCGCCATTGGGGAGCACGGCGAAGATGTGCGGCTTGGTCTCCCGGTAGTTCATTTTCTTGGCGTAGGCCCTGCCGAAGGCGGCCCAGCTTTCTCCGCCGGTGAGGTAGTGGAAGCTGTGGTTGAAGAAGGTTTGGACAGCCCGCCCGAAGCGTGCACGCAGATACCAGCGGCCCAGTTCGCTGTCCGGCTTTGTCTCGGGACCTTTGTCGCGGGTTAGGAAAAACTGGTGCTGGCGGATCTGCAGCGCGGGCGTAGCGGAGACGTCGGCGGCAGCCACCTCCACGCGATCAGCGTGCGGCACGACCGTGCCCAGTTCGCCCGGCATGAACCAGCGCACGCCCAGCGCGTCCTCCAGCCAGCGATAGACCGCCAGCAGCGTGCCGCCCCGCTTGGCCGCCTTGCCACCCTTCAGGTCTTGAAATGGCGGGCCGTCCGAGTCATCGCCGAGCAGGACCAGCCAGTTGGCGCCGGTCTTGATGCGGTGTTCTTCAAGCTTCAGCCCCTTGGCCGACACTCCGCGGGCCTCGGCCGCCTCGGATGGCCCGACTAGCACCACCGGCGCGGTCGGGGCTGGGGGCAGTTTGTCCACGATGGGCAGACGCACACCGGTCGCGAGCGCGATGTGGTCGCGCAGCTCCTCGGCAGCGTAGATGGCCGTCGGCGTGCTGCGGGGTGCGAGGTAGATCGCCCCCTTGGCCTGCCCGTTCTCGATCAACGTGAAGGCCGGAGGAGCAGCGGTGGTCAGTGTGGGCTGTTGAGCGTGCGTGCCCAGCACGGCCAGCAGCAGGGCGGTAAGGAGTATGAGGGTGTGTTTCATGGCTTTTTCGTTTTCTTTCGATCGTCAGTTCCAATCATTGGAAGTCAGCACACCTCGATTTCCCAAGGATTGGAGAAGGCCGGTGCTGATGCAAGTCGGGCTCATGTGAGTTGGGCTTTTTTCCAGCCGGTGGAGGTCTTGAGCCAGAGCGCCGCGGTCGCGCCGTTTTCGACCCAGCGGATTTCGCCGATTTCGCCGGAGGCCGCGTCCGGCGGCGTGGTCTGGCGCGCGAGGCGGAGGCCGTCGCCCGCCAGATTCAGCGAAGGTTGCGGGATGCGATTTTCAAAGCCGCCGACAACGTTGCGCGTGCTGGTGCCGAGGATGCACGCGCCTTCGAGATCGCCATCGAACGCCTTCGCGAGGCGATGCTCCTTGTCGGCGAAGAGCGCGTTGCCAATATAGGCGCCATTGCGTCCCTTCGCGGTGATCAGAAAACCCGCGCCGGTGTTGTCCGGCGCCCAGCGGCTGTAATAGACGCGGCACTGCATCACCGCCGCCTGCGCGGACGTGATGAGAAAACCCGCGACGGTGGGCGAGTCGGCGTAGCACTGGTTGAAGCAGTTGCTGCCGCCGTTGCAATGGAAGCAGACCTTCATCGAGCCCTGTGTGGGCTCCCAGTTCCAAACGTGGACCTGGTTGAACCAGTTGCTGCCCGCGTCGCTGCGCGCGCCGGTCTCGTAGCCGATGATGTGGATGTTGCTGAACTTGCAGTCGGTGCGCTCGACGTGGACGCCGATGCTGCCGGGCGCGTAGCGCGTCTTCATGTCCACATCGCAGCGGACGCGCGTGAGGTTGGACTCGTTGCCGCCCTTGAGCAGATGTACGCCTTTGTCGAGCGCGTTGAGCACCGAAAGATCGGCGATCTCCAGCCGGTGCAGATCCTCAACCTTGATGCCGGTCAGCGGCTGGCGATTGCCATCGATCACGCCGCCGCGAATCCAGCCGGCCGTCTGCGAAGCCGTGGCATATTTCCCGCCACCCTTGAGAATGACCGCGTCGCCCTGAAAATTTTTCTTCGCGCGGATGACCGCGTTCGGCGTCATCACCAGACTCACCGAGCACGGCACGCGCAGCGTCTGGGAAATCTCATAGACGCCGTCGCCGAGTTCCAGCGTCCCGCCGCCGCGTGCATCGAGTGCCGCCATGCGCTTGGTCAGCTCCGCGTGCCAGTCATCGAGCTTCACCTCGGCCGGCGCGGCGGCCGCCTGCGCCTGACCGCCGCCCACCGCGGCCAGCATTCCAAAGCCCAACGACTGACGAAGCAAGTTACGGCGCGAGGTGGTCATGGTGTTGTTCCTTTCGGGGTGGTCAGCAGTTTGCCGACCTCCTGCAAACGTTTGACGGCGCAGTCGGGCAGGCGCCCGGTCGTGTCGGGGCCGACGTCGAGCAGGTAGGTGGCGCGGCGCTCGTTGCACAGCTTGAGCCGGGCGACGACTTCCGCCGCGGACAGCAGCCGCTGCTCGCTCCAGTTCTTGTTCCAGAACCACCCGGGTCCCAGTTCGTCGCACACCTCGGCGGGATGCTGGTTGGTCGCAGGCAAAACTTCCGCTAAGTTCTTGCCCTTGAAGATCGGCAGCTCGTAGCTATGGATGTCCGTTTGCCCGTCCTTGTGCGAGTTGTTGGCGATGACGAGGCAGTTCGGCTGGAGCTGCTTGAGGTGCGCCTTGAGCTGCGGCCAGTCCTTGCCCGTGTACTTGTTAGCCCACTGGTCAATCCACACCAGATCAATCGGGCCGTAGTTGGCCAGCAACTCGGTGAATTGTTTCTTCATGAAGCCCGTGTAGTCGCCAGCGGCTTCCGGGGGCAGGCCGTGCAGCGAAGGTTGGCCCTCCGGCAGTGTGTTGCCATATTTCCCGTCGTAGGTGCCCGGCGCGCAATAGTAGAAACCCACCTTCAGTCCGCGCGCGCGGAAGGCGTCCACGAACTCGCGCACGACATCGCCCTTGCCGCCTTTGAAGTTTTTGAATGCGGCCACGTCGTGCGTCGTGTGCTGGCTGTCCCACAGGCACCAGCCGCCGGTGTGCTTCACGGTCAGTACGGCGTATTTCATCCCGGCCGCCTTGGCGGCATCGGCCCACTGGCCGCAGTCCAGCTTGTCCGGTGCGAACGTCGCCGGGTCCTCGTAGCCGTTCGCCCACTCCTGGTTGTTGAACGTGGCGATGTTGAAGTGCAGGAACAGCCCGGATTTCCATTGGAGAAATTCTTCCTGCGCCCGCGTGGCGTTGTTGGTCTCGGCGGCACAGGCGGCCAGCGCGAGTGCGGTCCACATCGTCAGGATGTACTTGGTCATGAGGACTCCTTTTTGTTTCATGGTTTCTGCGCGGGAGGTTGTGCCACTGGCCCGTAGAGTTCGACCTCCCAGATGCGAGCGGTGCCTACGTGGGTTTTCGTGATGAGCAGGCGCAGCTTCGCGGCCTTCACCGGAGCAAAGGTGCTGCCCCAATAGGGATCGAGGTTGTCCTGCACCGATGCCCCGGGAATGTCCTTCCATTCCGCGCCGTTGTGCCACTGAAATGCAAAATCGGCGATGGGGGCGATCACCCTACCGCCCGTGTTGTAGCCAGAAATGACGCGCGCCGCGCCAATGGTCACCGGCTCTTTCCAGGTGAACTCGACAGCTTGCGGCAGCTTGCCCTTGCCCAGCCAGCGGCCGTTGTTATCGGCCACGTTGGCCTTGCCATCGTTCAGCAAAGCGGCCGAACCGGTAGCGGCGACCTCGGCGGTGCGCGCGAGATTCGCTCCGGCCGTGGCCAGCCACGCGGGCGCGGCCACCACCGCCGCGTGCGATGGTGCGGGTTTGCCTTTCGGTTCCGCGCCGTTGTCGTAGTCGGGATTCGCGCCGGGCTGTTTGCCGACGCCGCGGCGCATCAGGGCCTGCAGTTCCTCAAAATGGCTCTCGTAGATCCGGCGCGGCGTGGTGTCGTGTTGCTTGCAGAGGCTCGCGGCCATGCCGACGATTTCGCCCATGCAGCCGCCGGTACGCATCACGCGCACCGCGCCGAGCGCGTCATGCTTCGTGCTGATGTCGCGCCCGGCCATGAAGAGGTTCGCGATGTTGCGCGAGTAGAGGCAGCGGTACGGAATCCAGAACGGCCGGTGTTCACGATGGGCAGGGAACTGCCCAAAATGTGCGGTCGAGATGAACGCGTCGCCCTCGAAACCCTTCTCGAACTTCGGATCGGGCAGATGCAGGTCGTTGGCCCAACCGGTCGGCGCGCAGCCATCGGGAAACTTCCGATCGCTCGTCAGGTCGGCGAAGCACAACACCACATCGCCCAGCAGCCGGCGCGATTCGCGCTTGCCGAGGATGTGGGCGGCCCAGTTGAGGCGGTGGTTGGGCAGCACCTGGTCCACGTTCTTCATCGCGTCCCACGCGCCATACATCGCGCGGAAATTCCAGTCGCGGACATATTCCAGCTCCGTGATCGGGTCGCGGTCAAACCCGCTCTCCCAATACCAGCCGCCCAGCTGCTGCGTGTTCGGCCTGGTCTTGCTGCGCCCGGGGAACGGCTTGGCGGAAAGATCGAGCGCCCACGGACAGCGCGGGAACGGCTGCGGCGAAGCCATCGCGGTCACGGCGGTATTGAGCGCGTTGGTGTCCGCGCACTCGCAGACGTTCCAGAGATTGCACGGCCCCATGCGGCCTTTCGGATGGACTTCGAAGTCCGCGCCCGCCAGCGCGCCGACGGCCGCATCGCCGGTACAGTCGGCAAACCAGCGGCCGACGACGCGCACGCGCCGGCCGGTGTTGATTTCCTGGGCGATGACGGCGCGCAGCTGGCCGCCACCGGTCTCGGCCGCGATGGCGCGATGCTCCAGAAAGAGACGAATGTTCGGCTCGGCGCGGACGAGGGCGAGCTTCATTTCATCCTCGTAGATTTCCGCCGTGTTGGAGGGTCCGTAATGCGCCTTCTTCTTTTGCTCCAACTCCGCCACCACGTCGCCGACGCGCGGCCACGGCTCCTTGTTGCGCGCGCCTTGCAGCCACACGCGCACCTCGGAGCTGTTGTTGCCGCCGAGCACAGGCCGGTCCTGAATCAGCGCCACCTTCAGGCCGAGCCGTGCCGCCGATAGCGCCGCGCACGTGCCCGCGATGCCGCCGCCGGTGACAACAAAATCAAATTCGCCCGCTGGCTCCGGTTGTTCCGGCAGGCCGAGGCACGCACGACGGAAAGCCGCCAGCTCCGGGTCGGCATTCGGCGGATTGAATTTTGGATCGCGCGAGAAGAGCAGCGCGTCGCAGCGCCCCTCGAAACCAGTGAGATCGTGCAGCGCCAGCGCCACCTTGCCCTCCGTCAGTTCCACTGTGCCGCCATCCTGCCAATGCCAGTCGGCACCCTCTGTGCCGAACGTTGTATCGAGGGCTTTGCCGTTGAGGAGCACCTGAAATTTCCCCGGCGCGCCTGGCGCCTTCCACTGCGCCACCCAATCCTTGGTGCGCACCCACACACGATAGGTGCCGGCGGCGGGGAACTCGACCTCGGTGGACGCGTCGGCCACGGGCCGGCCGAGGCCGTGCGCCAGCAGATAGGGCGAACCCATGATGTCCATGAACTGCGGATCCACCACCCAGCCGCCGCGCTGAGCAAAACCCTCGGCCTCTACCAGGACAAACTTCGCGCGGACCGGTTCATCGGTACACAGCCCGATGAGCGGTGCCAGCAGCAGGGCGACAAGTGAAGTGGTGATTATGTTTTTCATGGTCATATTTTCTTATTTGGACATGTCTCCCGGATTGGCCACATGGTGGAAGGTGTTGCTACCGATCCAGATGCCGCGCGATGGGGCGGGGGCGCTCCCGCTGGCAGGCTTCGGCGGAGCGACCACAGTCACTCCTTGCTCGACGTTTTGCATGGTGTTGTGCTCGATGATCACATCGCTGACGGGGCCATTCACCTCGATGTGGGCGTTGCTGTCGAGTTGATTGCCGCGAATCACATGACCGCGCGACATGGTCACCTCGCGGATCTCCGGGGCGATCTTTGGCCACGTGACCTGGGCGGATAGGATGCCGAGCACGGATGATTCACTGCCCCAGCCGTTGCCTTCCCAGATGTGGTTGTTCAGGAACTGATGGAACCAACCGGGCTCCACCACCCAGATGTCCCGAGGGTCGCCTGTGATAGGGGCGCGTAGTCCGAGAGATGCGCCCGTGCTCATGGAGGCTGTCCGCCACACTTGATTTTCCGCCACGATGCAATCGCAGCAGGGCGCATAGAGTTGCACGGAGAATCTGCCATCGCGGAACTCATTGCCGACGATGAGGTGGCGTCCCTGAAACTTGCCGATCGAGACGATGGAGCTGGTGTCTGGAGGAATCGTGAACGCTTGTTCGAGGGTGACCTGTTTCCCCGCGCCTGCGAGCAGGTTGCGGTATTGTCCGGCACCGCGACCACCGAGGATGTAAAGCGTCACGCCATGCCATTCTTCCGTGGCGAAATCGCCCTTCGGACGCCACTTGTTGAGGCCAAACTGGAAGTGTTTTTCTGGAATCAGGTGCTTGTCCCCACTACCCCACCGGATTTCATCTGCCAGTGTGATTTGGCCCCCCTGCACGTTCGCGATTTTGCCAACATACGCCGTGCCGTGTCCATCGGTTGTCAGACATTCACCGTCGCCGCCATAGGCCTGGCGGATACGATTATGGGCGAAGTAAAGGTGATAGGTGGCGCACGAGTGATAAAGGCCAAACCCGCTGCCACTGGCCCACAAGCCCGCGCCGGCACACTCATTGTCTTCGAAGATCACGCGGGACAGGCCGTAGCACTGCAGCGGGGTGAACCCGTAGTCCAAGCGGTTGCGGGCGATCAGCCCGCCGAAAGTCTCCTTTAATGTGATGGCTTTATCCGAGTGATAAATGTCGCAGTCGGTAATGACCACATTGTCGCCGGTAATCATCACCCCCGCTCCTGCGTTGGCGCTCGAAGCTGCCACGAGCGGGATGCCCGCATGAGCCTTGCCAACGAAATCGTGCCTTTGGTAAAAATTGGCCCGGATACGCACCCGCTGCACCCGCACGTTATTGCGGCCGGTGATCGCATTCTTGTGAATACCGCTGGTGTAAATGGCCAGATCCTCGACAGCAAAATCATCGGTTCCGCTGATCAAGCTATTCAGGGGCTGCTCCCGGTTGGGCCAGTAGAGATTGACCAAGCCCTCGCCCTCCCCTTTCAGCGTCACGAACGGCGGAATGACAAGCTCCTCATTGATGAGATAGCGGCCACGCGGGAAGTGAACCACGCCGCCGCTGTTAGACGCAGCTTTGGCCAACGCCGCCTTGACCGCCGCAGTGCAATCGTTCGTCGTCGGGCCGAATTTGCTGACGTCAAACACCTCCTGCTTCCAAATAGGAGTCGGCCGGATCTGAATGTGCCCGGCCGGGCGCCAAGCATTCGATCCACCAAATCCATTGTGGACCGCCACGGTATAGAGGCCCGTCGGCAAGTCAGCCGGCAAGGCCACCGTCAGCGCATAGCCGCCGGTATCCTTGGATGCTTGCGCAACCAGTTTTATCTTCCTGCTCGCTCCTTCGATCCGCACGTGGCTGGGCGCATCAAAGTGCAAGGCCTTCCCGAATATTCGCAACCAACCGCCCGGCGCTGCGGCGGTGGCACTGCCGTCACCTCGCAACCACCACGGGTCGGGTAGATTCAACAGCATAGTTGCCGAAGCACTCGCATGGGGTGCGGCACCGTCTATCACCCGGCAGGCATACGCTCCCATCGCCCAAGTCGCCGGGATCGCGAACTTCATCGACTGGCTGCTGACCTGCAAGGGTTCCAAGTGCTGCCAAGAGAGCGCAGCACCGTCGGCTTGACCCGTAAGTTGGGCAACTTCCACCGACGCAGTGATCGGCCAGTCGCCGCTTAACATGACTGTTTCACCTGGCCGAACCGGATCCACCGCACGCAAAATCGTGGGCTTCGTTTCGGTCGACCCCTCGGCAGGCAGTTCAGCCAGCTGCGCGAGCAGCAGGGCGGTGAGGGTGAGGAGCATCTTGTCATTCACTTGGTTTCGTCCTGTTTATTGCCGGGAACGTTTGCCACCGGGAGCCGGTCGAATTCCAGCTTGAGGACCCAACCGGCGGTGGAGCGGTCGTTGACGGGCAGATGCTTCACGCGCAGGCAGCGGTTGGGCGTCTGGTTGTGCAGGCGCGGCAGCTCGGCGACATCGCAGGCGAGGGCTTCGCCGGTGTTGAGCAGCGTCGCGCGACGCGGCGACTCCAGCAGCGGCGAAAGGAAAACCGACGCAGTCTCCGGTTCCTTGATCAGATGAACGTAGAGCGTATTGCCGCGCCGCGTGAGGACCACATCGCGGTTGCTGGTGAGCGCGCTCGCCTGCTCAATGCCAATCAACGACTCGCGGACAGAGCCGAACCATTTACCGATGCGCTGGAGAATGGCGGCCGATTCCTCGCCGATGACGCCATCGGGTTGCGGCCCGACATTGAGCAGATAGTTCCCGCCCTTCGCCAACACCTTCTGGATGCTGCGGACCAGATGCGCGTCGCTGTAATAATCCTCGTCCGCGCGCCAGCCCCAGCTTTGATAGCCGACCGCCTGGCACGCCTCGATCGGTTTCTCGAACGCGAGCTTGGTGTTGACCGACGCATCCCAGTCGCGCTCCGGCGTGCCGAAGTCGCCATCGTCGCAGCCGCGGTTGTTGATGACGGCGTTGGGCTGCAACTGCCGGATCAGCGCGTTGATCGCCGGGTCGCGATGCTTGAGGACGTTGGCGTCCCACCAGAAGCCATGAATCTCGCCGTAGTTGCTGCACAGCTCGCGCACCTGCGCCTTGACGAATGCCATGTAGCGGGCGAGGTCGGGCTGGTCGCCCGGCTCCGGCGCACGCAGCTCATAGGGCCGGCCGGCGGCGGGATAGTTCGGGTGATGCATGTCGGCCAGCGAGTAGTAGAGGCAGAGTGGGAACTTGCGCCGGTGACACGCCTCCGCGAGCAGCGCGAGCGCGTCCTTCGCGTAGGGCGTGCGCTTCACATTGTAATCGGTCTGCTTCGTGTCCCACATGCAGAAGCCGTCCACATGCTTGGTCGTGAAGGTGAGGTATTGCATCCCGGCCTGCTCCGCGAGGTCGAGCCACGCATCGGGCTTAAACTTGGCCGGGTTGAACTGCCGCAGCAGGGGCGCATAGTCGGCGCGGGAGAGTTTCTTGCGGTACATGTGCTGCTCGTGCCAGCCGGCGACCGAGTAGAGGCCCCAGTGGATAAACATCCCGAAACGTTTTTCCGTGAACCAATCCCGGCCATCGCGGAAACTTCCCGCCAGCCCCAACAGCGGGCGCGTCACGGCGGCAGCGAGGCCCGCCTTCAACAAGTTCCTGCGCGTCAGCATACGCATCTCCTCTCGACGACGAATGTGTCTTTTCCGGCCCGCGCGTTTTCCAACGGCGCGGCGCCGGAAACCGCCAGCGTTTGGCAGCATAATGGACTTGCCGCTCCGCGGCTATATCTGCTAGAGGTTTTTTTGTGTCCAAATCCGTTCTCCAGAAACGCAACCGCGGGGCCTACGACCAGCCGTTCTCCGGTGTCGGCGTGGAATTCTACCCGCTCGGAGTGCCACCCGACCATTCCGGCATCGTGCTCCACGAGTCCGGCTACCTCGCGCGCAACGACTGGTGGCATTTCCCCGACGTGCTCTCGCCCTTCTGGCGGCTCTACTACAACTTCGACCCCGGCCACAGCGTCGTCTTCGGCGGACACGAGGTGCCGCTGACGCCGCGCCATATCGTGCTCATCCCCGACGGGCACCTGTTCCACTGCCGCGGGCGCACGCCGGTGCGCAACCTCTGGCTCGCCTTCAGCAGCGCGTTCCGGCTCGAACCCGGACAGCCCGCGCCGCTGCAGCTGCGTCCGACCCGCATGGAACTGGCGCTGCTGCGCGAGATCGCCCAAATGATCGGCGCCCCGCCCACCGCGGCGCTGCCGCGGCGCCGGGTGTACCACCGCAGCCTCGCCCTGCTCCACCTGCTCCTCTCGCGCCCCGAGTTGCGCTGGCAGACGCAGACCGTGCCGGAGGGCATCCGCCGCGCGACCCAGCACATTCACGCCGCGCTCGGCACCCCGCTGACGCTGCCGGAGCTGGCGCGCGAGGCGGGCCTGAGCGTCAGCGCCTTTTCGCGCCACTTCCGCCGCTGCCACGGCGTGGCGCCGACGCGCTACGTCATGCAGGGGCGCGTCCGCGAAGCCGCGCGCCTGCTGGCGCAGACCGGGGCGACCCTCGAGGAGATCGCCGAGCGCACCGGCTTCCCGAATCGCGCCTATTTCAGCCGCGTCTTCGCCCAGTTGACCGGCGAGCCGCCCGCGCACTTCCGCCGCGTCCACGCCGCCGAGCGGCCGGCCTCCGGCTGACGTTTCCGCAGCATGGAATCGGCTCGCAAATCGGCGGTGGGCATGGCAGGAAGCGGCGGCCTGCTGCGTTGCGCAGCAGGCATGACAGGACGCTACTTATGAAAAATTGGATCATCGGTTTTATGGCGCTCGTCGCCTGTGGAGCCAACGCAAGCGCGGCCGTAGTGAAAATCGAAAAACAGGGCGACGGGTGGAGGCTGCTGCGGGACGGCCAGCCATTTTTCGTCAAGGGCGCGGGCGGCATGATGCACCTCGACAAACTCGCGGCCGCAGGCGCCAACGCCATCCGGTTCTGGCATACGGACGCGAAGTCGCTCGATGAGGCACAGCGGTACGGGCTGGCCGTGCTGGTGGGGCTGCCGCTGGGCAAGCCGCGCTCGGGCTTCGACTACGCGGACGAAAAGAAACTGGCGGAGCAGCGCGCGAAAATCCGGGAACTTGTGCTGAAGTTCAAAGACCACCCGGCGGTGCTGTTGTGGGCGATCGGCAACGAGCCAACCATCGGCACTCCGCGTGAACAACGGCTGCTGCTGTGGAAGGAAGTCAACCGGCTGGCGGGACTGGTGCGCTCGCTCGATCCGCATCACCCCGTCATCGCCGTCGTCGGCGCAGAGCAGTGGAAAAAGCATCTCGACGAGATGGACGCGCCCTGCCCCGCGCTCGACGCGGTCGGCATCAACGCCTATGCCGACATGCTGACCATGCCGGAGGACGTGGCGCGGCAGGGCTGGCAGCGGCCCTACCTTGTGACCGAGTTCGGCCCGCGCGGTCACTGGCAGGTGGCGCGGAACGAGTGGAAGGCGCGACTCGAAGACAGCAGCACGGAAAAGGCCGACTTCTATCGTCGCGCCTACGAGCATGCCGTAAAGGATCGCCCGCAGTGCCTCGGCTCGTTCGCCTTCATCTGGGGCTGGAAGATGGAGAAGACCCATACGTGGTACGGCTTGCTCCTGCAGGACGGCAACCGCACCGAGGCCGTGGATGTGCTCGCGCAATGCTGGACCGGCAAGCCGCCGGCGAACCGCTGCCCGCAAATCGGTCCCGGGAAAATTCAGGTGCAACAGGAAGCCGGCGCGCCGCTGCGCTGCACGGTGGAAGCTGCCGATCCCGAGGGCGACCCGCTCGCCATCGAGTGGGATTTGCGGCGCGACGTGACGGATGACCCGGGCGTCGGCGGCGACTTCCAGCACCTGGAACCGGCGCTCAAAGGCGCCGTACTGGAGTCCAAGGGCAAAGCAGCCACAATCAAGCTGCCCGAGCAACCTGGCAAGTATCGCGTCTTCGTCTATATCCGCGATGGCCACGGCGGCGCCGCCACCGCGAATGTGCCTGTGCGCAAGGACTGACGTAAGGCGCGCAAGAAGTCAGCTATGGCCCGCTGCATGTCATCGCGCACGCCAAGACGCCGAAGGCTGCGAGCAACGGGCCTTTAGCTCCGACAACGCCAGCGCAAACGATGCCTTACGCGGTGAAGCACCTCTTGGCGAACGGACTTACGCCTGCTAGAATCATCTCGGAGTTGCGCAAGTCCGGAATGTTTCATGGAGCATAATTATGGATGAAATCATTGTGCGAGTCATGCGGGCGATGGCCTCACATCCGCGGTTGCGGATGCTGTCGCTCCTCACCTTGGGAGAGCAAACTCCTACCCACTTGGCCAAGGTGCTGCAACTGCCGCTGTGCGCGGTGTCCCAGCACCTGCGTGTCCTGGTCGCCGCCAATCTGATCACCCGACGCAAATCCGGGGGTTGGTGTCACTACCGAGCCGAGTCTCCCTACGACGCCACCACGTTCAGCGGCAAACTTGCGATTTGGTTGTACGGCCTGCTGAAACCGCAACCAGCCTGTGAGAGGAATTATCCCGAACTTGCGCAAGTCCGGGATGATTCCGCCGCACAAGCTGCGGCACTGCATCGGATCATTTTCGAGGCAGCGACGGCGTTCACGGATTTGCGACGCTTGCAACTGCTGCGCTATCTGGGACGGCATCAAAGCGCGGATGCGCAGGATCTGGAAGAGTCGTTGAGCATGTCACCGCAGGCGATTAGCCGGCATATGCGCAAACTGGTCCGACGTGGTTATGTGCAGACACAGCCCATGGGTCGCGCCGTTGTGTATAGACCAAGCCGGGACGCCAAGACCTCCGTCCATCGGCGACTGTTTGAAATCGTCCGGGACGCCTGGGAACAACGATCCCGGACTTTGTAAAGTCCGAGATGATTCCGTTCACCATGGACTCACCGATGATCAAGGCGTGGAGACGAGGCAAGTGGTTTTCCACGGCCCGAAACATACGGCCTGGTTTTCAAGGTCTAGGGAAAAAACACATAAATCCACAGCGCGCCTGTCAGGAAGCGGCGATGCGCTGCGTTACATAACAGGTAGAACCATGACGCTATCGCACGACGAAATCATGCGGGTGTTGTTCGCGGCGCGGCCACGGTTGGGCGCGGCGGCGTTCGTCATCGCGCGCGATGCGCAGGCGGCCGAGGATATTTTCCAGAACGTGGCGCTCAAGGCGCTGACGCAGGGTGCGACGTTCGAGCACGAGGGCGCGCTGCTTTCGTGGGCCACCGTCTCGGCGCGGCGCGAGGCGCTTGACTGGCTGCGCAGGCGCAAGCCGGAAGTCCCCGTCCTCGACGCCGACGTGCTCGACCTGCTCGAAGTCGAAGGTGCCGCCGCGCCGGCCGATACGGGTCGTGTGGGCGCGCTGCGCGATTGCCTCGAACAAATGCCCTCCTCCTCCCGCCGCCTGCTGGAACTGCGCTACTTCGAGGGTCGCTCGTGCACCGAGGTGGCCGCGGAAGTCGGCGCGGGGTTGGACGCGGTTTATCAGCGGCTGTCGCGCTTGCACCGGCAACTGCGCGCGTGCGTTGAGCAGCGGCTCGGCAACGCGCAGACGGAGGCCATGTGAAGTCCGGTCCCGACAAATTCACGCTGCTGATGCGCTACCTCGACGGAAAACTTTCCGGCGACGAGTTGCGCGCGGTGAACGCCTTGCTGCGCACAGATGCCGACGCGCGCCAGTGGCTGCGCGAAATTTCCCGTCAGGCTTTTGTGCTGGGCGACCTCGCGCGCGAATGCGTCGTGGTCGCACAGCCCGCGCCCCAGGCACCGGTGCCAACGCGGAACGGATGGCGGTCGCTGGCGTGGGCGGCCGCCGCTGTGGCGCTCCTTTCCGCTGGACTGTTCGGGTGGTCGCAACTGGGCGCGCACCCCGTGGTCACGCTGACCGAAGCATCCGGCTCGGTCGTCTGGAGCGGCGACCGGGGCGCGACGCGCACGGAACTGGCGACAGGCGCGCGGCTGCCCGCCGGTACGGTGGAAACCATCGGCGCAGTGTCCTCGGCGCAGTTGCGCTTCAGCGACGGCACGCTACTGACGCTCGGCGGTAATTCCGAACTCGCCTTCGCCGTCACCGGGCAGAAGCGCATCCAACTCAAGAGCGGTTCGCTCACCGCCGCGGTAACGAAGCAGCCGGCGGGGCGTCCCATGCTGGTGCGTACGCCGACGGCCGAGGTCGAGGTGCTCGGCACCCTCTTCTCCATCAGCACGCAGCCGGAAGCGACACAACTCGATGTCGCCTCCGGTTCCGTCCGGCTGCGGCGGCTGGTGGATGGACGCGCGGTGGAAGTGACCGCGCAACACAGTGCCGTCGCCTCGCTCGATGCGCAGGCGCCACTGATCGCGGGCGCGCCGACGATGCCACCGAGGCGGTGGAGCGCGCCTCTGTCCGCACCGCCCATCAACGGATCCAAAGGTGCCGTTCGCGCCGGCGCACCGGCCGGCTGGCTCGGCGTGCCCCTGATGATGGGACGCCGACAAGGCGCGCCGGTAATTCACCATGGCATCGTGGTACGCGACAACACGCAGCCCGCGGCCGGTTCGTTCGTCACGGTGGCCGAGGATAGCGTCCTCACCCTGCGCTGGCGGACGCAGCGGGTGGCCGGGTTGTTCATCTTCATCAGCACGCAATTACCCGGCGGCGCGTTCGGCGGAAATTTTGAACTGAAAACGACGAAGACTGCGGGCGCGCTGGATGCCGATGGCTGGCAAACCGCCACGATTCCACTGCGCAGCTTCCAGCCGTTACAGTCGAACCACGCGGAGTTTTCCGGTCACGGTGTCTCGGCGGCGATCGTGACCACCTACGAACAGGATGCCCAGCTTGAGGTGACGGGCATGAGCTTCGGGACCTCGACACCAT
>CAIWHP010000166.1 GCA_903912445.1 uncultured Lentisphaerota bacterium
CCGGTGGCGATGTAGAGGGTGATGTACTCGCTCGGCCGCCCGCCGGGGAACCACGGCCAGAGGCCTTCGTTGAGTTGCTGCTCGCCGAGCTTGCGCAGCGTCCGGGAGCGTTCGCTGTCCAGACGGTTAGCGTCGAAGAGGATGCCGACGTTCTTGCGTGCCTGCCCTTCCTTCACGGCCTGGCGGAGCCACGGCGTCTCCTCCAGCATCACGGACTTGAGGTCCTGGTTCTTCTCCAGGGGGCTGTCGAGCGCGGGCGTGTTCTTCCAGAGGTCGAAGATGCGGCGGATCTTCGGGTCGCTACCCGCGATGTGGCGGGCGAGCGTGTTCGCGTAGAAGCGGTTGAAGATCTGCTCGCTGCACTCGTGCGGGTATTCCATCAGGTAGGGCAGGGCCATCACCGCGTACCACGCCGGCTGCGAGACCATCTGCACCGTCAGCGACTGGCTGCGCAGCGTGGTCGACTTGCCGGAAGCGAGCAGCTTCTTGAACTCGAACTGCTTCGTCGCCGGGCCGCGGATCGGGAGGGGCAGCGATTCGGTGACGAGGATGCGGCGGCTCAACACCGGCAGGAAGCCTTCCTCGCCATCGCTCGCCGTCGCGCAGGCGCCGACGGCCTTATAGGTGAGGAAGCCCATGCCATCGGGAATCGTGATGCGCCACGCGTAGCTGCGTGATTTCTTCGCGGGCACGTCGAATTTCTGCTCGGTCGCGCGATTGTCGAGCGCCTCGTCCACCGGTTTGAGCGTCGCGGCATCGGCGAAGGTCAGCTTTACCTTGCCGGTCTGCGGCTTCTCGGATTGGTTGCTGACCTTGACGGTGAACTCGATGGCATCGCCTTCGCGTACGAAGCGCGGCGGATTGGGCTCCACCATCAAGTCCTTCGAGGTGACGGCCTTGTCGGTCAGATAACCGGCGCGCAGTTGCAGGTCGTGGGCGAAGCCGAGGAACTTCCACTGCGTCAGCGCCTCCGGCATCGTGAATTCCATGCGCACCGTCCCGTCCGCGCCCGCGAGCAGATGCGGGAAGAAGAACGCGGTCTCCGCGAGGTTCTTGCGCGCGGTGATGTTGGCCAGATCGGGCGCAGCACCGCCGCCGCCTGATTTATCCTTCTGCAAGTCTTGTTTCTTGGCCATCTGGTACTCGCCCTCTTCTGGCGCTCTGGCTGCCGTCGTCGCTACCGGCATGGCGGCAGGCATCGGCGCGCTGACGGCAAGCGCATCCATTTCCATCGCCATGGCGGGCTGGGCACGGTTCGCCATGCCGCCCAGCGCCATTTTCCGCATGCTGAACCCGTAATGCATGAACTGTCCGATGATGTCCTGCGGAAACGCGCGATACTTCCACTCCACCGGGCGCGAAGCGGGTTCGTAATAACCGAAAATGTGGTTGAAGTTCTGTTCAACATTCTGGAACTCGGCGTTGACCCGGTCGCGCTCGTGCCGGAACACGTCGAACATCTTCGGCCAGTCGTGCGACGAGAACTGGTCGAGCGAGGCGTCGTAGAGCGCGGCGACCATTTCGGCGGCGGCGCGTTGCGCGTCGGGGCCGGACACGATGGCTGTCCACGTCTCCTTCTGGCCGGGCAGAAGCTTGGAGCGGAACGTTTCCCATTTCACGGTGAGTTTCTTGTTGGTCCACGGCACGTCCACGATGCGCTCGTTCAAGTAGGCGCGGTTTTCGCGGATGAACGTGATGCGCAACGTGACGCCGCCGCGCATCTCCTCGCCGATGGCCTGCTCGATGAGGGTCTGCGTGCGGTCAGGAGCCGTCCAGTAACTCTTCAGTGCTTTGCCGCCGCACTCCAGTTCGACGAAGGCGCGGCCGGCGTCGTAGCCGGTACCCCAGAGCGCGGTCAGCTTTTCGCCGGGCTCGACCGTCCACTTCTGCGCCGCGAAACGATTGGCCAGTTTGAGGCCATAGCGTTGTTCGCGCGGGTCCACCACCTGCACGGTCAGGCGCGCGGTCACCGGCTTGCCGAAGCGGTCCTTGGTCTCCAGCGCGGCGCGATAGATGCCGGCTGGCAACGACGCGCTGATCTCCACCTTGCCCTTGGCATCGGTCTGGAAGGCTTTCTCCGCGACCGACCGCCCGTTCTCCCACGAATCGGGATTCGCTCCGTCTTTCGGCGGCTCCGCGCTCGGCTTATGCCACCCGTAGTGCTCGCGCCTCAACGTCGCCCGCTCGACCTTGTCCGGTTGCTGGAGTGCATAGAAGGTCACCTTGCCCTCGGCCGCCTGCGGCTCGCCATCAAGCGACTTCGTTTCGATGGTCAGCTTCGCCGGCTGGTCCGGCGTCTGCCAGTCCTCGGCGGTGAGCGTCGCCTGCAGCGCGGTGTAGCCGGCGCGGATGGTGCGCTCGGCGGAACGCGTCTCGCCGGTCGTGTCGGTCACGTCGGCGTTGATCGTGAACTCGAAGACCGGCTCGAGCTTGACCGGAAGGGCACGATCCGGCTCGGCGATGAAGCTGATGTTGAAGGAGCCGTCCGCCGCGGTCATGGCGGTGCCGTGCGCAATCGCCTTCACCTCCGGCGGCTGCCACCACCAGCACCAGAACGGGAACCGCACGGTGCGCTGGACGCGCCACTTCACCTTCGCGCCGCCGATGGCCGCGCCCGTGTAGGCCGTCGCCTTGCCCGTCAGCTTGGCCGGCGAGCCGAGTCGCGCCGCCTCGGCAGGCGCGGCGAGTTCCACCTGGAATTTCGGACGCTTGTATTCCTCGACGCGGATGGTGGTGGAACTGGAGCGGCCTTGCACGGCAATCCGCATCCGGCCCAGCGCACGGTCGCGCGGTGCCACAAAGCTGCCGCTGAATGCGCCATGGTCGTTGCATGTGTGCGCGGCGTGCGCGATCTCCTTGCCGTTCGGATCGTTGAACACCACGGTCAGCTGGTGGCCGGCCAGCGGCGCATAATTTTGCTGGGGCTGGTCAAAGCGGACCGAGATGCCCTTGTAGTGGATCGTTTGGCCGGGCCGGTAGAGCGTGCGATCGGTGAAGAAGATCGTCTTCGAGCCCGCCTTCTCCGGGTCATAGTTGCCTTGATTCCAGATTTCGTGGCTGGTGGAAACAGCGTGTCCAGCGCGCTCGGCGAGCAACAGGACGTTGTTGTTCTTGATCGCGAAGCTGAAACGTCCGTTCTCGTCGCTCGTGGCCGGCGCGAGCGGTTTGAACCAGCCTTCGCGGTCACGCTGCCAGATCCGCAGCGTGGCGCCGGCGACCGGCTCGCCGCTGCGGGCCTGCAGCACGAAGCCGCTGTTCGGCTGGCCATCGTTGCGGAGTTGCAGCACCAACGCGAGGTCGCTGACCCAGACCTGCGCGACGCTGACCTGGTTTTCCTTCTCGCCGAAGGCCGGGTCGTGGCTGGCGAAGATGAAGTAGAAGCCCGGCTTGAGCTGCGTCGGCGCGGGCAGCTTCTCCGTGCGTTGCTTGAAGTCCTTGGTCGGCGGCAGGTCGGCGTTCCACTCCAAGGCGGGCGTCGTGGCGAGCAGTTTCTTCCGCTGCTTATCCTCGAGGTTGCCGAAATTCCAGCGCGCCTGCGTCACATAGCCGGCGAAGTCGGCGGCGACGGCGCGGAAATGGATCTTGGTGATGTTGCGATAGCTGACGTCCAGCGTCGGCCACGGCGCATTCCAGACGCGCTCGGTTTCGAGCTGACCCGACTTCGCCTCGATCTGCCGGAGCAGGTTGAAGCACAGCGCGGCGCCCGCCGAGTTCGGGGACATTGCGAGGCCGCGCTGGGCCAACTCGTGGGCCTTGGCCGGTTCGTCCTCGGCGTTGAGCTGGGTGGCCAGCAGCGCGAGCGCCCGGCTGGCAATCTCGTGCGACCGGGCCGCGTCAATGAAACGCAGCAAGGCCTGCTTGTAGCGCTCGGCCTTATTCTCACCAACGGCTTGGTTGTGGCCGTAGGTGAGGCGGGCGAGGTCGGCGTCGAGGAAGGCGGAACGGTCGGCGTCGTGCTGGTGAAACTTCAGCAGGTTCTGGTAGAGCCTGACGGCCTTGGTTTCGACCACGTCGGGCGTGGGCCAGTTCATGAACTCGCCGACCTCGGCAAAGATCGGGCTGACGGCGTCGAGTTCAAACTCGTCCTCGGCGCGCGTCACGCCATGCTCGCCGGCTTGATAGAACTGCAGGGCCTCGTGCGCGAGGAAATCGAAAAGGGTGGGGCGATAGGCCTCGGGCACGGTGCCCTTGTCGAGCAGATCGTTGAACTGTGCGATAGGCGTGGACTTCAGCAGCCGCTCGCCGGTCAGCGCGGTGGAGAAATGCTTGTCAATCTCGGCGAGGATGCGCGCGAGGTCCCACGTCTGGATATCCGCGCCCGGCGCCGCGGCTGTCTGGGTGCGCTGCTGGAAGCGCCAGCGGTTCTGTTGGAAATACTGCCAGTACCAGTGGGCGAGGACCGCCTCCATCATCGGCTGCATCTCGGCCGGGGCTTTGGCGACCTCGGCTTGCAGTCGCACGATTTTCTCCTCCGCCTTGTTGCCCTCCACCTGGCCCTCCATCGCGATCTGCATGCAGACGGCCTTGATGGCCTCGGCGTATTTCTGGTTCTGCAGCGCGTCCACGATGATCGGTTTGAGTTCCTCGATGGCGGTCTTGGGCAGGCCCTTGTCGCGCGCCTCATAGACTTTTTGCCAGCCGATGGCCGAGGCCGTGGTGACCAGGGCGGCCGCGGCGGTGATGGCCGCGGCGGTTTTGAGTTTGCCAATGAACATGGTGTGTAACGCTCCTTTCGCAACTGCAACAAGGTTGGGGGCCAGCCCGGCGGCGGTTGCGCCGCCGGAAATCCAAAGCGCCGCGTTCTTCGCGACGACCGTGCTCCACTCCGGCGGCAGGGAGGCCGCCGCGTCGCTGCATGAGCCTAGCCACGCGACGAGCGCCGGCGCGCTCACCGCGACGCCGCGGCGGGCGAGGCGTTGACGAATCTTTTCGCGCGCCCGGTTCAACCAGACGCGCAGCGTGCCGTCCTTGCAGCGCAGGGCCGAAGCGGTTTCCTCGAGCGTGCGGCCTTCCAGATAAACCATCACCAGCGGCTGGCGATAGCGCGACGGCAGCGCATCGAGTTCGCGGTCCAGCCACTCGCGCAGCGCGGCGGCGGTTTCGGGGGAGAGATCCTCGGCGGCGGCATCTTGTTGCATGGCGGCAGCCTCCTGTTCGCGGCGCAGCCGCCGGGCGCGGGCGGTGCGCTCGTTGCGGGCGACGCACAGCGCGCAGTGGTGCAGCCAGCCGCCCAGCGCGCGCCCGGCAGAGAGCGCGCCCGCCTTGCGGGCCAGCGCGAGGAAAACCGCCTGCGCGGCATCCTGCGCCGCATGCTCGTCGCCCAGCACGCGCCGGCACACGCCCAGCACCAGCGGCGAATGACGGCGCACCAGCTCGGCGAACGCCGCCTCCGACCGCTGCGCGACAAACTCCGCCAGCAGGTCCGCCTCCGCCGCCATTGTGTAATCGTGTGCCATGCGCCGCGTGCTCTTTGTCCTGTTCCCCGCGCCAGTTGCCGGATTGTTACAGAAATCTTTTCAGAGGGGTATTCTAATCGCAGTGAAAGGGAGGCGACGGATAGGTCGCATAGGACCTAAAGGCCTTGTGAGTTTTCCCAACCCTTTGAAAACGCGAAAATTCGCGAGTTTTCAGCGCAGCAGACAATCACTCCACCTGCTTTGCGGGCGGGCTTTCCAGCTCCGCGACCCATACCAAAACAAAACATGCTGTAGTCAGGCTCGGTGATCCCGGCCGGCCAGAACCCGCACGGGGCCGGGGGCGACGACCCCGGCTACAGCAGAACGCTTAAATTGTCAGATGGGGGGCAACCACACTGAAAGCAGAAGCCGATGAATGAGGAAAGCAGGAAGGCAGGAAAATATATGATCCGTTCTTGTTTTCCGCTCCTAGGAAAACTTCAGCGGACGGCGGGACAAAGGCCCCAGAATTTGCTATAATGTGCCCATCATGAGAATTGTATTAGCAGGCGATGGGGGCATCTGGCAGCTGACCGGGCCGTCCGGAGTGGAACTATCCGTGGAAAATCTGCGCCTGGCGCAGCCCGCGGAGATGGAGTTGCTGAAGCATCTTCCGGCCTTTGCCGGGCGCGTCATCATCCCGCATACCGGCGGTTCGCCGCTGGTCCCTGCGGTCATCGCCGCGCTCAATCCCGGCGCCACGGTCGAGGTCGTCGAGCTCGACCTGCACGATGCGCGGCTGCTGCGCGAAAAGCTCGCCCCGCTGCCCAACGTGCGCGTCCTCTGCCAAGCAGATGCGGAGCCGGTGGATTCGCTGCGCCAGTCCGGCGTGCTTCTGTTGACCGAGCGCCTGGACCGCCTGCTGGCGTTCGATTTTATCGAGCGGCTCGATCATATCCTGCCCGCCGGCAGCCCGGTCATCACCCTGTTGCCCAAGAAACGGTCCGCGGATTTCGCGCGCAAGGTGGAGCAGCATCTGCTGAAGCGCCGCGTGCTGCAGGCCAACCATGGCGTCATGATCGTGCAGGGCGTCAGCGGCGGCGATCCGGCCGCCTGGACGCCGCGGGCGCATGAGTTCGCGGCCAGCACCCCGACGGAGCAGATCAAGCTGCTGACCCGCCCCGGGGTCTTCGCCCACACGCGGCCCGATTCCGGCGGTTTGGCGCTCGCGGAATCGGCCGTGGTGCAGCCCGGCCAGAAGCTGCTCGAACTGGGCTGCGGCTGCGGCCTGGTCGGTTTGCTGCTGGCGGCCCGGCTCAAGGACGCCGCGGAATTTGTGCTCGTGGACTCCAACGCCCGCGCCGTGGAATGCGCGCGGCGCGGCGTGGACCTGAACGGGTTGCACGGTTTGCGGATCGAGCATGCCGATGTTTTTGAGCCCGAGCCGGCGGCGTTCGACGTGGTGCTCGGCAATCCGCCGTACTATGCCCAGCGGCGCATCGCGGAATATTTTCTTTCGGTCGGCGCGCGCGCCTTGCGGCCCGGCGGCGTGCTCTGGCTGGTGACCAAGCATGGCGCGGAAATCGAAGAGCTGGCGCTTGCGCTCCAGTTTCAGGTCGAGACCCAGCACCGCCGCGGCTACGACATCAGCGTGTGCCGGAAAATAGAAGCTCCAAGCGCGCAACCTTGACGGGGCGTGCGACCGTGAGCGACTCAACCGTGAGCTCGAAACTGCGGCCGGGTTGTCGGTTGGCCCGCTGGCCGGCGACGCGGCGGACGCTGCCGCGCCTCCGCAGTTCCGCGAGGCGCCCAAGCGCCGCGCCACTTTTCAATGTCCTTGAAAATCCGCGCTTTTGTTTTCCAAGGCTTGGAAAAAGTGTGGCTAATTTTTCCAATCCTTGGAAAATGCACGCGCTTTCGTTTCCAATCCTTGGAACGGCAGGAAAAATGAAACACGTCCCGACCCTATGGGTCGCACTGCCGTTGGTCCGACCGTGCCTGGCGTGAATTAAGATGGCTCAAGAACATGGCAATGCGGGGCAGGTAGCAGGCCCGGCGACCTGGCGCAATTCGCAAGCGTATGTGGTGGCGATGGCCTTCCTGTCGCTGTTCGGAATCAGCGGCTTTGCTTTCTACGGTCTGCCTTTCTTCTACGACTTCATGACCAGCGAATACGGCTGGTCGCGCACCGTCGTCACCTCTGGAAACGCCGTGGGGAAACTGCTGGTCGCGCCGCTGTTTGGTTTCATCGCAGGCTGGTTGATTGACCGTTACGGACCACGGCGGCTGATGTTGTCCGGCGCGGTGTTGATGGGCGTGGCGCTGGTCGGGTTGAGCTTTGCCGATTCGCTGGGCTTGTTCTATCTCTTTTATATTTTCAACGCCTTGGGTTATGTCTGCGGCGGGCCGCTGCCCTGCCAGGTGCTGATCTCGCGGCGGTTCACGCAGAACCGGGGCAAGGCGATGGGTATCGCCTATCTGGGCATCGGGACCGGCGGAGTCGTGGTGCCTTTGTTGGCCGCCGGCTTGGTGCAGCAGTTCGGCTGGCATACGGCCTTGTGCATTTTGGGCCTGCTCATCATCGCGATCGCGATCCCGCTGCCCTTGTTGTTCAAGGAACCGGCCGCGCCAGCTGCCGCGCCAAGCGAATCGCGCACGCTGCCGTCGATCCGGGCGATTCTGTGCCGGCCCCAGTTTTACCTGCTGGCCGTGGGCAGCATGTGCGCCATCGGCACGGTCGGCGGCGTCGGGCAGCATTTGAAGCTCTATCTGCGCGATGCGGATTATTCCCAGTCTGCCGCCGCCCACGTCATGTCCCTGGTCTTGTTGGCGAGCCTGGTGGGGCGGGTGCTGATGGGTTGGCTGGCCGACCGGCTGAACCGGAAATATGTGATGCTCTTGATCTACTTGATCGTGGCCTCCGCGATTCCCCTGCTGCTGGTGCCGGACTTCCCGGGACGGATTTTTCTGTTTGCCGTGGTGTTCGGCATCGGGCTGGGCGGCGACTACATGATCATTCCGCTGATGGCCGGCGACCTTTTCGGCGTGCAGGCGTTGGGGCGCACCATGGGCATCATTCTCGTGGCCGATGGTGTGGCGGAGGCGGTATTCCCGATGCTGGTGGGCGCGCTCTACAATGGGGCCTCGAAAAGTTATGCGGTTGGATTTGGGGTGCTGATCTGTGTGGCTCTCGTGGGTGCGGTCATTGTATCGTTCCTGCCCAAGAACCCAGCCCGGGAGACCGAGGCACTATGAGACCGCAACGCGCAGACAGGAAAAGGATCACGGGTGGCGATGATGTGATCGCGTTGACCCGGACGCTCATCGGGTTCGATACCTCGGGTCCACGCGGCGACGAGGAAGCGGCGGCCATGTTCCTGGGGAACATGCTGGCGGCGGACGGCTTCACGATCCGCTACAACCAATTTGCGCCGGGCCGCCTGACGCTGCTGGCGGAGAAAGGCCTCAAGGCCGGCGTTCCACCGCTCGTGATGACGGGACATCTGGACACGGTGCCCCTCGGGGCCAAGCCGTGGAAGACAAAGCCCTTCACGGGCACGCTCAAGGCGGGAAAGCTTTTCGGTCGGGGCGCCAGCGACATGAAGGGCGGGGTCGCGGCCATGATCTGTGCGGCGCAGCGGGCGTTTCGCCGGGCCGCGCCACACGGCGGGCTGCGGTTCATCTTCACCGCGGCGGAAGAGCCCGGTTGCTTGGGCGCCAAACATCTGGCCGGGTCGTCGCAAAAGCTGGGCCACGCGAGCGCCATCGTGGTGGGCGAGCCGACGGCGAACATCCCTTTCCTTGGACACAAGGGCGGACTTTTCCTGAAAGTCTCGGCCAGCGGCCGAACCGCGCACTCCTCGATGCCGGAACTGGGCGAGAACGCCATCTATAAGGTGGCCCGCGCCATCACCCGGATTGAACGCTTTCGCTTTGACGTGGAGCGCGATGAACTGCACGGCCTGCCGACCATCAATGTCGGCAGAGTCGTGGGCGGAGAAAATCCGAATTCGGTTCCCGACCATGCCGAGTTCTCCGTTGATATCCGCACGACGGCTAGGCTCGATCATGCGGAGATATTGGCCCGCATCGCCCGCGAGCTGGGCCCCGAGGTGACCATCGAAACCTGCGTGAATCTCACCCCGGTCAGCACGTCGGCAGAGGCTCCGTTTGCCCGGCTGGTCTTTTCACTGTGCGGTCTTGATGCTGCTGAGGCCCGCCACAAATCGCTTCCGTATGTCACCGATGGCGCTGTCCTCCAGCAGATATACGGCGGTGTGCCGACCATCATTCTCGGGCCTGGCGAACCCGCTCAGGCCCACCGGACCGACGAATTTTGCGAGGCCCGCAAACTGAAGGCAGCGGTGGCGCTCTATGAATCCATTCTGCTGCGCACCTGGGAGTTGGGTCTGTGAGCAAGCAGCCCGACACGATGGGGAACGAGCAGGACTTGGAAGAACTGCTTTCGCGGCCGACGGACGCGGTCGTGGATCTGTTCAAGCGCCTCGAAGGCGACCTCATACTTCTGGGCGTCGCGGGGAAGATCGGTCCCGGATTGGCCCGCATGGCCCGCAGGGCGTGCGCGGACGCGGGTGTTTCCAAACGGATCATCGGTGTTTCGCGTTTCAGCCATCCGCAGGAGCGGGAGCGCTTGGAGGCGCAGGGCATCGAAACGTTGGCCGGCGACCTGCTGGATTCCAAATTTGTCGCGAGCCTGCCCAAGGTGCGCAACGTGATTTTCCTCGCCGGCATGAAGTTTGGGTCCGAGGCCAACCTGGCGCTGACGTGGGCGATGAACGTGCTCACGCCGGCCTTGGTGGCCGAACACTATCGGGACGCCCGCATCGTGGCCTTCTCGACCGGCTGCGTGTATCCGCTGGTGGCGGTCGGCTCCGGCGGTTCCAAGGAAAGCGATCGGCCCCTCGCTGTCGGAGAGTATGCCCAGTCGTGTCTGGGGCGGGAGCGGATGTTTGAGTATGGGAGCACGAAATATGGAACACCTGTGCTGCTCATCCGCTTGAACTATTCGGTTGAGCTGCGCTACGGCGTGCTGGTGGACATCGCCTCCAAGGTGAAAAACGCAGAGACCATCGACCTTGCGATGGGCCACTTCAATGTGATCTGGCAGGGCGACATGAATGCGGCCACGCTGCTGGGCCTGGCGTACTGCGGCAGCCCGGCCAAGGTGTTGAACCTTACCGGGCCTGAAACGATGGCCGTGCGGGACGTGGCGCATGAATTTGGCCTGCTGCTGGGGATGAAACCCGTGCTCACCGGCACGGAAGCGCCGACCGCCTTGCTCAGCAATGCGAGCGTTGCGCACGGCCTGTTCGGCAAGCCACAGGTGACGGCCGCGCAAGTCATCCGCTGGACCGCCGGCTGGATTGGCCAGGGACAACGGCTCTTGAACAAGCGCACCCATTACGAAGTCAGGGATGGAAAGTATTAGCTCGAAACGAGCGTGCATCATGAAAGTCTTGCCGTTGACCCGTGAGAAAAGCCAGGCGCTGGCGCGCGGTGTGGTGATACCGGCGCTGCCGCTGGCGTTGAACCGGCAGCGCAAGTTCGATGAGCGGCGTGAGCGGGCGCTGCTGCGCTATTACCTGGAAGCCGGCGCTGGCGGCCTTGCGGTCGCCGTGCATACCACCCAGTTTGAGATTCGCCTGCCGGAGGTCGGCTTGTTCCGGCCGGTCTTGGAATTGGCACAGGAGGAGCAAAAACGGTTTGCCGCCGTGCACCGGCGCTCCACCATCATGATCGCAGGCGTCCTGGGGCGGACCAAGCAAGCGCTGCGCGAAGCGGAACTCGCCGCCAGCCTGGGCTATGACGCCATTCTGCTCAGCCTCGGCGCGCTGAAAGACGCGACCAATCCGGAATTGCTCCAGCATTGTCGGGCCGTGGCCGCCGTGCTGCCGGTGATTGGTTTCTATCTGCAACCCGCCGTCGGCGGTCGCAAGCTGGATGTGGATTTTTGGCGGGCCTTTGCCGCCATCGAGAACGTGGTGGCCATCAAGATGGCTCCGTTCAACCGCTACCAAACGCTGGACGTGATCCGCGGCGTAGTCGAGTCCGGCCGGGCCGGGGACATCGCCCTCTACACCGGCAATGATGACAACATCGTGGCCGATCTGCTGACGCGCTTCACTTTCGCAAACGGGAAACAGAGGGTCAGCAAGCGCGTGGTGGGCGGCTTGCTCGGCCATTGGGCCGTCTGGACAAAGCAAGCGGTCGCGCTTCTCGAACGGGCACACCGGGCCAAGACCGGCGCCGAGGTCTCCCGCCTGCTGGAACTCGGCGTACAGGTCACCGATTGCAACGCGGCGTTCTTCGATGCCGCCCATGGCTTCGCCGGCTGCATCACCGGTCTTCACGAAGTGCTTCGTCGGCAAGGACTGCTCGCCGGGCTGTGGACGTTGAACGAACACGAAGCCCTGTCGCCCGGACAGAAAACGGAAATCGATCGCGTCTATCGGGCCTATCCCGAACTGAACGATGATGCCTTTGTGGCCGCCAACCTAGACCGCTGGCTGTGCTAGCCCGGTTCGGTTGCGGTGCTTTTCCAAGGCTTGGCAACGGTCAGCGCGGGAGTGGGGCGCAGGCTGCGTCAACCGCTCCCTCAACACGGCGATGGATGCGGGCGGCGCGTCCGAGGGTATTGCAATTATTAACCCACTGTTCTAGAAACTGTCTGTGCCGATGAGCGCCGCTCAAAGGCCGGAGAAATTAACATGCCAAAAGCTATCGTCAGCATGCGGGCTGCGCTGGTCGGGCTCTGCGTTGTTTCGAACCTATCCTTCGCCGCCGAACCTGCGCCCCAGGTGGTGAAAACGAAGAAGCTCAATGTGCTGTTCATCGGTAACAGCTTCACCGCCTGCCATGACCTGTCGCAAGTCGTCAAGGCGCTGGCCGAGGCCGGCGACCCGAGTTTATCGTTCGATGTGACGACGGTTCTCTACGGCGGCCGGCGGCTGGTGGATCACTGGCGGCTGGGTACGCCCAATTTCGTGAAGATCGGCACGCTGACGGCCGCGGAAGAGCAGGCGACCGTAAAAGAGTTGGAAGAGGCGATCGCCAAGGACCCCAAGGATAAATACGCCGTTGCCGCGCTCGGCCGGCATCGCGATCTGAGCAAGAATCTGGAAAAGATGCGGAAGAAGTGGGACTTGGTCGTGCTCCAGTCCTATCGCGACGATGCGGAGGGCGACAAATCACGTTATGTCGAGTACGCGCCGAAGTATGCCGAACTGGTCAAGGCCCAAGGCGGACGTGTGGTCCTGTACGAGACGACGCCCACCACGCAGAACAGCGAGCCGCTCCAAGCTGCACCCAATCCGGCTGTGGTGAATGAAAAGGCCAAGGTCATCGCCGCCCTGGCCAAACGGACCGAGGCCATTGTGGTGCCGATGTCGACGGTGGCCTTGCGCTGCCAGACGGTCCGGCCCGACCTCACGCTGCGCTATGTCAAGGATGCCCACCTGAACCCGACGATGGGCTATCTCACGGCATGCACGTTCTACGCGGCGCTGTTCAACCGCAGTCCCGAAGGCCTGCCCATCAACAAGATTGACGACCGCCCGACGAGAGATGGGAAACCGGTCCTCGACCCCGACGGCAAACCGATGAAGACCATCTTCTCCGACAAGGACCGCGCCGATCTGCAGCGGATCGCGTGGGAAGGCTTGCAAGAGTTTCGGAAAGTATCCGCGGACGGCAGTCAGCGCTGACACCCGCACGCCTGATCGGCAGCCGCTCCCGGTGTGCGATGGCGGGCGTTGCTGGAGTCGCGGCGGGCCGCACTCTCACGAGTGCGGCTACGATGGAAGCTCTCAAAATCATGAACCACAAAATCATCGTTTTTTCCCTGCACAGCGTGATGCTTTTGTGCGCATGATTTTGAGGCTCGAAACCACCGACATTTCACACGTAGCCGCGTTTGTCAGAACGCGGCCCGCCTGCCCAGCACCCTGAACAGAAAGCAACCGCACGTGAACTCTTGCTCACGCAGCTAGAAATGGCTTGCAGATTTTGGAAGCAAGCAGCGCGTGAGTGGGGCGCAGGCCTCGTCCACGGCTTCCTCGAAGACGGCGATAGATTCGCGAAGCGCGTCCTCGGCGATGGTCAGGCGGCACTCCCGGCTTCGTCCAAGCACTGCGCCGGGGCACGCCTGCCGCCGAATAGGAAAACACGAACGTCCGGCAGACACCGCCACCAGCAGCAACAGCTGGGCGCGTCACCAAGCCTCGGAAAAACGCCGAGGGAGTTTTCAGGGTTCGGGAAAACAGGTGGTTCACCTTTCCAATCATTGGGAACGTCCTGGCAGGCCCGCAAGAACAGGTCGCCTCGCCCTAATACTCTGTTGTGATTTACAAAGCTGCCCCGAGAATCATAATTCCAACGTAGAGAAGGAACCACCCAGCCATCATTGAGCACGCCAAAATAAGAAGTATTTTTGCCTGTTTCTTTCTATCTGGTGATATTGCATTGTTGCTCATATAGATCACCCCAAGAATGATTCCGAGTAGGGGGATAAATATCGATGCGATGACTAGACCGGTCATTGCTCCGCTTGACCACTTGTCATCACCTAGAATCGGCAGTGATATTGCCTTCGCCGGTTGAACAGGCCGACCACAGCTGACACAAACAATCACCTCGTCAGCGATTTCCTTGCTGCAATGTCTACAAACAATTTGATCTTCTCTCTTTTGTTTTGCGTCCAGCCGGCCGAACCAGCCGCGGCGGGTCATCCACTTGGCGAGTTCGAGCACCGGCAGGATGGTGGCCGCCAGCGAAATGGCGATGGCCCAGTCGGTCAGCGGGAGGTTGTAGGTGCCGAACGCCTTTTCCATGAACGGCACGTGTACAATCAGCACCAGCAACATCAACTCCCAGAAGAGGGCCAGGTTCAGCCACTTGTTGGCGAAGGGCCGGTGGAAGGTCGAGTGCCGGTCGGACCGGAAGCAGAAGGCCTTGAAGAACTCGGTCAGCACCAGCGTTACGAAGGTCATGGTCATCGCCTCGGACTGGGAGCGGCCGGAGTGCAGCGCCCACGCAAAGACGCCGAAGTTGATCAGGGTGGACCAGAGGCCGCCGGACAGCAACAGGAGCACGACCGGGCGGGTGAAGATGCCGGCGCGCGGGTTGCGCGGCTTGCGGCGCATCAGGTCGCGCTCGGGCGGATCCACCGCCAGCGCCAGCGCGGGCAGCCCGTCGGTGGCCAGGTTGACGTAGAGGATCTGGACGGCGCTCAAGGGCAGCGGCATGCCGGCAAACGTGGCGACGGCCATGAGGCCGATCTCGCCGGCGTTCGAGGAAAGCAGATACATCAGATACTTCTTGATGTTGCTGAACAGGCCGCGGCCTTCTTCCACGGCAGCGACGATCGAGGCGAAGTTGTCATCGGTCAACGTCATGGCGGCCGCTTCCTTGGTCACGCCGGTGCCGGTGATGCCCATCGCGATGCCGATATCGGCTTTCTTGAGCGCGGGCGCGTCGTTGACGCCATCGCCGGTCATCGCGACGACCTCGCCGCGCTTCTGGAGCGCGGTGACGACGCGCAGTTTGTGCGCCGGGGAGACGCGGGCATAGACCTCGATCTCGTGCACCGCGCGCTCCAGGTCGGCGTCGTTCATCGCCTCCAGCTCGGCGCCGGTGACGACGCGGCCGGTGTTCAGGATGCCCAGTTCACGGGCGATGGCCTGGGCGGTCAGCGGATGGTCGCCGGTGATCATCACGACCTTGATGCCGGCGCTCTTGCAGGTGGCAACCGCCTCCTTGGCCTCGGACCGCGGCGGGTCAATCATGCCGACCAGGCCGAGGAAAACCATGTCGTGTTCGGCCCGCTCCAAGGACGTGTTGGCTTTGGTGGCCACGCCCAGCACCCGCAAGGCCTGCCCGGCCATCTGGCGCGCCGTCTCCAGAATGGTGGCGCGGCTGGCATCGTCCAGCGGCACGCTGCCGGCATCGGTCCGCAGGTGCGTACACGAGCTGAGGATGACCTCCGCGGCGCCCTTGGAACAAGCCAGCCCGCCGGTATGCAGCGTGGTCATGCGCTTGGTCTCGGAAGTGAAAGGAATTTCGCCCACGCGCGGGAATTGGGTGTCGAGGTCGGCCTTGTGCATGCCGGCCTTGGCGGCGGCGACGACAAACGCGCCCTCGGTGGGATCGCCTTTGACGTCCCACCGCTGTTCGACCTCCTCCCGCACGATGCGTGCGTCGGAAGAGAGGACGGCGGCCTGCAGCAGTTGCCGCAGCGCCGCGCCCGGCTCGACCACCGTGCCCTTGTGCGAGAAGCGGCCCACCGGTTCATAGCCCGCGCCGGATACCTCCAGCAGCTGACCGCCGACGTACACCGCCCGGATCGTCATCTCGTCCTTGGTCAGCGTGCCGGTCTTGTCGGAACAGATGAACGAGGTGCTGCCGAGCGTCTCGACGGCGGGCAGGCGGCGGATGAGCGCATGGCGTTTGACCATGCGCTGGACGCCGATGGCCAGCGAGATGGTGACGACGGCAGGCAGCGCCTCCGGCACCACGGCGACCGCCAACGCGATGCCGAAGATGAACATTTCGATCAGCGGCTGTCCGCGCACCAGCCCCAGCACGAAGATGACCGCGACAATTGCCAGCGCCGCCCATGCCAGCGCGCGGCCGACCTTGTCGAGGTTGTCCTGCAACGGCGTCCGGTTGGTTTCCACGTTCTGCAACATGCGCGCGATCTTGCCAAATTCGGTATTCATGCCGGTGGCCACGACCACCGCGCGGCCGCGACCGTAGGTGGCCGCTGTGCCGGCGTAGGCCATGTTCTTCCGGTCGCCGAGCGCCGGTTCCGCCTGCGCGAGCGGCGCGGTGTTTTTTTCCACGGCTACCGATTCACCCGTCAGCGCCGCCTCCTCGATCTGGAGATTGATGGACTCGGTCAGGCGCGCATCGGCGGGGATTTTGTCGCCCGCCCGCAGGAGGATGATGTCGCCGGGCACCAGTTCGCGCGCCGGGAGTTCGGTTTCCACGCCGTCGCGCAGGACCAGGGCCGTCGGCGCGGCCATCTGGCGCAGCGCCTCGATCGCCCGTTCGGCGCGGAACTCCTGCACGAAGCCCAGCAATACCGCGAACAGCACGATCACGCCGATCACGATGGCTTCCACGCCGTGGCCGAGGAAGGCCGAAAGCACGGTGGCAATCAGCAGGATGATGATGAGCACGTTCTTGAACTGCTCGGCCAGCAGCGTCCACGGCGAGACGCGATGGGCGGCCTGCAACTCGTTCGGCCCGTATTGGGCCAGCCGTGCCGCGGCCTCCGCGGCGGTCAGGCCGCGGGCGAGATCCGTTTTCAGTTCCGCCGCCGCGGCGACCGTTTCAAGTTGCCAGAAAGATGTCATAGTGGGCTGCAAAATGCCGTAGCTTGTGGCGTGAGTCAATCCCAACCGGCTGGCAAGGCCGGGCGCCGGGGGACAGGCTGCGAGGCTTTCGCTGGGGGGCGGCCCAACGCGGGGGGTGCAGCATGAAATGGGGGTGGCCTTGGTCTTGTCGGTGTTGGTGCTCCTGCTGCTGGTCGGCGGCTTGATCGGTGCGGGTATCTATAACGGCTTGGCATCAAGGACCAGGCGGTGAACTCAACGTGGGCACAGGCGCCGAGTGTTTATCGGCGGCGTGCGGATCTGATCTCGAACATGGTCTCGACCGTCACCGGCGCGGCACGGAGATGGTCAAGGACCGGGGCGGGCGTGTGATCCTTTACGACATGAAACCAAAAATGTCGCATAACTTTCCAAGCATTGGAAACCGCAACCGCCAGTTTTCCAAGCCTTGGAAAAGTCAGCGCGCGCCGCAGGCTTCGTCCACGGCTTCCTCGAAAACGGCGAGGGCTTCGCGCAATGCGTCCTCCGCGATGGTCAGCGGGGGCGCGATTTTGATGCATTCGCCGGCGAGGCCTACGGGCGCAAACATCAGCAGCCCCTTGTGGAAGCACTTCAGGTTGACCCGCAGCGCGAGGGCGGGGTCGGGTTCCTTGGTGCCGGCCTTGACCGCCTGGATGCCGGCGACGAGTCCTTTGCCGTGGCAGCAGCCGAGGACGCGCGGATATTTGCGCTGGATGCGCTCCAGTTCAGGGATCAGCAGCGCGCCCATCTGCGCGGCGCGTTCGACGAGCTTTTCCTTCTGCATCACCTTGAGGTTTTCGATGGCAGCCGCGACCGCCAGCGGCGAGGCGGAGTGCGTCGAGGTCATCGAGCCGGGAGGATAGATATCCATGATGTCCTTGCGGCCGATGACGGCGGAGAGCGGGAGCGAGGACGAGACGCCTTTGCCGCAGGCGATCAGGTCGGGCGTGATGCCGTAGTGCTCGAAGCAGAACATCTTGCCGGTGCGGCCGAAGCCGGACTGGACCTCGTCCATCACCAGCACGATATCATGCTCGCGGCAGAACGCCGCCAGCTTTTGCGCGTACTCCACCGGCATGAAGTCCGGACCGATGCCTTGATAGCTTTCCGACATCACGCCGGCGATGTCCTTGGGCTGCACGCCCTGCTCCTGGAGCGAGCGCAGGAAGAGGTCGAAGGAAACGTTCTCGTTCTTGTAGCCGTCGGGGAAGGGGACCTGCACGAAGGTCTGGTCGCGGTCCACCATCCATGTTTTCAGCCGCTCCATGCCGCCAGCGAGCTGCGCGCCCATCGTGCGGCCGTGGAAGGCGCCGCGGAAGGAGACGAAGTATTTCTTGTGCGGCCCATGCTTTTGCAGGGCGTAGGTCTTGCTGAGCTTGATGCAGTTCTCCGTGGCCTCGCTGCCGGTGCTGAGCAGGAACACGCGGTAGTTTTCCGGCTGCGGCATCAGGTCGCAGAACAGCTGCGTCAGCGTCGCGCGCCCCTCGTGCACGAAGACGTAGGTGGCGAGCAGGTCCTGGTCAATGATGCGGCGCAGGCCCTCGCGGATTTCTTCGCGGCCGTGGCCGGCGTTGGTGATGAGCACGCCGGAGGACCAGTCGATCCAGCGGTTGCCCCAGCGGTCGGCGACCGTGAAATTGTCGGCGTGGTGCCAGACCACGGGCGGCTGGCCCCACATCGAGCGCGGCTCGGAGCGCTGGAGCGCCGCGAAAATCGGGAGCGATTCCGGCACCGGCAGCGCGGTGCAAATGGTGCGGTATTTCGTTTGAACGTGCGGCACTTGGACGGGCGTCAGATCATATTCGGCCATGGTGTGTCTCCTGTGAAAGGTCAGTTGCGTTTTTCCACGCGGGGATGGTCCCCGTATAAAATGTTGACCCAGTCGCCGTCGGCGAGGATCGAAAGGCGCGCGGCCTCGACCACCAGTTCGTTGATGGAGCTGTTGGCGGGTGTGGCGATGAGGCCGTTGGCGTCCACCTCCCGGATCAGCTCGCGCCGCTTCAAGAGCGCATCGCCCGCGGTCAGGCCGGCGGTTTCGCTCTCGATGCGCTGCATGGTCTCCAGGCTGGCGGCGATGGAATCGTAGCCGTAGCCCACCGGCTTGGAGCCGGGCCGCTCCCACGGAACGAGGCGATAGAAGTCCGGGCTGACGTAGTTATAGTGCGAGCCGCCGCAGCCGAGGCCTTTGAGGTAGCAGTGCTTCACGCCACGGAACTGGTCGTCGTGCTCGATCATGCCGGTACGGTCCGGGCCTTCGCAGTACATCAACAGCCCTTGGTCATTGCTGGCGGCGGCCTCGTCGGGATAGCCGAGGCCATCGATGACGGAGAGCAGCGCGCCGTTCTCGTAGCGGACGCGGCCGTTCGCCCAGAGATAGCCTTCCTTGCCGTTGGGGAAGCGGCCTTTGACGCCCGACACCGAGACCGCTGCGGGTTTGAGGCCGGTGATGAAGTAAACCAGATCCACATAGTGGCAGCCGACGTAGACGAACGGATCGGTCTTGTCGCAGGTGAACCAGTTCTGGAAATTCGAATGGCGGTAGTAGTAGGGCTCGATCATCCGCGCCTCGCCCATCGCAAACTCGCCGAAGTGGCCGAGCGCGTACTGCCGCCGCGCCATCAGCGCGCGCCGGTCGAAGCGCTTGTGATATTCCACGCCCACGAACAGGCCGCGTTCCAGCGCCAGCTTTTCGAGCTCCACGGTCTGCGCATACTGGAGTACCAGCGGCTTCACGCACAGCACATGTTGGTCGTGCAGCAGCGCCGTCTTCACCACGTCGTAGTGGAACTGATCCGGCACGGCAACGACCACGGCCTGGCGCGGCTGTGCGGCGGCGAGCAGCTCCTTGAATAAATTCGGGAACATTTTTTCGGCCGGCTCGGTCAGGGGCGGCTGCGCGGTGAAGTCCTGCCCCGGGAATGCCTCGCGGATCTCGAGGTTCTCCTTCAGGGCCTTGAGCGGCGCGCTGTTCAGCGCGCACACGGTGACCTGGCCCGTCACGCCGAGGCGTTGCAGATGATAGGCCGAGGGCAGGATCAGATCGTTGGTGATCATGCCGCCGCCCACGATGATCGTATCCAGGGGCATGTTGCTGTTGTTCATGGTTCCACCTTTCATGTTCAAGTGCTCTCTGTTGCTGCCGGGCCGCAGGATTCGCGGATGATCAGCTCGGGTTGAATCACCACCTGCTGTTCCTTGCCTGCGGCGCGTTTGCCGGCCGGCCGCAACAGCAGTTCGAAGGCCGTCTCCACCATTTTCTGCATTGGCTGCCGGATGGTGGTCAGCGCCGGGATGGTCATCGCGGCGGCGGGGATGTCGTCAATGCCGCTGATCGAGATATCCTTGGGTGCCTGCAACCCGGCTTCGAACAGGGCCCGCAGCGCCGTCTGGGCCATCACATCCTCCATGGCGATGATGGCCGTCGGCTGCCGGTCCGGCCCGTTGAGGAGCAGGCGCTGCATGCCCTGATAGCCCGCCTCGGGCGCGGTCAAGGGAGGTGTCACGATCCAGCGTGCTTGGAGCGGCAGGCCCGCCTGCCGGAGGAGTGTTTTCACCAAGGCCTGCCGCCGCAGGTTGGGCGCGGTCTGGTTGCCCAGCAAGCCCAGCCGGCGATGGCCCAGTCGTTTCAAGTACTGCACCAGTTTATGCAGACCGTGCTCCTCGTCCATGGTCACCCGAGAGGCGCCCGGTATCCGCGTGCCGGAGCCGATCAGCACCACGGGCACGCCCTGCTGGAGAAACGACGCCAGGCCCGGCGGTGCAAAGTCGCTGCCGACGACAAACAACCCCTCCACCTGGTGCTTCAGCAGGGCCGAGAGCTCGTCGCTGGGCCGGTCTGCGGCGGCGCCGGTGAGCATCAGGGAATGGTCCCGGCGGAGCGCCAGGCCTTGCAGCGTGCCGATCAGATGCCCGAAGAAGGGGTCGTCGAAATCCTTGATCACCACGCCCAGCGTCCGCGTCGGGGTGCCGCGCAGGGTCAGCGCCGCGGCGCTCGGGCGGTAGTTCAATTGCGCCGCAGCCTTGCGGATGCGCTCGATCGTGGCCGGCGCCGCGCCGATGTCCCCGGCCGTGCCCGCCAGCGCCCGCGAGACCAGCGCCTGCGAGACGCCCAGCCGGCGCGCGATGTCCTTCTGCGTGAGCACGCCGGCAGGATAGAGCACCCCTGATAATTGTCAATCTCATACGTGTGAGGTGACAATCAGCAGTTTGTTTCCAAGGCCTTGGATGACGCACCTGGCGGTGGGGGTGGGGCTGGCAGGGCCCAAGGAACAGCCGTGCGAACGGCACAGCCAGCGGGCGTGATGGAGGGTTGCCGTGGAGCCGTCTCAAATCGTGTATATCGGCGAGGCGCCGGCTCGCCCACCCGGCCACCGGGAAGCGGAAATCCGCACGAATGTTTCGCAGGTAATCGGGCTTGACTTGGCCGGGCAGCCCGTGAGAATGCGCGCATGTTTTTGGGGTCAGGGTGCGGTCGAAAAGCGGCGTTCCCGCGTTGGGCGCGGCCAAACAATTACAGCTCTGGTTTGCTGGAAGTCACACCCGGTCGGCCGGTTTCGCCGCCGCAAGCGATTGCCGGGCAAGAGCCGGCGCCAACAATGAATTCGCATATTCCCTTATACATCCGACATCTGATCGCAGCGTGATAGTCTATTGCGCGGATGATGCGCAGACAGGCATTAAATTACTGGAATACATATGACACCCGAAGCTCCTGCCGCATTCGATCCGTTTATCGTCTTCGTGAACGTGGGCTATGGCATCATGCTGCTCGGCTTTGTCCTGCGCGACGTGCTGAAGTTGCGAACGGCACTGATTATCGGCCAGATCTTCGTTGTGATCTACAACTGCCATCGCGGCGTGATTCCGTCCGTGGTCTGGAACAGCCTGTACATGTGCATCAACATCGTCTGGGTTTCGCGCATCATCCAGGAACGGCGGCCCGTAAAAATTCCCAGCGAGGCCAGCGACATCTACGCCAGTGTTTTCGCCGCATTCACGCCGCAGGAATTTCTTGCCTTCTGGAAAGCAGGCAACGTGAAGCAATGGGGCAGCGCGGTGGTGATCAACCAGAATGAAGCGCCCCAGGATATCTTCCTCGTCCTGGATGGGGTGGCGCAGGTCGAGTCCGAAGGCCGACATCTGGCGTCGTTGCGGCGCGGACGTTTATTCGCGGAGATGAGCTTCCTCACCGGCCGGCCCGCGTCGGCGACCATCCGGGGCGACGGGAAGCTCGGCGCCATCGCCTGGCCTCAGCAATATGTGCGTGACTTGAAAACAGCGAAGCCCGCGCTGTTCCTGAAAATCGAGGGCATCCTCGGCGCCGAACTCGCTTTGAAGCTGCGCGCCGCCAACGAGACCGTCAGCAGCCCGTCAGCGTGAGCCCCCTCCAGTTTACAGCCTTTGGTAAGCCACGCTGGCCCTGCGGCCCGTGACGTCCGCGAAGCGCGGGGAGCGATCTCTTGTCAGGGTTGACCGCCCGCCAGCGCAGCGTGGGCGGTGGCGAGGAGGGCGACGCACGCGGTGTCGGTGCGCAGGGTGCGCGGGCCGAGGCCGATGCCGCGGAAGCCCTGGCGCGCGAAGAGGTCGCGTTCAAAATCCGTCCACCCGCCCTCCGGTCCTACGGCGAGCAAGACGCGGCCAGAAAACTTCTCGGGAATCCGGTCACCGATGCTTTCTTTTGCGGCGGGGTCAGCCAACAGCCGGAGTGTGTTGGGGAAAAGTTCGTCGAGCCGGTCCTCGACCAGCGGCTTGAGCTGCTTGTGGATGCTGACGCACGGCAGGCGCGTGTCCTGTGCCTGCTGCAGGCCCTCAAGCAGCAAGGGGCGGTAGGTGGCTGCTGCGAGGACGTGCGTGTCGAAATAATTCCGCTCGACCTTCGCCGCGTTGGTCAGCGCGAGGCGGCCGACGCCGAGCGCGGCGAGCTGCGCCCAGAGCCGGCGCATCACCTTGGGCCGCGGCAGCGCGAGCAGCAGGTCCAGGCGCGGCACCGGCGGAATCTCCTGTTCCCACGTGCAGCGCAGCTCAATGAGTTCGTCGTCCAGCGCGATGATGGTGGCCACGCCGCGCGGGCCATCGAGCAGCCCGACGCGCACCGTCGCGCCCGGTTGCCCATGTAGCACCTTGCGGATATGCACCGCGCGCCCGTCACGCAGCGTGGCGCGGTCGCCGGCGAGTTCGTGCGGCTCGATGAGGATCAGGTTCATGGCGTGAGCGGATGTTCGCGTGCGCCCTCGGCTTCGACGATGGGCCAGCTCGCGCGCAGTTCCGATGGATAGGGGCCGATCTTCTCGACGGGGATCGGCTGGAAGCCGAGCTTGAACGCGGGCGAGCCGGGCTTCAGCCGGTAGTCGTCCTTGGCGGCATCCACGAAGAGCGGATCGGCGGCGAGCGAATGCTGGTCGTTGCCGAGCGCCTGCCACGACGCCCAGGAATCCAGCATCACGGCCTCGCGCAGCACCACGTCGTCCACCCAGAGCGTGCCGGCCTCCTGGCGGATGTCAAAGCGGATACGGAAACTCTTCATCCCTTCCTTGTAGCTGCTTTCCCCGGGTTCAGGGAATTTGAAGATCAGTTCATAATCCTTCCAGTCCGTGTCGGCGGTGGCGGCGAGATCCTTCGACCAGAAGAACGCCTTGTCCTGATAGCTTTGCGGCATCATCGCGAACTTGGTGCCCGGCGCGTCGGACTTGATGCGCGCGGTGAGCCGGTAGGTCTGGCCCGGTTTCGCGGCGATGTCGGTGCTGACGAAATTCGGCGAGAGCTTCTGGTGCTTGGCATCGCTGGAAGTGCCGCGGCCTTCGATGCGCAGCGACTGCTTGCCGGCGCTTTGCACGGTTGCATCGAGCGCGGCCTTCGAGGTTCCGGGTTTGATCTGCCACTTCCAATCCTTCGGCAGCTTGCCCGCTTCGCCGTCCTCGAAGCCGGGATTCGGCGCGAGGTTCGGCCCGGTGGCGTCCTTCACCTTTTGCTGGCCGGTCTGCAGCGGCAGGCCAGCATGCCAGACGAGGTTGGAGTCACAGAAGTTGTTCGCGAACGAAACGCTGCGCATCTGGTAGAGCTTCGCTTTCGGGTCGGTGTAATAGACGATGTTCCGCGTCAGGACGTTGCCCGCCATGATGGTGCGGTCGGGCAGCACGGCATTGGTCGGGTGCAGGTCCATGTGCCGCATTTTTTGCCACGCCGGCTGGCTGGCGACCGACTCGTAGCCTTTGACCATGCTGCCGAGGTGGTTGGTCCAGTAGCGGTGCTTGTCGGTCCAGCCGCTGTACTGCACCTGCTGCAGCCGGCCCTCGACGAAGATGTTGTTCTGGATGCGGTTGTCGCGCCCGTTGTGCAGGTGGAGGCTCGCCTGCGAGCAGCGCGCGACGATGTTGCCGATCACGTCCACGCCGCCGGTGTTGTCGTCGAGATAGACGCCCCACGCGAAGTGCGGCGAATGCCAGACGCCCTTGTCGTCGTGGCCGTAGCCGAGCATGTCGTGGAAATAGTTGTAGCGGATCACCGAGCCACGCGAGCCGATCCAGTCGCGGCCGCCGGTATAGACCGCGCCGGTGTCCTCGGTCTCCAGATTCATGTGGCGGATGTGGTTGTATTCGATGACGAGGTTGTTCCCGGCAAACATGATGCCCATGCGCGGCCCGTCGTGAATCAGGTTGTGCGACGCGCGGTTGCCGCAGCCGTTCAGCCCGACGCCGACGCCCTGCGCATGGAACACGCCGATGTGGTGGATATAGTTGTTGTCGGCATAGTTCCCCGCGGGCGTCAGTGTGATGCGGTCGCCGCCGCTGATGCTGACGCCGCAGCTGCCTACCTCATAGATGTCGCAGCCCGCGACGCCGTTGCTGGTGCCGCCGCTGATGCTGGCACCGTGACCACCGTAGTCGCCGACGTTGCGGATCGTGCTGGCGGCGATGACGCAATTGGTCGTGTCCTTGAGCGTGATCGCGGTGCCGTCGGCGCACTCGAACGTGAAACCACGGAACGTCACGTCGTGCGCGCCGGGGCCGAGTTCGAGGATCGTGCGCATCATCGGCGCATAGACCGGCTTGCCGGCGAGCGGCGCGGGCGGCCAGAAGTAGAGTGTCCGCGTGCGCGTATCAAGGAACCACTCGCCCGGCGCGTCGAGTTCCTCGAAGAGACCTTGCGCATAGTAGCGGTCGAACTTGCGGATGGGGTAGGAGCAGTCCTTGGCCAGCGTGAGGGTGTGCGCCGCGCCATCCACCGACTTGATGCGGACGATGTTGTTCCACCAGTTGTAGCGCGGGAAGACCAGCACCTCGCCGTCCTCCGGGTGCGCCCAGGTGCGCGCGTCCGACGGTTTGAACTGGAGCGTGTGCTTGTCCTCGCCCGCGCGCTCCGCGTACATCGGCCACGCCTTGCCATCTGCATAGGCCCAGCCGCCGCCGTACGGATTGCTGGCGTCAAAGTTCGGGTAACGCGCCAGATGCTGGCGCTTTCCGTCGAAGAAGAGCTGGCGGAAGTTGACACTCTTGAAACCTTGCGCGCCGACATCGGCTTTCAGGATGCCCTGGGTGTGCGGCGCGAAGTTGAGGATCGCGCGCCCGCCGAGCAGGTGCGGCTTTTCGTTCTGATAGGCGCGCCAGGTCGTCGTCGAATCCTGCGCGCCGAGTTTGAGCGTGCGGGGCAGGGAGTAGGTGCCGCCGCGGACCTGCACGGTCACCGGTTCCGCCGGCTGTGCTGCGTGAATGGCGCGGGCCGCGTCGCGCGCCTTTTCCAGTGTTGCCAGAGGACTCGCCAGCGTACCGCGGTTGCCGTCGTTGCCATCCGGCGCGACGAAGATCTCCGCTGCGAAACACGTGGCGCTCGCCGCCAAAGTCAAACCAGCAACCAGCCAGAACTTTTTCATCGGGGCTCCTTCAAATCCGGTCGTAAACGCGTGAAGGCTTTGGCATCCGCGCCGCGGAAAGTCAAGCATGCGGCGGCAGGCAGATGGTGGGCGGCAGCAGGAAGACTGCGCGGCCTTGCGAGCACAGCTGCAACGTGGCGCGTGGTGGCTGCAGCGCTCTTTTTGGCGGCAAGCGTAGGTGTGCCCCTCCGCGGCGGTCAAAGCCTTGGCCAACGCGCGGTCAGGGCGGGGGTGGGGCGGGCGGGGGCTTGTGGCCGTTCACGAGCACCTGGAGTTCGTTGATCGCGATGTTCAGGTGCGTGGAGGAACGGATGAGGCTGTAGACGCGCAGGTAGCGGCCTTCGATCGGCTTGAAGGTGTGGACGGCGCGCTCGCCCTTGCTGTCCCTGACCTTTGCCGCGTCGGTCCAGGTGAAGCGGTCGGTGGAGACCTGGACCTTGTAGTCGAGCGGATGGGCCGGATCCCAATAGATGACGGCGCCGGAAATCTTTTGGTTTGAGCCGAGATCGGCGATGAACCACTGGTTGTCCTTGGGCAGGGAGGTCCACTTGGTCTGGAAGTCGCCGTCGATGGCCAGGCGCACGGTATTGGTCCCGGTGGCGGCGAAGACGGCCTTGACCTCCGCGGGCGGCACGACCGGTTCCGGCTTGGGCTCGGGTTTGGGCTGCGGTTTCTTCGCCTCGGCTTGCTTGCGCTTCCATTCCTCGTCGGCCTTCTTCTTCTTGTCCGCTTCCTCTTTCTTGCGCCACTCGCCTTCCTGCTCGCCGAGTTTCTTGATGTGGGCATTCAGCGCGCCTTGCAGCGCCGGACTGCAGCGGCCTTTGTATTCGTCGAGCAGCTTGCGCGCGTCGCCAAACTTCCTGGCTTTGGCCAGTGCGGCCGCCTCTTCGGTGGAGCGGTCGAACTCCTGGCTCTGCTTGATCCAGTGCTCGGCCAGTCCCTTGAACGCGAACGGCCAGGCCGGCCCGTTGGCGTCGGCGGGTTGGTAAGCCTGCAGGCGGGTGACGGCCCCGTAGCGGTTGGTGGCGGACATCCACTCGCGGAGGCCGACGGTGAAGTTCGCGAGCGGCGGATACCACGCCGGCGTCAGGGCGTTGGTGGCGGCCAGGACGCGGGCGTCGCTGCGCTTCAGCAGATAGTGCGCGAGGGACAGCGGCAGGCGGGCGCACTCGCTGGCGATGTTCGTGGACAGCGCCGGCGGCGCCGGCAACTTTCGCAACATTTCTTCCGCGTCGGGCTCACGCCGGTCGGCGAGGAGCGTGATGCCCTGGAAGACACGGATCCATTCGCGCTGCTCGGGGCCCGTCAGGACGTTGAGGCCGAGCGCTTCGAGGTTGTTGTTCACGGCGAGCACGGCGCCGCGCGCGAGGGGCTTGATAGCCTCGATGAGCTGCTCCTCCTGCGCCGGGGTGAACGGGTTCACGCTGGGCGCGGGCGCCACCGGCACGGCCACGGTCACGGGCGGCGGCTCCGCGTCCTTTTTCTTGTTCCACGCATAGTACAGCGTGACGCCGGCGAGTGCGGTGAGCAGCACGCCGCCGAGGACGAGGAAGAGCCACAGCTTGCTGCCGGCTGCCGGTTCGGCCGGATGCCCGCCCCCCGTCGCGCCGGTCGGCTCCGCGGCGATCTTGGCCCGGGCGGCCGCGAGGTCGGAGATCAGCGAGGCGTAGTTCGGGTACCGCATCAGCGTGTCGGGCGCGAGCATCCGGTTGATGATGCGCACGGTTTCGGCATGCAGATCGGTGCGTACGGTGTTGATGTCGGGCGGCGGCAGTTGCAGGCGCGCAAGCACGACCTCGGTCGGGGTGTCGCCATCGAACGGCGGCCGGATGGTCATGGCGTGGAACATCGTGGCGCCGAGGCTGTAGATGTCGGCGCGCTGGTCGGACTTCAGGCGGCGCGCTTTTTCCGGCGCGATGTAGAAGGGGGTGCCCCAGATGTCGCGGTCGCCGGCCTTCTGCTGGCGGATGAAGCTGGCGAGGCCGAAGTCGGCGACCTTGGCCACGCCCTTCTTGTCGAACAGGATGTTGGCCGGCTTGATATCGCCGTGCATCAGGCCAGCTTCATGGGCGGCCTTGAGGCCCTCGGCGACCTCGAGGCAGATGTCGAGCGCCTGTAGTTCGTTCAGCGGCTGGCTGGAGGTGATGTAGGCGTCGAGCCGGCCCCCGTCGACGAGCTCCATGACCAGATAGGGCTGGCCCTTTTCGCGACCGAACGAGAAGATCTGGACGACGTTGCGGTGGTTGATCGCGGCGGCAGCCCGCGCCTCGCGCAGGAAGTTTTCCAAAAATTGCGGGTCGTCGCCGAGCGACTTGTGCATGATCTTGATCGCGACCGGCCGGCCCAGCGCCTGGTCCATCCCGCGGTACACCACGCCCATGCCGCCGCGGCCGAGCTCCTCGAGGAGCAGGAAGTTGCCGAGCTTGCCGGGCACCATCTGCTGGATGTGGCACTCGGGGCAGTTGAACAGCGTGAAGATCGGCAGGGAAGAGACATCGAGATGGTGCCCGCAATTCGCGCAAGCAATCTTTTCGACGTGATCCGCCAGAATCAAAATGGAATCTTTATCCGTCACATGGCACCCAAACGTTGGGCGGATGCTAACAGAGAGCCGCGCGCGCAGCAACAGGGAACGCACGGGAAATGCGCGGCCGGTCGGCACGGCTGGTGCTTTGGGGTTGCGCGAAGGGCATTCTCTCCTTATCTTGCCCGCATGTTTTCATGGTTCAGGGCAATGTTGCTGGGCGGCCTGCTGGCCGCTGGGGCGGTCCGTGCCGATCCGACGCCGGGGGGGACCAACGACCCGCCGGTGACGGGCACGAACGCGCCGCTGCTGATGCGCGCGGTCGACCTGCCGTTTCCCATCGGCGAGGTGCTGACCTATCGCGTCCACTGGGGCTACATCCCGGTCGCTACCGCCACCGTCACCTTCGAGTGGGTGGAACTGGACGGCCGCAAGCTGGTGGCCATCCGCTCGACCGCGCGCACCAACAAGTTCGCCGATAAGATCTACCGCGTGGACGACCTGCTGGAGAGCATCGTGGACCCCGAGACCATGCTGCCGGTGCGCTACACCAAGCTCGCGCACGAGGGCCGGTACTGGACGCACGAGATCACCACCTTCGACCATAAGAACCGCGTCGCGCACTACGAGTCGAAGAAGAACGGCGAAAAGCAGGACTATCCCATCGATGCCGACACCCGCGATCTCATTTCGATGATGTACTTCATGCGCTCGCAGCCCTTCGTGATCGGTCAGAAGCCGCACTACCGCTGCCTCACGGATGAGCACATCTACGACTTCTGGGTGGACATCATCAAGGACGAAAAGATCGAACTGGAGAACTACGGCGCTGCGCCGTGCGTCAAGGTCGAGCCGGTCGCCGCGTTCAACGGCCTGTTCATCCGCAAGGGCCGGGTCTGGTTTTGGATCTCCCGCGACAAGCGCCAGTTCATGACGAAGATGGTCGCCGAGGTGCCCGTTGCCAAAATCTGGGTCGTGCTCGACAAGGTCAGCGGGCCGGGCACGGATTTTTGGGTCAAGCCGCCCGCGGACGACAAGAAAAAGTAGGGGTCGCTCATGAGCATCACCAGCGCGCGCGTCAAAGATCTGCTGCAGCAATTCCAGCGGCAGCGCATCCTGGTCGTCGGCGACCTGATGCTCGACCGCTACCTCTACGGCGCGGTCAGCCGCATCTCGCCGGAGGCCCCCGTGCCGGTGATCCATGTCCAGCACGAGAAGGCGATGCCCGGCGGCGCCAGCAACGTCGCCGTCAACATCCGCGCGCTCGGCGGGCAGACGGCCCTCGGCGGCCTGCTCGGCCGCGACGCCGCCGGCCGCGAGCTGCGCGAGGTGCTCATCAGGAACGGCGTCAGCACCGAGGCCATCCTCGACCAGCCCGATGCGCGCACCATCGTCAAGGAGCGCATCATCGCCGAGCGCCAGCAGGTCTGCCGGGTGGACTGGGAAGAGCCGCTGCGCCTCGACGCGCCGACGCTCGACGGCTTCTCCAAGCGCGTGGCCGTGGAACTGAAGAAATCCACCGGGGTGATCCTGGCCGACTACGGCAAGGGCGTCCTGCAGCAGGGGGTCGTGGATGGCGTGCTGGCGGCGGCGCGCGCCGCCGGCCTGCCGGTCGGGCTGGATCCCAAGAATTTTGCATTGCAACTCGCCGGGCTGACCCTCGCGACGCCGAACCGCAAGGAGGCGTTCGCCGCCGTCAGCCGGCCGGAGACTACGCCCGCGGCCGAGCCGCTGCATGACCGCGCCCTGCTGGAGGTCGGCCAGGCGCTGTTGCAGAAATGGCAGCCGCGGATGCTGCTGATCACGCTCGGCGCGCAGGGCATGCTGCTCTTTGGCGCCGCGCTGGCGCCACACCACGTGCCGACCCGGGCCCGCGAGGTCTTCGATGTCTCCGGTGCGGGCGATACGGTCATCGCCGCCTGCGTCCTTGCGCTCGCCGCCGGCGCGACGCCGGTGGAAGCCGCCGAGGTGGCGAACTTCGCCGCCGGCGTCGTCGTCGGCAAACTGGGCACCGCCACGTGCAACCCGGCGGAGCTCCTGGCTGCGGTCGCCGGTCACGAATGAAGGGCCTGATGACGAACGCCAGACAACAACGGATGGCCGGGCCGCAGGCGCTGGGGGCTGCGCTCGCCCTGCTGGCCGGCCTGTGGCTCGCGCCGCTGGCGCAGGCCGAGGGCTGCAAGCTGCCCGCGGGGGTCTATCCGCTGAGCCAGCTCGAGGCCGCGCAGGACGAGGCGGCGAAGAACGGCAAGGCGGTCGCCTTCGTCCTTTCCGAACTCAAGGGCAAGGGCTCCAAGGCGGCCACGCCGAACACGCACTACGCCTTCACCAAGCTCAAGGGCATCTGTGTGCCGGTTTATGTGGATTATCTCGACGACCAAAAGGGGCTGAAGGAGAAGCATGCGCTGGTGGCGCAGGCCCTCGCTTCCACCAAGGCCGGCAAGACGATCCCGCGCGTCGTCGCCACGGACCCGGAGTTCAAGCGCGTGGTGGCGATCGTCTCGACCATGCCGGAAGGCGTGATGGGCGACGGGGTCTATGAGGACGCCTGCAAGCAGATCCAAGACTATCTGAAGAACCCGGAGAAGCGGGAGACCTTCGACGCGGGCAAAAAGGGGAAGGGTCGGCGGAAGGGTTGAGGGCCGAGCGGCGGGTGGCACGGAAATTTATGTTTTACGATTGCCGCTTGAGGAGTGGTGCGCGACGCTATGCAAACGAGCGGCGAAAGGTGTAACAGAGCAATGTCTTTGTGGTCCCCGGAGTCCTTGCTGTCCTTGCGACCCGGGACTTGCAACCCGAGACATCTGACACGAGACGCGGGACGAGTGCCGTGAATAGACAGGGAAAAAAATGAAAACAAAAATTCTGCTGACGGTGTTGCTGGTGGCCGGTGTGGCGTGGGCGGCCGGGGATCCGAGCAAGCTGCCGGCCGGCGTGCGCAAGATGGACCACCTCAAGGAGGCGCTGGGCGAGGCGAAGACCCAGAAGAAAGCCGTGCTATTCGTGCTCAGCGAGATGGTCAAGAAGGAAGGCGGCAAGGGCAACAAGCTGGTGCTGGAAGCGACGCAGCTGCTGTTCCAGAAGTTGCGCGGCCAGTGCGTCTTGGTCTACGTGGACTTCAACAACGAGCGGCCGAAGCTCGCCAAGGAACTGCCCAAGGTCAACGAGGCGTTCGATTCCGACGACCTGAAGAAGAGCCCGATCCCGCGCGCCGTGGCGACGGACGCCACCGGGCAGAAACTTTTTGCGCTGATTCCCTATGCGCCGCCGGGCGCGCTGGGCGAGGAGATGCTCAAGGAGGCCAAGCTGCAGATCGCCGACGGCCTCGCGGGCAAGCTCAAGACCGAGTCCATCGGCATTGCCAATACAAAGGAGCGTCAGATCGCCTTGCCGCCCGACAAACAGGACAAGAAGTCCGGCAAATGAGCGGGCGGCGTGCGCAGGGGGCGGTTCCGGTCTGGACGCGGCGTCAGTTCTTGGGCGCGTTGGGCGCCGCCCCCATGGTGCTGGCATCGCGGGGATCCGCTGCGGCCGCGGCGCCACCGGCGCCAGAGTTTTCTTTCCTGGTCATCTCCGACACACATTTTTTTGCCGATCCCGACCAGCCCGGGCAGCTGGAAGCACGCTCCGAGGCGCTCACGCGCTCGCTCGTGCAGACGCTCAACCGCTTGCCGGGCACGCCGCTGCCGGCCGCGGCGGGCGGGGGCCGCGTGCTCGCGCCCAAGGGGGTGCTCGTCCTCGGCGACCTGATCAACGACGGCGACAAGCGCGGCGGCGTTTTCCCGCAGATGCAGTTCACGGAATGGGCCGCGTTCACCGCGCGCATGGGGCTGACCGGCGCGGACGGCGAATTGAAATATCCCGCCTATGAGTTGGGTGGCAACCATGACGCCCCCGGCGGCCAAGGCGTGGTTATCGACGGCATGCTTGCTCGCAACAAACGTCGGCCGGACGTCACCGCCGTATCGGCGAGCGGCGTCCACTATGCCTGGACGTGGGGCGGCGTCCACTTCCTCAACCTCGGCATCGTCACGGCGCCCGGCAGCGGCGCGACCGGACGCCGGCGCTACCACCCGCTCGGCAGCCTCGAATTCCTCACCGGCTATCTGCGCGACAAGGTCGGCCGGAGCGGGGCGCCGGTGCTCGTGGCGCAGCACATCGACATCGCCCGCCACTTGACGAGAGAAGCGCTGCAGCGCCAGCCGTGGCAGGCGGAATGGGACCCGGACGAGGTCATCGAGCTCTACGACACGCTCGCGCCCTATAATGTGCTCGGTGTGTTCTATGGTCATACGCATAACCGTAATTTCTGCCGCTGGCAGCGCGATGTGATCGGCCCCGGCGACGAAGGCCTGCCGGTCTTCAACGTCAGGCACGCCAGCCACTATCTGGACAAAAATGCCGCCGCCTATTATTGCGAGGTCGCCGCCGGCCGAATGACGGTGCGCGAGCTTGTCACGCAGGACCGCTGGGCCACCGCGACGTGGACGCCGCAGGCGTGGCGCGTCAGCGGCACGCGCTCCTGAGCTCGCACGCCGCCGGACAGGTGGTCCGGTGCGAAGCACGCGGTTTTGGGAGACGTCCAAGATTGGCGCTTTTGTTTTAAGGCCAATCCGTCTATTTTCCACACTTCGTTCAACGAGGAGCAACGCTATGGACCTGAAACGATGGCTGGTGGCGGGCGTGGTGGCAGGTACGGCGCTGGCGGCGGAGCCGCCCGCGCCGTTCGGGCCGGTGCCGAATGCGGCGCAGCTCAACTGGCACGAGACGGATTTCATCGGCTTCCTGCACTTCACGGTGAACACCTTCACCGACAAGGAGTGGGGCTATGGCGATGAGCCGGAGAGCGTCTTCAACCCGACGGACTTCAACGCCGACGCGATCGCCAAGATCGCGGCCGAGGCCGGGATGAAGCGGCTGATCCTGACGTGCAAGCACCACGACGGCTTCTGCCTCTGGCCCTCGAAGTATACGGAGCATTCCGTGAAAAACTCGCCATGGAAGAACGGCCAGGGCGATATGGTGAAAGAGATCGCCGATGCCTGCCGGCAACACGGGCTGCAGTTCGGCACCTATCTCTCGCCGTGGGACCGCAACCACAAGGACTACGGCACGCCCGCCTACATCGAGTATTACCGCAACCAGCTCCGCGAGCTGCTGAGCAACTACGGGCCGGTCACCGAGATGTGGTTCGACGGCGCGAACGGCGGCGATGGCTATTACGGCGGCGCGCGCGAGCGGCGGAAGATCGACAACAAGACCTACTACGACTGGCCGAACACCTGGAAAATCGTCTACGAGCTGCAACCGCTGGCCTGCATGTTCAGCGATGGCGGTCCGGAGGTGCGGTGGGTCGGCAACGAGCGCGGCATCGCCGGCGACCCGTGCTGGGCCACCATCAACCGCGACAACTATTATCCCGGCATCGGGGGCGTCAATGCGCTCCTGAACCGCGGCGAGCGGCCGGGCACGCACTGGATGCCGGCGGAGTGCGACGTCTCCATCCGGCCCGGCTGGTTCTATCACGCGAAGGAAGACGACCGCGTGCGCAGCCCGGAAAATCTGGTGGATCTCTACTACAAGTCCATCGGCCGCGGCGCGAACTTCCTGCTCAACCTGCCGCCGGACCGGCGCGGGCACATCCACGAGAACGACGTGAAGTCGCTGCAAGGCTTCCGCAAGATCATCGATGCGACCTTTGCCGTCGACCTCGCGCAGGGCGCGAAGCTCGCCGCCAGCAACGTGCGTGGCGGCGACACGAAGTTCGCCGCGGCCAATGTGCTCGACGGCAAGCGCGAGACCTACTGGAGCTGCGACGACGCCGTGACCACGCCGGAGCTGGTGCTCGACATGGGCAAGCCGGTGACGTTCAACGTCGTCAGCCTGCGCGAGTTCCTGCCGCTCGGCCAGCGCGTGGACGACTGGGCGCTGGACCGCTGGGCAAACGGCGCGTGGGTGGAATTCGCGAACGGCTCGGCCATCGGCCCGCGGCGGCTGTGGCGCGGCGATAACATCACCTCCGAGAAAGTCCAGCTGCGCATCACGAAGGCGCCGGTGTGTCCGGCGCTCTCTGAGTTCGGACTCTTCCTCGAGCCCGACTGGGCGCGCAAGAGCGGGCCGGGCGAGCAGCTCGTGCGCGGACTCTCCAGGAGCACCTGGACGGTGGTCTCGGCCAGCGCCGAGGTCGGGAAGGGTGGGGCGGCGCGCAACGCGATTGATGACGAAGCCAAGACGCTGTGGCACACCCAGGGGCCCAAGGGTGAGCTGGTGCCGCCGCAGAGCATCGTGATTGATCTCGGCAAGGAGCAGGACCTCGGCGGGTTCACCTATCTGCCGCGCAGCGACGGATCGACGCGCGGCATCGTGGACCAGTACGAACTCTATGTGAGTGCCGATGGCCAGGCTTGGGCCGCGCCGGCGGCCAAGGGCGAGTTCGGGAACATCAAGGCCAATCCGATCCAGCAGGTGGTGAACTTCGCCAAGCCGGCCAGGGGTCGCTTCGTCAAGTTCGTCGCCCTGCACAGCGCCGACGGCAACCACGTCAGCGTCGCCGAACTGGGCCTGCTGCCGAAGTGATGAAGCGATGAGCGGATTACTGGATTCTTGGATTGATGGGCAGCAGGCAGGGGCGCAGTCTTGCTGCGCACGGGTCGGTGGCCTACGGCGGCGCACCGCGCCGCCCTCCAAAATTATCCGGTTAACTGGGAGCGGCGGCATTCCTGCCGCCGCGGGAGAAACGCGGTCTTGTCCTCTCAAATTCAGCGGGTGGAAAGCCGCCGCTCCCGGCTAGTCAGATTCCAACATGTCGATGAATATGGGAGATGCATCATGAAGAAATTCCTCGCGGTTCTGTTGCTCTGCGGCGTGGCGATAGGCGCCGATGTCGTGCAGGACAAGATTGACTGGCCGGCGGCGCTCGGCCGGCATGACCCCACGTGGAATATCCTGCCGCCCAAATGGGATTCCGGTGCCTTTCTGGGCAATGGGCTGTTGGGCGCGATGCTTTACGCGCCGGAGACCGGGCCGGGCTTGCGCTGGCACATCGGGCGGAGCGATGTGACCTACCGTGGCAACCGCATTCCCATCGGCGATCTCGTGCTCAAGCCGGCCGGTAAAATCCAGGCCTCCACCATGCGGCTGGATTTGTGGAATGCCGAGGCCAGCGGCACGTTGACGACCGATCGCGGCACGCTTGCCTGGAAAAGTTTTACGCATGCCGACAAGCTCGTGCAGGTGATCGAGGTGCAAGCCACAGGCGGCGAGCAGAACCCTGCGTTTGTCTGGAACGGCGGGTTGGCGGCCAATCCGCGCTCGGTCCATAAGAAGGAAAAGATTCCGGCCAACGAAATGAACCCGCCGCCGGTGGCCAGCCGTGACGGTGCGCTCAATGTGTCGGTACAGGCGCTGAAAGACGAAGGCGAGCACGCCGTGGTGTGGAGCAGCGCCGCGGGCGAGGCGGGCCGGTCCACCGTCCTGTTGAGCGTCGGCTCTGCCAAGGTGCCGGGCGCGGCGCGCGCCGAGGCATCCGCGGCGGTCCAGGCGGCGCTGGCGGACGGTGCGGCCAAGTTGCGCGCGTCGCATCGCGCCTGGTGGCACGCCTGCTGGCCGGCGAGTTTCGTGTCCATCCCGGACACGCGGCTGGAAGGGTTCTATTGGATGCAGATGTACAAGCTCGCCAGCGCGACCCGCGCCGACCGGCCGGCGATCGACCTGATGGGGCCGTGGTTCCGCAGCACGCCGTGGCCGAAGATCTGGTGGAACCTGAACATCCAGCTGACCTACTGGCCGGTGCTTGGCGCGAACCGCCTCGAACTCGGCGAGTCGCTCTGCCGCATGCTCGACAACGGCGCGACGAACCTGGCGAAGAACGCCAAGGAATTCAGCGCCGATTCCGCCACGATCGCCCGCACGAGCAGCTACGACTGCGCCGGCGCCGGCGGCAACGAGCTGTGCAACCTGCCGTGGACCGTGCACAACTATTATCTCCAGTATCGCTACAGCATGGACGAGGCGATGCTGCGCGACCGGATCTTCCCGCTGCTCAAGCGCAGCATCAATTATTACCTGCACCAGTTGCAGGAAGGACCGGACGGCAAGCTGCACATTCCGCGCGGGCTCAGCCCCGAATATCCCACACAGCCCAGCCCGAACCCCGATTGCAACATCGACCTCGCGCTGCTGCGCTGGGGTTGCCAGACGTTGCTGCAGGTGTGTGACCAGCTGAAGATCGCCGATCCGCAAATCCCACAATGGCGGCGGACGTTGGACAAGCTGACGCCCTATCCCACGGACCAGAACGGCCTGATGATTTCGGCGAAGGTGCCGTTCGCGGAATCGCACCGGCACTACTCGCACCTGCTGATGATCTACCCGCTCTACATCATGAATCCCGAGCAACCGGAGAACCAGGCGCTCATCAACAAGTCGGTGGATCATTGGATGGGCATGCCCAAGGCCCTGCAGGGCTATTCCTATACCGGCGCCTCCTCGATCTGCGCCGCCGTTGGCCGCCGCGACGACGCGGTGATGTACTTGAACCGGTTGCTCGACAAGCGGGTCACCGCGAACACGATGTACTTGGAGGCGGGGCCGGTGATCGAGACGCCGCTCTCCGCCGCGCAGTCGCTGCACGACATCCTGCTGACCAGTTGGGGCGCGAACATCCGCGTCTTCCCCGGCGTGCCCGACGCCTGGAAGGACGTGGCGTTCCACAACCTGCGCACTGAGGGCGCGTTCCTGGTCAGCGCCGTGCGCAAGGGCGGCCAGACGCAATGGGTGCGCGTGCAGAGCCTCGCCGGCGCACCCTGCCGCATCAAACCCGCGCTCGTTGGCGACGTGCGCTGCACTGTGCCGCTGAAAAAGCTTGCCGACGGCAGTTTCGAACTCGCGCTCAAGAAAGGCGAGGCCGCCTTGCTCTACACCGATGCGCAGCCGCCCGTCACGGCGATGCAGGCGTTCCCCGCCGAGCCGGCGCTGTGCAACTTCTACGGCCTGAAAACCGCCGCCGCGAAAAAATAATCCTGCTGCTTTTCCAAGGAGTGGAGACTGGAAACGCGTTTTTCCAACCCTTGGAAACTCTCGCGCTTACTTTTCCAACGCTTGGAACCTTTCCTTGCAGGGCGCAGTCTTGCTGCACCCAATATGTTTCGCGCGCGATACGAACGGGCGCAGCAAGACGGCGCCCCTACCTCTGAGGCGTTCTGGATTTGGCTTGGCGTTCCCGGGCCACGGTGGGTGTGGTGCCGTCGTACTTGCGGAAGACTTTGCTGAAATACTGGCTGGAGGAGAAGCCGGTGGCGAAGGCGACATCGGTGATGCTCCGGGTGGAGTGCACGAGCAGGTCGCGGGCTTTGTTCACGCGGAGCCGCTGCAAATAGTCGTTGGGCGTCAGGCCGGTGTTTTCCTTGAAGAGTTGGAACAGGCGCGCGCGGCTGCAGCCGGTTGCGCGGGCGAGGTCGGCCATGGGCAGCGGTTCGTGGAAGTGGGCCTGCAGATGGGTCAGCGCGGCGTCCACGGCCCGTTTCCCCTGTACGGGCCGAGCGCCCGTGAGCTGGCGGGCAGCCTCGAAGATGATGGCGCACGCGAGCAACCGCAGTTCGGCCGCGGCGGCGGCATCGTGATGCGCCGGCCAGTTTTGGGCAAGGCGATCGAGCGCATCCACTTGCCGGCGCAGGTCGGCGCCCATCGGGTGCGCTTCCAGCGTGTGGGCCTCGTAGTGGCGCGCCAGCCACGCCAGGTCGCGCGCGGTGAACGGCGTGTGGCGGCGCGCGCCGGCGGCGCGCGGGTCGAAGATCACCCCGCACAGGCTGGCGGGGGTGCGCACGTCGTGCAGCGCGCGGTGCGTGTGCCGCGGCGGGAGCACCACGAACCGCGCGCCGGCCACCTCCACCGTGCGGCCGTCCCGGAATTCGTAGGAGGTCGCACCGTCGCGCACGAAGATCAGCTCGAAGCGGTGGTGCGCGTGCCAGGTGATGCGCGCCGCGTGCAGGCTGTGGAACGTGCTGACCTGCTCCACGAGGGGCAGGTCGAACGCTTCTCCGCGCACGCGGTGCTCGCCGCGGGGCTGGGTGAGCCGGTCCATGCCGGTGTGCAATATCGTCTCCGCGACGATTCTGCAAGACGGAATTGCACGCTTCGGGCAGGATGGGCGCATGACGACTACCTATACTGGAATCATTCCGCCGCTGGTGACGCCGCTCACGGGCCGCGACACGCTGGACGTGGCCGGGCTGGATCGGCTGCTGGAGCACGTGATCGCCGGCGGCGTCAGCGGGGTTTTCATCCTCGGCACGACGGGCGAGGGACCCAGCCTGGGCTACCGGCTGCGGCGCGAGCTCATCGAGCGCACCTGCGCGCTGGTGCGGCGCCGCGTGCGCGTGCTGGTGGGGATCACGGACACGGCCTTCGTCGAGTCGGTGCACATCGCGCGGGCCGCGGCCGACGCCGGCGCCGATGCGGTCGTGCTCGCGCCGCCCTACTACCTGCCGGAGGCGCAGCCGGAGCTGCAGGAGTACCTCGCCTGCCTCGTCCCGGAGCTGCCGCTGCCGCTGTTCCTCTACAACATGCCGTCGCTGACCAAGGTGCAGTACGAGTTGGAGACCCTGCGCCGCGCGATGGACAACCCGCGCATCATCGGGCTCAAGGACAGCTCCGGCAACATGACGTACTTCCATCAGGCCATCCGCCTCCTGCCACAGCGCCCCGATTGGTCCTTGCTGATCGGACCGGAGGAGATGCTCGCCGATGCGGTATTCGCCGGCGGCCACGGCGGCGTGAGCGGCGGCGCGAACGTGTTCCCGCAACTCTATGTGGACCTGTACGGCGCGGCTCGCGATGGAAATATCGCCTTGGCCCGCCAGCTCCACGCGCAGGTCATGCGCGTCGGCGACCTCTATCGTATCGGCCGGCACTCGTCGGCCATCATCAAGGGCATCAAGTGCGCCCTGTCGCTGCAAGGCCTTTGCGACGATTGCATGGCCGAGCCGTTCCACCGGTTCCGCGAGCCGGAGCGGACGAAGCTCCAGCAGCTCTTGAACGACATGCAACGCGAACTAGCCCCGTGAAGACAGGCCCTTGGTTGGAAAGACACCTGCGAGTGTACCCGACATGAACACCAACAAGGCAGAAGACGCC